>JANNQL010000178.1:0-12133 GCA_031400755.1 Pseudomonadota bacterium | reverse complement strand
TCCCCATCTCGTGGCGCAACCGCAGCCTCGGGGTGGCGGCTACCTGTTTGAAGACCGGATCGTCGGCGGCGTCATCCCACGCCAATACATCCCGGCCGTTGACAAAGGCGTACAGGAGGCCATGGCCCATGGCATCCTGGCTGGATATCCGGTCGTGGATGTCAAGGTCGGCTTAGTCGATGGTTCCTTTCACAACGTCGATTCATCGGAAATGGCCTTTAAGATCTCCGGTTCCATGGCCTTCAAGAAGGGGGTGATGGAGGCCAGCCCGATCCTCCTCGAACCCATCTCCACCATGGCCATCCAGGTCCCCAAGGAATGCGTCGGCGACGTAATCGGCGATTTAAACAGTCGGCGTGGCAAGGTGATGGGCATGGATTCCGAAAAAAAATTTGAAGTAATCTCTGCCCAGGCGCCGATGGTCGAAATTATGGAATATGCCCCGACCCTGACCGCTATCACCGCCGGCCGCGGACGATTCAGCACCGAATTTTCCCATTACCAAGAGGTGCCGGCCCATTTAGTCAGCGCAATTATCGCCGCGAACAGCCCGAAAGAATAGCCGATGGAGAGTCGGCAAAGCATGCATTGAGGACGCACAAATCCCTATACCGCAAGCACATATGCCCTGGCGCAAGGGATCCTGCCCGTACAAATCGGATTTAGAAGCAAACAAGCAACCGATCAAAGGAAGCCCCCTGGAGTCAGTAAGTCAATCTCAAGACAGATGAGGGGGGAGGGGAAAGATTATAACTGCGGAGGTCAAACGATCTCAACGTGGACATCGGCGTCATCCTTGCGGGGAGCAATTTCGCCAATCAGGTAGGGGGACTCAGCTAAGGCCGTCAACTGACTCAGGATGTCATCGACCTCCTTGGCCTTGACAATCAGGACCATGCCGATCCCGCAATTGAAAGTCCTAAACATCTCGTCAGTCGAGATATCACCTTTCTTCTGCAGAAAATCAAAAATCGGCTGTTTCGGCCAGGAACCATCTTTAATCACCGCTTTGCAACCAGCCGGCAACACCCTGGGAATATTATCGGTGAATCCCCCGCCGGTGATATGCACCAAGCCGTGGACGTGAAAATTTTTGATAACGTTCAAGACAGTTTCGGTATAAATCCTGGTCGGTTTGAGTAAGGCCTCGCCAAGGCTGCAGCCTAACTCCTGCACCTGGTCTGTGACCGACAGCCCCAGTTCATCAAAGCAAATCTTCCGCACCAGTGAATAACCGTTGCTATGAATGCCGCTTGAGGCCAGGCCGATCAGCTTGTCGCCAACCTTGATTTCAGCGCCGTCAATAATTTCATCACGCTCGGCAATACCTACAGTGAACCCGGCCAGGTCATAAGAACCAGGGGCATAATGACCCGGCATCTCAGCGGTCTCGCCGCCGATCAAGGAGCATTTCGCCAACTCGCAACCCTTGGCAATCCCTCTGATCACATCGGTGGCCTGCTCGACATCAAGGCTGCCCACTGCGAAATAATCGAGAAAAAATAAGGGCCTGGCCCCGGAGACGACAATATCGTTTACACACATCGCCACCAGATCAATGCCGATGGTATCATGTTTTTGGCATAATTCCGCAATCTTCAGTTTGGTGCCAACCCCGTCCGTGGACGAAACCAGCACCGGGTCTTTATAACGACCATTGCCCAGGGCGAACAGGCCACCAAAACCACCGATATCCGTCAAGACACCGCGCTGAAATGTTGCCGACACCAAAGGCTTAATCTTATCAATAAAGCTATTGGCCTTATCAATATCCACGCCGGCCTCGGCATATCGTGATCTTTTTTCTCTCATAAATGTGTTCTTTGTCAAAAAATGCTTGCTGCATCAAATAGGCTAAAAAAAAGAACGAGACAAAACCCCATCTCGCTCATCCGTGTCATCTCTTGTATTAGTAACTTGTCAGGTAGTTTAGACTGTTCGTCTATTAGTCCCTTTCTGATTTTTTTTTGTCCTCTGCTGTTTAATATCCATCGTCTAAAAAGTCAATTTGTTATTTAAGCAGCACCTTCCGTAAGCTCTGGGCCTCCGTGATGGGTTGCTGGCAGGCAAAGTTCTCGCAGACATAGGCAGTCGCCTTGCCGTCCTGCCTGCTCATGTACGCAAGCGACGACAACCTTTCCGACAAAGAGCTCGGCAGTTGTGAACCATCGACCATCATCATCACCTTATTGGGCAGAAAGAGGTCAGCCACAACATCTGTCATGGCCTTTGTATCGGCAGCGCCTTTTTCCCCGGCAATGACAATCTGCATTGGTTTTTGACGCTTGAATTCATAGGCCGAGAACATCTGCGGCAAGGCACTCGGGGACTGGTGCAATTGACCGGCAAAGGAGAAAATAGTTTTCTCAGCCTTGGACAAAAAGAGATCAGAGCCCAAGATACGTCCAAGGCGCAGGAGATTCAAGGCCGCCACTGAGTTCCCGGCCGGTTCCGCCCCGTCATAATCACCCTTCATCCGCATAATGAGCGATTGGTCCTGGCCCGAGGTCTCAAAAAAGCCGCCTTGCTTTTCGTCCTCAAACAGGGCGATCTGCCTTTCGGTAAGCTTTAGCGCCAATTCCAGCCATGACCAATTGAAAGATACCTCATAGAGATCGAGAAGCCCCTGGACGGTGAAGGCGTAATCCTCAAGGAGACCGTCAATCCCGGCCTCACCATCCCGATAGCGATGCCATAAATTGCCGGAAGCGGGGTTTATCATCTGATCACGCAGAAAGCCTGCGGCCTGTTCGGCAGCGTTGAGGTAACGGTCCTGGCCCAGTACCAAGGCACCCTTGGCCAAGGCGCTGATCATCAGACCATTCCAACTGGCCAGGACTTTATCGTCAAGATGAGGGCGGGGCCGTTTGTCACGGGCCTCCTGCATTTTTTTTAATGCCGCAGCCAAGATCACGTGCACGCGCGCCTCGTCAGTTTCAAATGTCCGGGCAGTTTCACTGATGCTTTTTGCCAAGAAAAGGATGTTTTTACCGCGAAAATCGCCGTGGGGATCGTCCGGGGCATTGCCGTCCGCTTTGACACCAAAACGGTAGCTGACCATGGCGGCCTCGTCTTTACTTAAAACTGCGCCGATCTCCTTGTCCGTCCACAGATAGAAGGCCCCCTCGCCTTGTTTTTTAGGTTCTTCAGGCACAGGACTGTCGGCGTCTTCGGCCGAATAAAAACCTCCTGCCCGATCACGCATGGAGCCCAGGACATAGTCAAGGGTCCGGGCCGCCACCTCCTTGAAAAACGGCTCATGGCTGAGTTGGGCCGCCTCAAGGTAGAGCACGGCAAGCTGGGCCTGATCGTAGAGCATCTTTTCAAAATGAGGCACCCGCCAAGCCGCATCCACCGAGTAACGATGAAAGCCGCCACCCAGTTGGTCCCACACCCCACCTGCGGCCATTTTCCTTAAGCTCTCATAGACCATATCGAGCATCTGCCCGTCCCCGGTCCGCTGCCCGTAGCGCAATAAAAAACTCATCGCAACAGGCCGCGGAAATTTCGGGGCATTACCGAAGCCGCCGTTTTGCTTATCAAAGCCCCGGGTCAACTGGACGGCAGCAGCAGAGGCAGTTTCATCATCTACCTTCGCCACTTGATCCGAGGGAGTCTGCGCTTCGCCAAGGCGCTGCACCATAGTAGCGGCCTGCTGGCCGATCGCCTCATGGTCTCGCTGCCAGGCGTTATGAATCGTCTCCAGAAGGTCGGCGAATCCTGGTCGGCCATAGGCGCCTTGGGGCGGGAAATAAGTGCCGGCGTAAAATGGCTTCAAGTCCGGGGTCAGAAAGACCGACATCGGCCAGCCGCCACTGCCGGTCATAGCCTGGGTCACGGTCATATAGACCTGATCGAGATCGGGACGTTCCTCACGGTCAACCTTGATGCTGACAAAATAGCGGTTCAAAATAGCGGCAAGCCCCGGGTCCTCAAACGACTCACGTTCCATGACATGACACCAGTGGCAAGTCGAGTAACCGATGGAAAGAAAAATCGGCTTGTTGTCGCGGCGGGCCTGGGCAAAGGCGACCTCGCCCCAAGGATTCCAGTCGACTGGATTAAAGGCATGCTGCAGGAGATAGGGGCTTTTCTCACCAATAAGCCGATTGGGCCGCCGGCCGGCGGCCATCTCCCTGGCCACAAAAACGGCCGCCGTATTTTCTTGGACAGATTTCATAACGCGCGTCTCCTCACCATAAACTACTACAGGCCAAACTAAGGCGGCCAACATATTGATCGCGACCAACCCCGCATGACTCTTCCGAATGGGATTACTCACTATTACCCCTATATTTTTATATATTATTACTTTTATTCTATCGGGTTTGCTACAAAAAATTCTCTTCAAATCAACCTCCAAGCGGACAAAAAAATTATCCTTGTAAGGCCTACCACCATGTGGTATTAAATAAAATCGAAATCAATTGCGACAGATAATACAAACCGAAACTTGAGGGACGCATGGACAGCAAAGAATTCCTTGAAGTCAGAAAAAAATTAAGCAAAACCCAAAAACAACTGGCCGAACTGATTGGCGTGTCGATTAAAGCCGTCCACAGCTATGAGCAGGGCTGGCGGTCAATCCCTTCCCATGTTGAACGACAGGTATTCTTCCTCTTGTCCCGAGTCCGGATTGAAGATAAAAAACCGAGACCATGCTGGGTTGTCAAAAAATGCCCTGCCAGCCGCCGTAAGAATTGCCCGGCCTGGGAGTTCCAAGCAGGACAACTCTGCTGGTTCATCAATGGCACCATCTGCGAATGTCAGGCCCAAAGCAGCTGGAAGGACAAAATGAGCATCTGCCGTCAATGTGAGGTCTTGGCCTCTCTTCTGTAGGGCCTGACCTAACCTGCCACAGCCCTGTAAAGCCCGCCTGCTTGTCCCCAAACAGATACTGCGAAGCACATCAAAAGTATATTCACCTGTTGAATTACTGTACTTCTCGAAAGAAATACTGCAAAATTAAAGTGATTGACCGTGAGATGCACGGAAACTTAACAACATTTCCCGGCTCAACAAAATCTTTTATCTATAACTTAGATTGGAGGAAGACAATGGACAACCGATACGGATTCAACACCAAGGCCCTGCACAGCGGTTATTCGCCAGACCCCACCACCCGCGCCCGAGCGGTGCCGATCTACCAGACCGCCTCCTATGTCTTCAACAGCACAGAACAGGCCGCCAATCTCTTTGCCCTCAAGCCACCGGACTTCCCCGGCGAGATATACACCCGTTTCACCAATCCCACTTACGAGGCCTTGGAGTCGCGCCTTGCCGCACTCGAAGGTGGTTTAGCGGCAGCCGCCCTGTCTTCCGGGCAAGCGGCCACCTTCATGGCCTTATTGACCATCGCCAGTTGCGGCGACAATATCGTCGCCTCCAAGACCATCTACGGTGGCACCTACACCCTCTTCGACCTCACCTTTCCCAAGAAATTCGGCATCGGCGTCCGCTTTGTCGACCCCGAGCCTGAAAACTTCCGGAAGGCAATCGACAAGGACACCAAGGCCATCTTTGCCGAGACCATCGGCAATCCAAAGCTTAACGTCCTCGACCTCGAAGGAGTGGCCAAGGTCGCCCATGAAGCAGGCATCCCGCTCATCATCGACAACACCTTCGCCACCCCCTTCTTGTGCCAACCCTTCCGCTTCGGCGCCGACCTCATCATCCACTCCGCCACCAAGTGGATTGGCGGTCACGGCACCTCCATCGGCGGACTGGTGGTGGATTCAGGCCAAACAAACTGGGACAACGGTAAATTCCCGGAACTCACCGAGGACGACCCTTCCTACCGGGGCGGCTTGAATTACCTCAAAGAGTACGGCCAGTTGGCCTACATTGTCAAACTCAAATCACGCTTCACCCGCGACCTCGGCCCCTGCATGAGCCCCTTCAACGCCTTTTTGTTCCTGCAGGGCCTTGAGACCCTGGCCCTCAGAATGGAACGCCATTCGCAAAACGCCATGGCCGTCGCCAAATTCTTGCAGACCCACAACAAGGTCGAAAAGGTCATCTATCCAGGCCTGCCGGATCACCCGACCCATGCCCAGGCCCTAAAATATCTGAGCAATGGCTTCGGCGGCATGGTCGGCTTTGAGATCAAGGGCGGAGTGGCGGCAGGGCAGCGCTTCATTAAAGGGTTGCAGCTCTTCTCCCACCTGGCCAACGTCGGCGATACCAAGTCCCTGGCCATCCACCCGGCCAGCACCACCCACTCCCAGCTGACCGAAGTCCAGCAGTTGGCGGCCGGGGTCTCCCAATCCTTCATCCGCTTGTCAATCGGCATCGAAAACATCGAGGACATCCTTAACGATCTTGATCAGGCCTTATGCACTTGAGCACTAAATATCTTGATTTACAGAGGCTGGGTGCCTATTAATACTCCGACCCATCCCCCTCCTGACCTCCCTCCCCCACAAAATCCCCTCTCCCTCAGGGAGAGGGCTAGGGTGAGGGTGGAGTAAAGGTTGAAGTAGTTACCCTTTTCCATTTTCCGTGCCCCTCTCGCACTATGAGCATTCAATCCATCGGCCTTGTTGAAAAAAATTTCTTCACCCTCCCCTCCCCCATGGCGCTCGAAAGTGGCGAGTGCTTGGCTGAAGTCACTCTTGCTTACGAGACCTACGGGGAACTCAACCAGGACAAAAGCAACGCCATTCTGATTTGCCACGCCCTGTCGGGCGATGCCCACGTTGCCGGATTCCACCACGGGGCAGACAAGGAGGGCTGGTGGGAGATCATGGTCGGCCCGGGCAAGGCCATCGACACCGACCGCTATTTCGTGATCTGCTCCAATATCCTGGGCAGTTGCATGGGCTCCAGCGGTCCATCGTCAATCAACCCCAAGACCGGCAGGCCTTATGGTCTCACCTTTCCGGTGGTCACCATCGGCGACATGGTCAAGGCCCAAAAGGCCCTGATCGATTATTTGGGCATCGCCAAGCTCCTGTCGGTGATTGGCGGCTCCATCGGCGGCATGCAGACCCTGGAATGGAGCGTCAGCTACCCGGAGATGGTCTTCTCCGCCATTCCCCTGGCCACCACCCAACGCCACTCGGCACTCGCCATCGCCTTTAACGAGGTGGCCCGCCAGGCGATCATGGCCGATCCCCACTGGCGGCACGGCGATTATTACGGCAGCCAAAAGCCTGACCTGGGCCTGGCGGTAGCCCGGATGATCGGCCATATCACCTATCTCTCCGACACCGCCATGCGCAACAAATTCGGTCGCCGCCTACAGGACAAAAACGACTTTTCCTTTAATTTCGATGTCGACTTTCAGGTCGAAGGCTACCTCCGCCACCAGGGCACGAAATTTGTCAACCGCTTTGACGCCAACTCCTTCCTTTACATAACCAAGGCGGCAGACTATTTTGACCTGACCAGCAAACGGACATCCGAGCACCAGTCGCTCTTTGCCAAGGCGCGGGCCCGCTACCTGGTGGTCTCCTTCACCTCGGACTGGCTCTACCCGACCCGCAAATCCAAGGCCATGGTCAAGGCCATGAAAAAGCACGACATCAACGTCAGTTTCTGCGAGATCGAGGCGGAATGGGGCCACGACGCCTTTCTGCTGCCCAACCCGCGCCTGGCCGATATGCTGAGCGGTTTTCTGGAGCGGATGGCGAAGGAGTATCAACCCTGACCCTGGCACGCATGACTCAATTTAGTGCCTCCCTTGAGCAAGGGGTATAAGTCCCTGGTGGTTGGTTTCCTCTACTGGCAGTGAATTGAGGCACAATTTTGTTTACAACTTATCGCAAATAAACCACAAAGGGACTAAATGCGTTTTGACCTAGAAGTCATTGCCTCCTGGATCACCCCGGGCGCCAAGGTCCTGGACCTAGGCTGCGGCAGCGGCGAACTCTTGAGTTTCTTGCGTGATCAGAAGAATGTTGCCTGTACCGGCATCGACCTGAGCGAGGACAATATCCAGCAGTGCATCGCCAAGGGACTCACCGTCATCCATGGCGACATCAATGAAGAGGTCACGGATTACGCCGACCACACCTTCGACTATGTGGTCCTGAGCCAGACCCTGCAACAGGTCTACGGACCAGAGGCCCTGATCAAGACCCTGCTGCGCATCGGCAGGAAGGTGGTGGTCAGTTTCCCGAACTTCAGCCACTGGCGCTGCCGCTGCCAGCTCTTTTTCCTGGGCCAGGCCCCCACCACCAGCCAGCTGCCTTATTATTGGTACAACAGCCCAAATATCCGGGTGATCACCATCAAAGACTTCAGACAATTCGCCGACAAGGCCGGTTTCACCATTCTGAAAGAGGTCGCCATCAACACCAACAACCAAGAACGTCAAGGATGCATAATCAGCGTCCTGCCCACCATCCGGGCGACCTACGGCATCTTTCTGATAGGAGACAAATAAAAAGCACATGAAGAACCTCATCAACACCAATATCTGCATAGACGAAGAAGAGGAAATCAGTCACTTTTTCCAAGACATCCCGAGCGTTGTCCAGCTCTTGGTCAAGGCTTGGGAGAGCAAGGAGATCACCGAACAGTTGGGGCCGATCCCGATGCCGTCCCATGAATCGGTGGTCCAATTGATCCACAAGATACGCTGCATCCTCTTCCCCGGTTACTTTTCGTCCACCATCCTCAACCGCAGCAACCTGGAATACATAATCGGCCAGGAGACTACTGAACTTTACGCGAGCCTCAGCAAACAGATCGTCTTGGCCCTCCAGCACGACTGTTTCCGCTCCCATAAACCGTGCAGCCAATGCAAATACCGCGGCCACCAGATCGCCCTGGCCTTCATAAAGGACCTGCCGCAGATCGAGGCCCTGCTGTCCATGGACATCAAGGCAGCGATGGATGGCGACCCGGCCGCCAAGGGACCGGACGAGGTCATCTTCAGCTATCCAGGGCTGCTCGCCATCTCCATTTACCGGATGGCAAGCAGCCTGCACCGCCTGCAAGTACCGACCCTGCCAAGGATCATGACCGAACATGCCCACAGCCTGACCGGCATCGACATCCACCCCGGCGCCACCATCGGCGAAAGTTTTTTCATCGACCACGGCACCGGCGTGGTGGTAGGCGAGACCACTGAAATCGGCAATCGGGTCAGGATTTACCAAGGCGTAACCTTAGGGGCCCTGTCCCTACCCCATGACGCCGGCGAACGCTTCCGCAACCTTAAAAGACACCCGACCATCGAAGACGATGTCATTATCTACGCCAACACCACCATCCTTGGCGGCGAGACCAACATTGGCGCCCGCTCAATCATCGGCGGCAACATCTGGCTGACCGAAAGTGTGCCGCCCGACACCAAGGTCCTGCTGAAACGACCGGAGCTTTCCTTTATCGGGCGCAAACACAAAAAAAGCGACAACTAGAAAACATATAAGGGAGGACCACCATGACCACCATCTTTTCAGACTTGACCCAGACCATTGGCAAGACGCCACTCGTCCAGTTAAACCGCATCAACAGCCAAGGCAAAGCGACGATTTTCGCCAAACTGGAGTCTATGAACCCCATGTTTTCCGTCAAAGACCGGATTGGGGCGGCCATGATCAACGCCGGCGAGGCCCAAGGAAAAATCCACCCGGACACCACCATCATCGAACCCACCAGCGGCAATACCGGCATCGCCCTGGCCTTTGTCTGCGCCGCCCGCGGCTACCGGCTGATCTTGACCATGCCGGACACCATGAGCCTGGAAAGACGGATTCTCCTCAAACACCTGGGCGCCGAACTGGTCCTGACCCCAGGGGCGCAAGGCATGAAGGGCGCCATTGCCAAGGCCGAGGAACTCACCGCCGAAATTCCAAACTCCTTCATGCCCAACCAATTCACCAACCCCGCCAACCCGGAAATCCACCGCCAGACCACGGCCTTGGAGATTTGGGACGATACCGGCGGTGAGGTCGATATCCTGGTGGCCGGGGTCGGCACCGGCGGCACCATTACCGGGGTGGCGGAGGTCATCAAAAAACGTAAACCCGATTTCCAGGCCGTGGCGGTGGAACCAGCCGCCTCGCCCGTCCTCTCCGGCGGTCAACCCGGCCCCCATAAAATCCAAGGAATTGGCGCCGGCTTCGTGCCGGACGTCCTCAACACCAAGATCATTGACGAGATCTTCACCGTCACCAACGAAGAGGCCATTGCCTGCGCCAAAGACCTGGCCACGCAGGAAGGCATCCTGGCCGGCATCTCCTCAGGCGCCGCCACCTTTGCCGCCTTGGCCATCGCCAAGCGCCCGGAAAACACAAACAAGAAGATCGTCGTCATCCTGCCGGACACCGGCGAACGTTACCTCAGCACGGATCTAATGAAATAATTAAGGGAGGGGAGTCGAACGAGGCCGGTTAAAAAAATACCCCAAAAAGTAATGTGAAAAAACAAAACGGAGGTGAAGGCGGTCAGGGGATTATCTTCGCTCTAAACCAAAAAGACATTGCCAACCAGACAGACATAATGTGCGCATGTGGCAATCTTCTGTCTGTCGGCAAGTATCCCTGCCCAATCCAAAGCATGCAGAATGCCCTTCTCCCAACTGAATAACCTTGTTCCGATCCTTTTTATTTATCTTTTTCGGTGTTATGTCTTGCCTCGGCGCTTTTCCTTTACTTTCGATTAATTTCATAACTACCCTCCATTCGTGTTTTTACTTTCAGTTCGTTAACTGGTCAGATATGACCTTTTCCTGTTGAAGACCTTCCCGAATTTGATGAAACAAATGATTTCTAAAGGATTTTTCGGTGCCTCCCCCACACCAAACTCGACCAAAAAGCAACTTCCTATCACCATCACCCACCCTTATCACCCCTGGCGGGCCTCGTAAGTCTCGACGAACTGCCCCGCCACCTCACGGAAGGCCTGAAGGACCTGCGGGTCGAAGTGCTGGGGGATGGTGCGGCCATCGCCTTCGGTGATGATCCAGCAGGTGGTTTCATGATCAAAGGCCGCTTTGTAACACCGCTTGTTGCGGAGGGCGTCGTACTGATCGGCGAGATTGAGTATACGCGCCTCGATCGGAATTTGTTCGCCGGCCAGGCCATACGGATAGCCGCTACCATCGAAGCGCTCGTGGTGATAGAGGGCGATGTCCTTGGCCATGGTCAGCCGGACATGATTGCCGACGATAGTCGCCCCGGCCAAGGTATGCTGCTGCACGGCCTTAAACTCCTCCGGTTCCAGCCGTCCCGGTTTTTTAAGAATTGCCGGGGAAACATGGATCTTACCGACGTCATGCATTATCCCCTGTAGCCGGATCAGGCCGATAAACTCCTCGGGCATTCCCAGCCGCCGGGCCAGCAGGGCGCAGTAGTCGCCAACCCGCAGGATATGGTCACCGGTATCGTCGTCGTTGACCTCGGCCGCCCTGGCCAGGGCATAGACCGTATAGGCGAAGGCGTCCTCGGTATTTCTGACCTGGGCCGCCAACGAGGACAGGAAGATGCTTTGCGTCGCCACACTGTTCAAGACCTCGGCGTCATAGCGGGTGACCTCCCGTCCATAATTCATGGCGCAGAGGGTAATGGTCTCGCTCAGGTGGCAGACCAAATTGACCGGGACCACTCCCTGCTCGGACATGGCGGCGGCAAATAACGCCCCGGGACCTTTTGCAAGGTCGGCCTGATTCATCCAGACCATCTCGGCCTTGCCGACAATCGTTTTCAGAGCCTGACAGCCGCAACCCGGCATTTGGCTCGTCACCAGGATGCCGCCCGCATCCTGACGGCAATAAAAGAGGCAGTCCTGACTCACAGCCTGCAGCCGGGCCAGCACCACCTGCGGGTTATCACTGACCTGGGGAGAGCCAGCGACCAACTGTTTGACAACACTGGTTATCCCGGCCATGACATCGTAATTGAGCGGGTCGAAGCGCGCGGTAAGCTGCTGACCATAACGGATCAGGCTGTTGATATGCTGATAAGCGGTGGCAAGCTGGTCGTTTAAGCCCTTGACCTTGAGCAGCATGGCGACACGGGCCAGTACCTCGGCGCTGTCAAAGGGCTTCCCGAGGAACTCCTCGGCCCCGGCCTCGATCCCCCTGATCCGATTCTCCTTGGCGGCATAGCCGGTAATCATCACCACCGGAATGCCGCGCAGCGCCTCATCCTCCTAGATCCGGCGACAGACCTCGAAACCGTCC
>JANNQL010000177.1:0-8529 GCA_031400755.1 Pseudomonadota bacterium | reverse complement strand
TTAGCCGAGATTCAAGCTCCCAAACTGGAGCCGCGAATTATTCGATCTACCCTGCCTTCATCAAGCTGGCGTCAATCCGAATCAGGCTACTCACTCATACCCGTAGCAAAAAAGCAAGGCCAGTCGAGTCGTGACTGGCCTTGCTTTTTTTGTTGCAACAGCATCAATCCAGCCCCAACCGGCATGGCACTTGACATGGCAACTGGCACGCTGTATATGGCTGACTGGGGCAGCCGGATCACGCCTTTGATGCCTCTTAAGACGATCTCAAACCGCCCTGTTCCTAAACTTTTGTTGGCCAGCGCTTGTCCCCGCCAAGTGGTAAGCCCGGCAGTCCGCTTCATTTCCGGGCCTCAATTGACAAATATACGATATTGTATCCTGTGCCTTAATCAGGATAATAAGTCCATAACAATACCCGGCCAGTCAAAACCAACCAGACAAAACGTGGCATTCAAGAAAGTCAACCTCCCAGATGGAGTATTTCCTACTCCAACGACCTATTCCCCTAAGACAAAAGGGCCTTTCACCACTTCTCTGTTTTCGGTCATGGACTGCTTTCCTAATTTTAGGCCAGGGGCTGTTCGTTGCTGCCAGAGGCTTGCGTTATCGTTATTTATAATGCTTTCGGCCTGTGTTCCGCACTCTCTTGACGGGAAAATTGAGGATACAGCGCCAAGCGCCCGGTCTTTCTGGAAACCACCCGCCACTGCCGTATCCACGCCGACCGCCTTGGCCAAGCAGCCGGCCGCCATCCCGCCTTCCCTTGACCAGCAGCGCCTTGGCCTGGCCGATGTCCTGGATGTCGCCCTCAGCAACAATCCGGTCACCAAGGCCTCGTGGGCTGATGCCCGGGCCGCTGCCGCCGGCCTTGGCTCGGCTCGGGCCGCCTATTTACCGGCCTTAAGCCTGGATGGCTCCATTGGCCTAAAGGACACCCACGACAGCCACGCTGCAACCGATACCAACCAACAGAGTCGCGGCCCTGGCCTTGGGCTGTCCTGGCTGCTTTTCGACTTTGGCGGGCGGGATGCTGGCCGGGAGAAGGCCTTGCAGTCTCTCGTGGCCGCCAACTGGAGCCACAATGCTACCCTCCAGGATATAATTCTGTCCGTACAAAAGGCCTATTTCCAGTATATGGCCGCCAAGGCCGTGGTCGTGGCCAGCCAGGCCGACCTCAAAGACAACGAGCAGCACCTGGCGGCAGCCGAGGCCCTGCACCAGGCCGGGATCGCGACCATTGCCGATGTCCTGCAGATGAAGACCGCCCTTTCTCAAGCCCGACTGGCGCTACAGACCGCCCAGGGCGCAATTTTCACTACCAGGGGGGCGCTGGCGACGACCATGGGGGTGCCGGCCAATCTGCCCTTTGACATTGAAGACGATCCCGGCCAAATCACCCCGGATACGATCGACCAGCAAGTGGATGAACTGATTGGCACCGCCTTGTCCAGACGTCCGGACCTGGCCGCAGCCCAAGCCCGATACCTGGCCAGTGCCGCCCAGGCCAAAAAAACTCGCGCCGATGGCCTGCCTACCCTATCCCTGAATGGCGCGGCTACGGCAACTTGGTTCCAGATCGATACCGATGCGGCCAATGGCCCTTTTGACCGACGGGAGGATATGTACACCGCCGGCCTTACCTTGCGCGTCCCCCTGTTCACCGGTTATGCCAACACCTATGACACCGCCAAAGCCGAAGCCGAAGCAGAGGCCCAGGCCGAACGAAGCATCGCCATGGAACAGCAGGTGGTCATCCAGGTCTTTCAGTCCTATTACACCCTGCAGACTGCCATCGAAAAGGTGCAAGGCATTGAGGACCTGCTGGCCAGTGCCCAGCAATCGGAGGAGGTGGCGGCAGCACGCTATAAGGAGGGGGTGGGAACCATTCTGGAATTGGTCTCCGCCCAGACTGCCTTGGCTTCAGCCCGTGCCCAGGGGGTGCAAGCGGCCTGGCAATGGCGCACCGCCATGGCCCAGCTTGCCCATGACAGCGGCTTGTTGAGCATTGATGGCGAGTAAATGTTACCAGCACCGCTGGCGTAGCAGATGATGATAAACATTTACAATCCTGGACAACAGGCCCTTTTGGCACCCAAACAATTACGATGGCGAGACGCCACGGCAAAACTCATGAATAAGACCAATAGAATAACAATGAAATACAGCCTTCTGTGGCTGGGGCTCCCCCTGCTGATGATAGCCGTTGGGCTGTCCGCCTGTAGCAAAGGCGGAGGGCAGGACAAGCCGGGGCTGGCTGACAAAAAAAAGAACCAACCGGTCCCCGTGCTGACGGCGAAGGCCAAAACTGCGGATGTCCCGGTGGATCTCCGGGCCGTAGGCGGCGTGGAATCATCGCAGTCCTCGCCGGTCCGGGCCCAGATCAGCGGCATCCTGACCGAAATTCGTTTCCGGGAAGGGGCCTTTGTCCAGGCCGGCCAGGTGCTGTTTGTCATCGACCAGACGCCGTTCAAGGCGGCGCTCAAGCAGTTGCGGGCCAACCTGGCCCGGGACGAGGCCCAAAAGCGGAGCGCCGAGGCCCAACTAAAAAACTCAGGCGTCATGGCCAAGCGTTATGAAGAACTGGTGCAGAAAGATTTTGTCACCAGGGAGCAGTATGAGCAACGGACGACGAATCTGACCGCGGCCCAGGCCGTACTCGATGCCAGTCAGGCCACAACCGAAGCCACCAAGGCCGCCATTGAGATCGCTGAAATTCAGCTCGGCTATACTGAGGTCCGTTCTCCCCTCGCCGGCCAGACCGGCAGTCTGCTTGCCAAGCAGGGAGACCTGATCAAGGCCAACGACACCGATCCCTTGGTCGTCGTCAATCAGATTGAGCCGATCCTGGTGCGTTTCTCAGCAAACGAGGAAAAACTGGCCGAGATTATGAAATACCGCGAGCAAGGGGCCCTGCGCGTAAGAGTATCGCCACCCGGCGGAGGCGAAGCGCCGGGTGGGCGGCTGGTCTTTGTCGACAATGCCGTGGACCCGGCCACCGCCACCATCGCTTTAAAGGCGGAGCTGCCAAACCTTGATCACGCCCTGTGGCCTGGGCAGTTCGTAGACGTGACCATGACCCTGTACACCCTCAAAGCAGCTCTAGTGGTCCCGGCCTCGGCCGTACTGACCGGCCAGAAAGGCGCCTATGTCTATGTCGTGGACGCGGAGGGCGTGGTAGCCGTACGCCTGGTCAAACCAGGGATCGCCGCCGGGGAAGAGACCGTGATCACTGAAGGCCTCAAACTTGAGGAAACCGTGGTGACTGACGGCCAGTTACGGTTGAGCCCAGGGGCCAAAGTCACTGAAAAAGCAGGTCTTCTAGCCGAGTCTGGTGAGAAAAAGACCACCCCTGATTCTGAAGCCGCGCCGGACAAGCCATCCGCCAATAAAGAAAAGCCTGCAGCGCGAGAGAAGACCCCTTGAACATCGCCGCCCTTTTCATCCGCCGGCCAGTGGCCACCACCCTGGTCATGGTGGCCATCCTCCTCTTCGGAATCATGGGTTACCGGGCCCTGCCGGTGAGCGATCTCCCAAATGTGGACTTCCCCACCATCCAGGTCAGGGCCTCCTTGGCCGGTGCCGACCCGGAGACCATGGCCTCGTCGGTAGCGACCCCGCTCGAAAAGCAATTTTCCACCATCGCCGGCATCGATTCCATGACCTCCGCCTCCAATCTGGGGTCGTCCACCATTGTCCTGACCTTCAACCTGGAGCGTGATATCGATGCCGCCGCCCAGGACGTACAGGCGGCGATTTCCCAGACCATGCCCAAACTGCCCAAGGACATTGTCACCCCCTCGCTACGTAAAGTTGACCCGGCCGCCGACCCAGTCCTCTATCTGGCCCTCACCTCAGAGACCCTGCCCTTGTCCACCTTGAGCGAGTATGGAGAGACCTTGCTCTCCCAACGGATCTCCATGGTGCAGGGCGTGGCGCAGGTGCTGGTCTACGGGTCCCAGAAGTATGCAGTGCGGGTGCAGGTTGACCCGAGGCGCCTAGCTTCCAAGGGGATTGGCCTAGACGAGGTGACGGCAGCCATTGAGAAAAGCAATGTCAGCCTGCCCACCGGCACCTTATGGGGCCCGGAAAAGACCCTTACCCTGAAGGCCTCCGGCCAGCTGACCAAAGTTGCCGATTTTCAGGCGCTGGTGGTGGCCTACCGAGGCGGGGCGCCGGTCCACTTGGGTGAGCTGGGTGAGGTGACCGACAGTGTCCAGGAGGACAAGACTGCTAACTGGTACTACAGCAATGGCAAGGGGACCCGGAGCATTGTCCTTGCCATCCAGCGTCAGCCTGGCACTAATACGGTCAAGGTTGTCCAGGATGTCAAGGATATCATGGACGGGCTCAAACAGCAGATCCCCGCCGCAGTGGACATGGAAGTGCTGTACGACCGATCACTTACCATTCAGGCCTCAGTCGATGATGTCCAGTCCACCCTGCTCCTCACCTTCGGGCTGGTGGTATTGGTTATCTTCATCTTTTTGCGCAATGTCCCGGCGACGCTGATTCCCAGTCTCGCTTTGCCGATGAGTGTGGTGGGCACCTTTGCAGTCATGTACGCCTGTGGCTATAACCTGGACAACCTTTCGCTCATGGCCCTGACTCTCTCTTTAGGCTTTGTGGTGGACGACGCCATAGTCATGCTCGAAAATATCGTCCGCCATATCGAGATGGGCAAGAAACCAATGCAGGCCGCCTTGGATGGTGCCCAGGAGATTGGTTTCACCATCCTGTCGATGACGGTCTCCCTGGCCGCGGTCTTTGTCCCCCTGATGTTCATGGGCGGCATCATTGGCCGGCTGTTCCGCGAGTTCTCGGTGACCATTGTCTCCGCCATCCTGATCTCGGGCTTTGTGTCGCTTACCCTGACGCCGATGATGTGCAGCCGGATGCTGAAACCGCACGGCGAAGTCAGGCACGGGAGACTGTTCAACCTCTCGGAGCGGATGTTTGCTCGCGTCCTGCGTTGGTATGAGACCAGTCTCGCCTGGTTCGTCCGCCACCGCAAGACGGCCGTTGTTTTTTCTCTCCTGCTCATGGCCGGCACGGTGCATTTGTTCAGCCTCGTCCCCAAGGGGCTCTTCCCGGTGGAGGACACCGGCCGCATCAACATCAGCACCGAGGGGGCCGAAGGCATCTCGTTTGAGGCCATGGTCCGTCACCAGCAGGCCTTGGCCGCCGTGGTCGCCACGGAACCCAATACCGCGGCCTTTATGTCCGCCGCTGGGGCGGGAGGGAGTTCCGCTTCCAGCAATCAGGGACGTTTTTTCATGCGCTTGAAACCGCGGGAAGAGCGTCAGCAGAGCGCCGAGCAGATCGTTGCCGGCCTACGGCCAAAGCTCGCCCAGATCCCCGGCATCCGCGCCTTCCCGCAGGTGCCGCCGCTGATCAGGATGCCGGGGGCCTCCAGCAAGAGCCTGTACCAGTACACCCTGCAGGGGCAGGATTTGGAAGAGCTCTATAAGGTGGCGCCCCAGCTTGAGGCGAAGCTCAAAGAGCTCCCCGGTCTCCTTGATGTGACCAGCGACCTGCAGCTCAAAAACCCGGAACTCGACATCGACATCGACCGGGAGCACGCCGCGGCCTTGGGTCTGTCCGCCGAACAAATCGAAAATACCCTGTATTACGCCTATGGCGCCCGCCAGGTGTCGACCATCTACACGCCGACCAACCAATACTGGGTGATACTCCAGCTCCTGCCGGAGTATCAGTCAAACCCCAAGGCCCTGGATCTCCTCTATCTCCACTCCGCCAATGGCGGCTTGGTCCCCCTTACCTCCACCGTCACTACGAAGAAATCTCTTGGTCCCCTGGCCGTCAACCACTCCGGCCAGTTGCCGGCGGTGACGCTGGCCTTCAACACCGAGAGCGGCTTCTCGCTTGGCGATGCAGTAGCGGCGGTGGAAAAGGTCGCCCAGGGGATTCTGCCGCCCACCATCAGCGGCAGCTTCGCAGGCACGGCCCAGGCCTTCAAGTCCTCGCAGGCCGGGCTGCTGGCCCTTCTCGTGCTGGCGATACTGGTGATCTATATCGTCTTGGGGATCCTCTACGAGAGTTTTGTCCACCCCTTGACCATCCTCTCAGGACTGCCCTTTGCCGGCTTCGGGGCGCTCTTGACCTTGTACCTGTTCAAGGCCGAACTCTCGGTCTACAGCTATGTGGGGCTGATCATGCTGATTGGCGTGGTCAAGAAGAATGCCATCATGATGATCGACTTTGCGCTCGAGGCCGAGCGTAAGGAGGGCAAGGCACCGCTTGAGGCCATCCTTGAGGCGTGCAGCATTCGTTTCCGGCCAATCATGATGACCACCATGGCCGCCCTCATGGGCACCCTGCCCATTGCCATCGGGATGGGCGCCGGGGCTGAATCCCGCCGTCCTCTGGGCCTGGCGGTGGTCGGCGGACTGCTCTTCTCCCAGATCATCACCCTCTATGTCACCCCGGTGTTCTATACCTACTTTGACGGGCTACAGAGGCTGATGCGCAAAGGTATTGGCACCATGACAGGAGGATCGAGGCCCACATGAGCCTCTCCACGCACGACCTGCATTTACTGCTCATCAACTGGCTGCACGCCAGGTTGTCCAGGTCGCAGTTTCTGATCCTGTCCTGTATCGTGGTGGGCTTTCTGGCCGGTCTGGCCGGGGTCGTCCTCAAGACCATGGTCCATTACCTGCAGGTAGTGATCAATCCGACCTTCACCATCGCCAACCGCCAGTTTTTCCTGCTCGCTGCCCCACTGGTCGGCATCCTGATTACCGTCTTGATCGTCAACACCCTGTTTAAGGGCAAGATCGGCAAGGGGATCGCCAACATCCTCTATGAGATTGCCCAGAAGGCCAGCTTTGTCCATCGAGACAAAGATGTACTCCCACATGATCACCAGCGCCATTACCGTAGGTTTTGGCGGTTCAGTCGGGCTGGAGGCGCCGATTCTGGTCACCGGTTCGGCAATCGGCTCAAACCTCGGCAAACATTTGTCCTTGAACTACAAGGACCGGACCTTGCTGCTGGCGGCAGGGGCGGCGGCCGGCATTGCCGCCATCTTCAACGCCCCGATCACCGGGGTGGTCTTTGCCATAGAAGTCTTGCTGGCCGAGGTGTCGATTACCGAATTTATCCCGCTGATCATCGCGGCGGTCTGCGGGGCCTTGGCCAACAAGGTGATTTTAAACGAGGCCATTTTGTTCACCTTCACCCTCAAGCAAGACTTCAACTATCACAACGTCCCTTTCTACCTCGGTCTCGGCCTGCTGTGCGGCGCGGTCTCGCTCTACTATGCCCGGACCACCGGCCACATTGAGCATTTCTTCGCCCGACACCAGAAAAATGCCTTTTCCACCGCCCTGCTGGGCGGCACCACCCTGGCCCTCCTGTGTTTCTTGTTTCCGCCCTTATTCGGCGAAGGCTATGAGCTGATTATTCCGCTGATGATCGTCTCCGCCATATCGTTTCTGTTGGTGAGGCATTTCGAGCCGTTTTCGATGGATACTAAAAAACTGGCGGCCAAGGGGCAAATCTTTACCGCCGATAAGGACAAGAACATCCTTACCATGATGAGAATTGAGCACCTTCTGGAAAGGGATATTGTGAGCATCGCGCCCGAGGCTACTCTCGGCGATTTAGTGGAGGCGATCAAGGCCAGCAAACGTAATCTGTTTGCCGTGGTCGCAGAAGGGCGGGTCTTTAACGGCCTCATCAACTTGGATGATGTCCGCGAGATCATGTTCAGACAGGATTTATACGACGTTATTCAGGTACGGCAACTGATGAAGGTGCCGGCCGCCACGGTCCAGATCAACGACACGATGCAATCGGCGATGAAAAAATTCGATACCAGCCAATCGTGGAACCTGCCGGTCTTAAACAACGACATCTATCTGGGCTTCATCTCAAAATCATCGATCTTCACCCAGTACCGACACGGGCTGATGAAACAGGTGGGGATTGGCTGAGCAGCCTATTTGTTTACAATGGCTTAGTCCCCATTGTGCTTTTCTCTCTGTTAAGGACGAATTTGCACAGCAGTTCCAAGCCACCAGTAAAACTGAGAGGGATCTGCAGTGTTCACATATTGATTTAGTTCCACGTAATATTCAACCCCATTGACAGCAACGCAGGACATAATCACCATCATATTAGGAATGTGGACACTTTCGGCATAGTAACCATTATCATAAACACTGTCGCAATAGCCATCATTGCCTGCGGTTAAGGCTACCTCGCCAAGCGACCAATAGAAGCCAAAGGGATCGGCTGGATTTTGATATCTGTTGAGCTTAACCCGATAATATTCTCCACCAGCATTGATGCAGGGAATGTCAACATTGAGATTGCTATCAACTGTGTCACAATTGACCGTAGTAGGCGTAATAGTCGTGGCTGCCGAGACCGATGCCGAGACGTTACCCGCCGCATCCTTGGCCCAGGCGTAGAGTGTCTTTGGGGTTGGAGTTCCTGCCCGGAGGCCGATGAAGTAATAGTCGGTCGGCTGGGTATCGCTCCAGGAACAACCTGCTGTGC
>JANNQL010000176.1:0-13640 GCA_031400755.1 Pseudomonadota bacterium | reverse complement strand
GTCGTCGGACACTGCTGGACGCGGTCGGCGGGTTTTCCAAGAGATATTTTATGTACTTTGAGGATTTTGATCTATCGCTGCGCCTGGGCCAGCGTGCTCGCCTGGTCTATGTGCCGTCGGTGCAAATTGTTCACGCTGGTGGTGGCGCCGCCCGCAAGGGTTGGCGGCATGTCCTCATGTTTGCTAGATCAGGCAGGGCTTTTTTCAGGGCGCATGGTTGGAAATTGTTTTGATGGAATGGGGTTCTGGACTTGATGAAAATTGCAATCAGCAGGATATTTTTTAACAGATGGGCCGCCTTTACCCATGATGTGCTGTGTGTGCCCGTTGCTCTGTTATTGGCCTATTGGTTGCGCTTTAATTTGCAGGATGTGCCGGACATATATTGGGGTCCTGCCAAGGTGCTGATCATGGTAGCTGTACCCATGCAGGCGGCATTGTTTTGGATGTTTGGCTTTTATCGTGGGTTTTGGCGGTTTGCCTCTCTCCCTGATTTGGTCCGTATAATCCAGTCGGTGGCAGTCGGTTCTATGCTCTGCGCCCTTATCGTGGTCGTTTTTTTACGGGCGGGGACAGTGCCGCGGACGGTCTTTGTCCTCTATCCGGTTTTTCTGATTATTACCTTGTCCGGCTCGCGGATCTGCTACCGGTACGTCAAGGACCGACATTTTCTTTTTGACAAAAAATCTGGTAAGCGGGCCTTGATCGTTGGGGCAGGTCGGGCTGGTGAGTCATTGGTGCGGGACATTCTTGCCTTAACTGTCTATCAGCCATTGGGATTTTTAGATGATGATGAGCGAAAGCTTGGCCGGGAGATTCGTGGGGTCAGGGTCCTAGGCGGCTTGGCCGACCTTGCTGTCTTAAATCGGCAGCTGGCCATCGAGACGGTGCTGTTGGCCATTCCATCGGCCCGTCGGGAGACCATCATCGGCTTGGTCAACGAGTGCGCAAGGCTAGGGTTGGAGTGTAAGACCCTGCCGTCAGTCCTTGAACTTACCGGTCAACAGATTGAAACCCGGCACCTGCGGGACATCACCGTCGATGACTTCCTTGGCCGTATGCCGGTCAAGCTGGACAATGCCGCGATCAGTGAATATTTGGCCGGGAAGATTGTCCTGGTGACCGGCGGCGGCGGCTCCATCGGCGCTGAGCTTTGCCGACAGGTTGCCAGGGCGCGGCCGCAGCGTCTGATTATCTTTGAACATGGCGAGTTTAACCTCTACAGCATTGAGTTGGAGCTGCGTGGCAGGTTCCCTGAGCTTGATCTGGCTGTCGTTTTAGGTGATGTGAAGATAGAGAACCGGGTCGATTGGGTCTTCAGAAAATTCAGGCCGGAGGTGGTGTTTCATGCTGCGGCCTATAAGCACGTCCCCATGCTGGAGAAAAACCCGGCCGAAGGTGTGTTTAACAATGTGATAGGCACTAAGGTGGTGGCCGACGCGGCTGACCGTTTCGGCGCCAAACGGTTTGTGCTGGTCTCCACCGACAAGGCGGTGAATCCGGCCAACGTCATGGGGGCAACCAAGCGCATCGCCGAACTCTATTGCCAGAATTTGGCACAGCGCTCAAAGACCAAATTTATCACGACCAGATTTGGCAATGTGCTGGGTTCCGCCGGCTCGGTGGTACCACTGTTTGAGCAGCAGATCAAGGCGGGTGGCCCGGTTACGGTGACTCACAAGGACATCACCAGATATTTCATGACCATCCCGGAGGCGGTCGGTCTTATCCTGCAGGCGGGTTCCATGGGGCAGGGCGGCGAGATCTATGTCCTGGAGATGGGGGAGCCGATTTTGATCCGTGAATTGGCCGAGCAGATGATTAGGCTCTCCGGCCTGCGGGTGGGCGAGGACATTAAGGTCCAATACATCGGCCTCAGGCCTGGCGAGAAACTCTTCGAAGAGGTCTTCCATGCCAACGAGGGACTGATGGGGACCGGGCATCCCAAACTAAAGCTCGCCAAGGCCAGGATGGTTGAGTGGCAGTGGTTGACGGATGAACTGGACATCTTGAAGGCGGCGGCCCAGAGCAGAGACGTGGCGCAGCTTATCTGTCACCTGAAAAAGATTGTGCCGGAGTATGCCGGAAGGCTTTGAGGATGTGACAGAACTCAAGTTACGGGTGGTATGCTGATTCGTTATACCTTGATAAATTCAATCTTGGCCTGAGCGGGTTTCAGGGTGGCATCGGTTTCGACGATGATGCTGACCTTGTATTCCTTCTCCATCTCGGCCAGATCGGCCCGTTTTTTGTTGAGCAGGTACTGGCCCACCTCCATGGGCAGCTGGCAGTGGACGGTGGCGACATTTTTCCGGGTGACGCCGGTCTGGATCTGGCGCAGAAAGGCCAGGGCCTGGGTCTCCACCGAGCGCACGAGGCCATGGCCCTGGCAGTACTCGCAGGTCTGGTAGTTGCCGGTCTGGATCGGTGCCCCCATCCGTTGCCGGGAGATCTCCATCAGGCCGAACTTGGAGATCCTGGTGAAATCCACCTTGGCCTTGTCCCGTTTCATGCTGGTCTTGACCTTTTTTTCCACCTCTTTGATGTGGCCGAGCGGCCGCATATCGATGAAGTCCACCACGATCAGACCGCCCAGGTCGCGAAGCCGCAGTTGGCGGGCCAGTTCTTCGGCGGCCTCCATATTGGCCAGGAAGATGGTGTCCTCAAAATTCTTGTCGCGGCCGGTGCTGCCTGAGTTGACGTCGATGGAGACCAGGGCCTCGGTGGGATTGATGACGATGGAGCCGCCAGACGGCAGTTTGACCGTCGGCTGGAAAATCTGGTCGATCTGTTCTTCGATGTTATATGAATTCAACAGCGGTCGCGGCCCTTTGTGGAGGCGGGCCGTGGTCTTCTTGCGTTGGGCGGATGGCAGCAGGGCCAGGAAGCTGTCGACCTGATCAAAGGCCTCCTGACTGTCCACCAGGATCTCTTCGATCTCGGCTGAAAAATGGTCACGCAGAAAGCGGTCAATAATCGATTGTTCTTTATAGAGCAGTGCCGGAGTGGGCTCACTTAGGGCCTTGGCCTTGATGTCCTGCCAGAGTTTGATCTGGTAGCGGACGTCGTTGGTCAGGGCGGTCTTGGTGATGCCGTCGCTGGCGGTGCGGATGATATAGCCGACCCCTTCCGGGATGTTGCAGGCGTCCAGCATCTCGCGCAGCTTTTGACGTTCTTCTTCTTTGTCGATTTTTTTGGAGATGCCATGGGAGTCACTGCCCGGCATCAGGACCACATAACGACCCGGCAGGGAAAGATAGGTGGTCAGGCTGGAGCCCTTGTTGCCGGTGACGTCCTTGACGACTTCCACCAGGACCTCCTGGCCTTCGGCAAGGACCTCCTTGATTTTGTGGTTTTTCCAGTGGCTGTCCGGTGAGACCTCCTTGCGGTAGTATTCCGGGTGTATTTCGTTAAAGGGCAGAAAACCGTTTTTGCCGGTGCCAAGATCGACAAAGGCGGCCTGCAGATTGGTCTCGATGGAGACGATGCGGCCTTTGTAGATATTGCCCTTGTGCTGCTCGCGTGACATAGTCTCGACATGGAATGATTCCAGCTTGCCGTTTTCGAGCAGGGCCACCCGGCATTCTTCCGGTTCGTCGGCGTTGATCAGCAATTTGATGGAGCGGGGTTTGCCGTCATCTTCGTCTGTGGTCTCGGGCTCAATCTCAAGTTGCGGAGCGGACTGGGCCTGCTTGTTTTTTGAAGAATTCCTTTTTCTCTTTCGCCCTGTTTTCTTGATGGGTCCATCGGCTGGCGTGCTGGAGGCGGCTTCCGGTAGCGGATCAAGGGTGGCTACGGGTTCGTCCGTGGACTGGGCCTCGGCGGTCGGAGTGTCCTGGGGTTGCGTCGTGCTGGCCGGTTTTTTACCTCGTGATCGGCGTGAGGATGAACGGCGTCTCTTTTTGACTTCGGTTTTGGTCTCAGACCCTTGCGGGCCTGGCGTTTCAATCACTATTGATACTTTTTGGGTGTCAGTGGTGGTGACGGTTTTCTCGGTGTTTTCCACGGCGGTTGCGCCAGTATCCTGCGGTTGCCCCGGGCTGGTCGGTTTTTTATTTCGTGACCGGAGAGAGGCCGGACGACGAGGTTTGTTGGCCTCGGTTTTGGTGTCAGGCCCTTGAGTGGCTGGCGTTTCAGGAGCCATTGATACTTTTTGGGTGTCAATGTTGGCGACGGTTTTCTCGGTGTTTTCCATGGCGGTTGCGCCAGCATCCTGCGGTTGCCCCGGGTTGGCTGATTTTTTACCTCGTGACCGGCGAGAGGCCGGACGACGGGTTTTTTTGACTTCTGGTTTGGTTTTGGCTTCTTGGACTTCTGGTGTGTCAGTGGTCATTGATACGCGTTCCTTGAGGGGTTAAAAATTTTGATGAATTTCTATGGCAGCCTCCCGGTTGGCCTCTGCTGCCGGTGTTTACGGCAACAGACTGCTACAGGTGGCCATTGATGGCATTTTCGGGTTTAAGGTGTCTTGTCAGGGATGTCTGCCGGGGCGATCAGGGGTACTCCTTGGGGCAGGCTGTGCGGATGAGACGGATGAAGATTTACAGTAAACTTTTGTGAAAATAACACTGCTTGGTGGGAATGTCAAGAAAGACTCGGGCGGAAAGCTCTGGCGCCCGGGACTTTTGCCTTGACATGGCTAACTCCTGAGCGTAAGTTTGAGCGGCGAAAGGACTAGGACTAAGGAACTGACTGCCGAGGACTGAGGACTAGTAGTAGGTATCGATGGCTGAGATTTTTTTTATGCTCAGCACTTAGTCCAAAAAAAAGACCCCCGAAAAGAAAATTTAAACTCCAGGAAAGAAAAACATGCGCAGTGATTCAATGAAAAAAGGAATGGAGAGGGCCCCCCATCGTTCGTTGTTCAAGGCCATGGGTTACACCAATGAGGAGATCAGTCGGCCATTGATCGGCATCGCTCATGCCCATAACGAGATCATTCCCGGTCATGTCCATCTTGACCGGATTCTCGATGCGGTCAAGACCGGCGTCCGGATGGCGGGCGGCACGCCGATTGCCTTTGGCACCATTGGCGTCTGCGATGGTATTGCCATGAACCACAAGGGGATGAAATATTCCCTGGCCAGCCGTGAGATCATCGCCGATTCAGTCGAGATCATGGCCATGGCCCACCCCTTTGACGCCCTGGTGCTGATCCCCAACTGCGATAAAGTCACCCCTGGTATGCTGATGGCCATGCTCCGGGTCAATATCCCGGCCATCATGGTCAGCGGCGGGCCGATGCTCACTGGTCGTTTTCAAGGCCGTGACGTCCATCTGGTCAGTGTCTTTGAAGGGGTCGGCAAGGTCAGGGCCAGGACCATGACCGAGGAGGAACTGAGCGAGCTTGAAGATCAAGCCTGCCCAGGTTGTGGCTCCTGCGCCGGCATGTTCACCGCCAACTCCATGAATTGCTTGACCGAGGCCCTCGGTCTCGGCCTGCCCGGCAACGGCACTATCCCGGCGGTGGCTGCCGCCCGCATTCGGCTGGCCAAGGAGGCGGGCATGGCGGTGATGGACCTCCTGGCGCACGACATCAAGCCTCGTGACATTGCCACTCGCCAGGCCTTTGAAAACGCCATGGCCGTCGATATGGCGCTCGGTTGCTCCACCAATACGGTGCTGCATGTACCGGCCATTGCCCGGGAGGCGGGGGTCGATCTGCCGCTTGCCACCTTTAACGAGGTGAGCCAGCGGGTCCCCCATGTCTGTAGCCTGATCCCGGGCGGTCCCCACAGCCTCCAGCAGCTTGATGAGGCTGGCGGCGTCCAGGCGGTGATGGCCGAACTCTGTAACACCAAGGCCGGCCTCCATCTTGAGGTCATGACCGTCACCGGCAAGACCCTGGGCGACAATCTGGCCAAGGCCAGGGTGCGGGACCACGAGGTCATCAAACCGGTCAGCGCCCCCTATCATAAGGTGGGCGGCATCGCCGTGCTGTATGGCAACCTGGCGCCGGATGGCGCGGTGGTCAAGCAGTCGGCGGTCAGCGACGAGATGATGGTCCACTCCGGCCCGGCCCGGGTCTACAATTCGGAGGATGAGGCCCAATCCGCCATCATGGGCGGCCTGATCAAGCCGGGAGATGTCGTGATCATCCGTTATTGCGGCCCCAAGGGTGGGCCGGGCATGCCGGAGATGTTGTCTCCGACCTCGGCCATCATCGGCATGGGGCTTGGCAAGTCGGTGGCGTTGATTACCGATGGCCGTTTTTCGGGCGGCACGCAGGGGGCCTGCATAGGCCATGTCTCGCCGGAAGCCGCAGTCGGCGGCCCCATCGGCCTGGTGGAAGAGGGGGACCGCATTGTCATCAATATTCGTGAGCACGCCCTGACCCTTGATGTAGCGGAAGAGGAATTGTCCCGCCGCCGTAAGCTCTGGCAGGCCCCGGCCCCGAAGATCACCAGCGGCTACGCGGCCCGCTACGCCAGGATGGTCACCTCCGGCAGCACCGGCGCGGTCTTGTCTGAGGACAGATGATGCGGCGTTGCAGGCAAACGGACACTTCGATGAAGGACTTTGCCGAGTCCTTTGCAATGCCTTCAGCCTTGCGTATTATGTCCTGCGTCCTTTGTGGTCATTTTGTGATGATGGCCGGGCCGGTCTGGGCGGCTGAGGCCCCGGTGCCTGACTCGCCTTGGCAGGTGACGGCAGATAAGATTTCTCGTTTTGTCAATCCGGCCAGTGTCATTGCCGAAGGCAACGTAGTCCTGGTAAAGCAGGGTCTGACCTCGGCCGGGCAACTTGTCAAGCCCGGAGCGCCTGACCCTGGCGGCGGGGCGAAGCCCTTGACCATTACCGGCGACTGGATACGGCTTGATCCGGTCGCCAACCTGGTCAAGGTCCGCGGCCATGCCGTACTCGATTCGGAAGAGGAGCATATCACCGCCGACCTGGTTGATCTGGACATCGACAGGCAGACCGGCCATATGCAACGGGCCACCATCTATTTTCCGAAACGCAGTCTCTATCTGGCCGGGGCGGAAGTGCAAAAGACCGGCGATCTTACCTATCACCTGGAGGACGGCTGGGTGACCAGATGCGCACCGGCAGATGGTCAGTCTCCGCCCTGGAGTTTTAGCTGGAGCCGGGCCGATATCGCCCAGGAGGGTTTCGCCCATTTCACCCACACTACCTTCCGGGTCAAGGATGTCCCGGTGTTCTATACCCCCTATGTCGCCTTTCCGACCAATACCAAGCGTAAGACCGGCCTGCTTCTGCCGGAGTGGACGGGAGGCAGTCGTGACGGGGCCGGTATCCTGGCGCCGTTCTTTGTCAGCCTCTCCCCAAGTCATGACCTGACCCTCTATGCTGGCGGCCTCTCGGAACGCGGACCGCTGGCCGGCGCTGAGCTCCGCTATGTCCACGACTTGGGCTCCAAAGGGACCGTGGCGCTCAGCGCCCTTAACGACCGCCTGACGGACAGCGCGAATGATGATTTCAAGTCTGACGGCATCTACCGGACCGCAACCGACCGTTACTGGCTACGGGGCAAGGCGGACCATGATTTTGGCAACAACCTGAGCGCCAAGCTCGATGTTGATCTGGTCTCGGACCAGGACTATCTCCAGGAGTACAAAGACGGCCTGATTGGGTATGCGGAGAGTGCCGGTGCTTTTGTCAATGAATTTGGCCGTGGCTTCGAGGCGAAGACCACCCATGCCCGGACCAACACTGCCCAGCTGACCAAGTTGTGGCCGGCAATGACGCTTGGGGCCGAGGTGCGGGGCATCAACGACCCCACTGAAGTCCAGTCCGCCAGCCATCCATGGTCGTTGCCGAGCGTCACCTTTGCCGGCAGTCGGCCACTGTGGCCAACTGGCTCTGCCAGACGTGGCCTGGGCTCTTTGGCCGCAGCGACCGATCTGACCTGGGATTCCGGCTATGTCTATTATTGGCAGGACAACGGGCTGGGGAGCCAGCGGCTGGATCTGCACCCTGCCCTCAAGGCCCCGCTGCGCATCACTCCCTATCTCGAAACTACCGCCGCTGTCGGTCTACGGCAGACCATGTATCAGGTGGATGACAACGCAGCGTCTGGGCTTGGGTCTGGCGATGGCCTTCTGAATCGGACCCTAACTGACGGGACGCTGGCCACCTCCACCATCCTGATGCGCGATTTTCAGATGAGCGGCCCGCGCCTCCGGCGGCTGACCCATATGCTTCGCCCTGGGCTGGCCTATACCTATGTCCCGGCCGCACGTCAGGATGATCTGCCTTCTTTGGACAGGATTGACCGGATCGAGGCCGAGAATCTGCTGACCTATGGCTTAAGCAATGACTTGGATGTGGTGGATGCGACCGGCTCTGCCTGGAAATTTGGCTATGCCCGCCTGAGTCAGGCCTATGATATCCATGCCGCCCGTCGTGATGATCTGGCAATTGATGAGGAGCACCGGATTTTTACCGATGTGGCCTTTGAGTCCTGGCTGCAACCGTTGCCTTCCTTAAGACTGATCTACGAGACCACACTTGATGTTTATGGAGATGGTGCGGCCCGTCAGCAGGTCGGGGCTAGCTATGTGACGCCACGGGGCGACCGTCTGCTCATGGAGCATCGTTATGACCCTGCTACATTCATCAATCAGCTCAATCTCGATTTGACCGTACGTCTGACCAGGCTTTGGCTGGCCCAGGCCATTGTCAATCACTCCATGGAGACTGATGAGACCTCGGACACCTCGCTACGGCTCCTCTACTCGCCGGCCTGTTGGGGCATGGCCTTGCAGGCCACCACGACACCGGATGATGCCTACCGCGTTACCCTGATGTTCAGTCTGGAGGGGGTGGGCAATGTCCTCGGCCTCAGTCAGACGATGTCTTCAGCAGGAGGATGGAAAGGCATTGGTCGATAAAAAATATGCATTACGACATCTTTAATGGCGATGCCGATGGCATCTGCGCCCTGCATCAATTGCGACTGGCCGAGCCAAAGCCGGAGGCGGAACTGGTCACTGGCGTCAAGCGCGACATTGCCCTCTTGGAACGGCTACGGCTGTTAGCCTCTGCCAATGATACGCTGACGGTGCTTGACATCTCCATGGACTCCAATAAGGCGGCCCTGGTCGATTTGCTGGGGCGTGGCTGTCAAGTGTTCTACGCCGATCACCACTTTGCCGGCGACCTGCCGGATAGCCCGGGGCTTACGGCCCATATTGATCCGGACCCCGAGGTCTGCACCTCGTTGATTATTGATCGTTTGCTGGCCGGGCGATTTCGGGCCTGGGCCATAGTTGCGGCCTTTGGCGACAATCTCCATGAGGCCGCGCGTCTTGCGGCCACCGCGCTTGACCTGGATGACGCCCGACTTGCCATACTGCGTGAGCTAGGTGAATTGCTCAATTATAACGGCTACGGGGAGTCGGTGGCTGATCTTCATTTTCCACCGCAGGAACTCTACCGGTCCCTGCGGCCCTATGCCGATCCATTTGATTTTTTTAATAATTCCAAAGCATTGTCCACCCTGCGGGCTGGTTTTGACTCGGACATGAAGGCGGCCCGGGCCCAGGGGCCGATCCGGGATGAGGTGCCGGGGAGGGTTTACCTGTTCCCGGCCCAGGCCTGGAGCCGCAGGGTGGCCGGGGTGTTCAGCAACGAAAAGGCACGGGAAAGGACTGCCTCGGCCCATGCCCTGGTGGTGGATAACGGCAACGGCACTTTCATGGTCAGTGTCCGGGCCCCGCTGGCCAATAAGCGTGGCGCTGACACCCTCTGTCGGGCCTTCCCCACTGGCGGCGGTCGGGCCGGGGCGGCCGGGGTCAATGCCTTGCCGGGTGATCTTCTGGATGAATTTATGCGGCAGTTTTTTGTAATCTTTACAGGGTGATGGAGTATGGTAAATTATAGCTATGTTCGATGTCCCCTTGCTGTGTGCAGGGGCATCGAGGTGGCGGTAGCCAAGCTTTATGCCGGATTGGCCCTTTGTCTGGTTCTGGTCGCTTTGCTTTGGCCCCGGTCCTGTCCGGCCCAGGGTAGTTCGGCCTCATTGGCCGCTGATCGGGTTGAGGACGGGCAGGTGATTGATCTGGCCAGCGAGCGTTACGTCGCCTTGTTCAATGAGCTGCGAGAGCAGCATGGTTTTTCCCAGGAGGAATTGCTCCGCCTGTTTTATGGGGTCAGCATCCAGAAAAAGGTGCTGGAACTCATGGACCGCCAGACCGAGGCCTTGCCCTACTATAAGTATTACCCCATCTTTATTAAGGAGGCGGTGATTGACGAGGGCCGGGAGCAGTTGCAGGAGCACAAGGCGCTCCTCGACGCCATTGAAAAGGAGCTTGGGGTGGAGCGGGAGATTGTCGTTGCCATCTGGGGGATTGAGTCCAAGTTCGGCGACCACAAGGGGGCCTACAGTATGTTTCGGACCTTGAACACCATGTTCGACGCCTATCCCCGGCGGCGGGATTTTTATCGCCAGCAACTCATCGAATACCTTCTGCTCTGTAAGGAAAACAGCGTCGATCCGTTGACCATCACCGGTTCCTATGGCGCGGCCTTTGGTCAGACCCAGTTTATCCCCTCCAGCTTTCGGCAGTATGCCGTGGATTTCGATCACAACGGCAAACGCGATGTCTGGGAATCGGTACCGGACATCCTGGCCAGTATCGCCAACTATCTGCATAGCCATGGTTGGACTATGGCGGCGCCGATCACGGCGGAACTGGGCCGGGAGCTCAAAGACCAAAGCCTGGTCGCGGCCTTTAACAAGGGGCGCTCGGCGCAGCTACCCTGGGGTGAGGTCAGGCAACTTCAGCAAGTCACCATGCCGACGGCGTCAAGCGACCCGAAGGTGACCATTGTCGGCCTGGAGCTGGCCGATGGCGGTATGCGCTACGTGGCGGGTTTCCCGAATTTTCAGGCGATCACCAAGTGGAACAACTCCAACCGCTATGCCATGGCGGTTACCGAACTGGCGGCGAAGTTGGCGGTGGGGGCTGCTGGCCAGACTGGGGGTAACTGATTTTCAGTTGATACGGGACGATACTTTTTTCAGTCCTCCTTGCTGGGGATATCGTGCCCGGCACGGTGTAATTCTATTATTTGTCAGGGTTGTCCGGTTAAGATCTTGCAGAAGCTCCCCCTCCCTTTACGGGAGGGGGTTGGGGGGTGGGTGAAGTAGCAAAATGCCGGGCCGCAGCCAGCTTCCCCCCCCACCCAGGCCCTCCCCCACCAGGGGGGAGGGGATTCAGTTCAACCCTTGTCAAGCAAGGACTGGACTGAGTCCCCGCTGGTGTCGGACGGGGACTATTTGGTACAAAAATCGTTACTGCAATTTTCTAACCGGACAACGCTGAATCAAAAAAAAATTGACCAGAAGGCAGCAGGCGGATTGAGGGAGGCAGCAAAACACCCAAGCTAACTAGCATTAAAATGCGTTTAAATGGAGACTATTGTTTTATTTCTCACAATTTGTTATTATGATCCGGCAATGCAGATGCGAGGTTCAGCCGCACAAATTACAGCAAAGGACCGGAGCAATGAAGAATACAAGACTTATAGCAGGTTTGACAGTTTGGCTGTTGATGTTTGGTAGCGTGGCATGGGCTGAGAATGAAGCTACTTACAATTCCGCCACAGGTATCGTAAATATTCCAAAGGTCTCTGTCGGTTCTGATTATTATCAGGTTGAGATGACGCAGCAAGGACAGGGTTTAGAGTTTGGGGTGACATCTGTAACGCCATCAACATCAAGCTCTTTGTTAAATATTGCAACTTACAACCCAAGTATAGGCACCGTGTATATACCAAAGGTCGTTGTTGGGTCTGACAGCTACACGGTAAATATGCAACAGCAAGGACAGGACTTAGAGTTTTCAGTTACAGATGCTGAGCCATCAACATCAAGCTCTTCATATAGTGGGGCATATAGTGGGGCAGAGGTCATTGCCTACAGTGGTGATGGTGAAGACTACACCGCCGCAGCCACCCCCAATATTATACCGGTCGTTTTTTGGGATGGTATGGTAGGATCAGGACCACCCGAAGACTTTACACCCGCAGCTCCGTCACGTCCGTCACGACTCCCTTAGCCTGTTCTCAGCGGCTTGGTTGAGGGCAGACGTTATACGGTGATGGAGTTCTTCTGTTGATTAGTTTTTTTGTGGGGCTTATTAGCTCGTAGCCAAAGGCAGGGTCATTCATTGGGCGCTGCCTTTTTTTATGTATAAGGCGAAGATGCCACTTCCGCATCATAAGATGCTTCGCCAATACCAAACCTGATGCCTCCTACTGTGCATCATGCTGGTGTGTAATTTCGTTAGGATACAAATTGCCACATAAATCGAAAGAACTTTATTTGTGCCCTCCAAAAGGAAAAGGGGAAGATGCGTGTTAGCATCCTCCCCTTTTCCTTTTGGGCTACTGCCGATAAGCCTGTAGGCTTGGCTACTTCTGAATCAACTCCAGGTTACCTTTGACCAGGATATCGACTACCCCCGGTTCGGCAAGGGTCGAGGTGTCGCCGAAGTCGTGGGCCTCGTGGTGGCCGGCGGCGATCTTGCGCAAGATGCGGCGCATGATCTTGCCGGAGCGGGTCTTGGGCAGACCGTCGGCGAACTGGATGAATTCCGGGGTGGCGATGGGGCCGATCTCGGCCCGTACCGAGTTGATCAAGGCCTTGCGCAGTTCGGGCGTCGGTTCGACGCCGGCCTTCAGGCTGACATAGGCGTAGATAGTTTGGCCCTTGATCTCGTGGGGGGCGCCGACTACCGCCGCCTCGGCCACGTCTTTGTGGGCCACCAGGGCGGACTCGATCTCGGCGGTGCCCAGGCGATGGCCGGAGACGTTAATGACATCGTCCAAGCGGCCCATGATCCAGAAATAGCCGTCCTCGTCCTTGCGCGCCCCGTCTTCTGGATCGTAGATGCCGGGGAAGCGCTCGAAATAGGTCTTCTTGTAGCGGGCCGAATCGCCGTACACACCGCGCAGCATCGACGGCCAGGGTTTCCTGATCACCAGGCGGCCACCTTCGTTCGGTCCGACTTCTTTGCCTTCTTCGTTGAAGATGGCGGCGTCGATGCCGGGCAGCGGGCGGGTGGCGGAACCGGGTTTAAGCGGAGTGGCGTAAGGCAGGGCCGAGATCAGGATACCGCCGGTCTCGGTCTGCCACCAGGTGTCGACAATGGGCAGCTTGCCGGCGCCGATATTGTCATGATACCAGATCCAGGCCTCGGGATTGATCGGTTCGCCCACCGAGCCCAGGATGCGTAAGGACGACATATCGTTCTTCTTGGGCATTTCGACACCGAAACGCATCAAGGCCCGGATGGCGGTGGGGGCGGTGTAGAAGATATTGACCTTGAATTTTTCTATGATATGCCAGAAGCGGTTGGGGGCCGGATAGGTCGGCACGCCTTCGAACATTAGGGAGGTAGCGCCCATGGCCAGCGGCCCGTACAGGATATAGGAGTGACCGGTGACCCAGCCTATATCTGCGGTGCACCAGTAGACATCGTCGTCCTTCATGTCGAAGACCCACTGGCAGGTGTGGGCGGTGTAGGTCAGGTAGCCGCCGGTGGAGTGGACCACCCCTTTGGGCTTACCGGTGCTGCCGCTGGTGTAGAGGATGAAGAGCGGGTCCTCGGAGTCCATGCTGACTGGCTCGCACTTGTCGCTGATATCGGCTGAGGTCATCGCTTCGTGCC
>JANNQL010000175.1:0-3659 GCA_031400755.1 Pseudomonadota bacterium | reverse complement strand
CATTGCGGTCTACAGTGAGCCGGGAGTGGGGACGACTTTTCATATCTATCTGCCGCGGGTCATGGACAAAACAGTCCTGGCTGCGGCTGAGTTGAATGAGCCGCTGCCCAACGGTAATGAACGGATATTACTTGTTGATGATGAAAAGACCATTACCAGCATGTTGCAGATGATACTTGAAAGACGTGGCTACCAGATGACCACCGTCAACGAAAGCCCGGCGGCCTTGGCCATTTTCCAGAAGGACCCGGCCGCCTTTGATCTCTTGATTACCGACATGACGATGCCGGTCTTTACCGGCTTTGATCTGGCCCGGCGAGTGCTCGCCATCCGTCCGGAGATGCCGATTATTCTGATCACTGGCTTCAGTGAGTTGATCAACAAGGAGAAGGCCGCTGAAGCCGGCATACGTGAATTTCTGATGAAGCCCGCCACCTCCAGGGACTTGGCACTATGTGTGCGGCGTGTGTTGGATGGGAAATAGATGGGTACTATGCCCGATACCAATCAAGAAATCCAAGTTTTGCTCATTGAGGATGATGTCGGCGACGCCATCTTGGTTGAGGAGATGCTCGCCGAAATCAAAAACCCGTCCTTTGTCTTGACCCATGTCGACAGAGTTGCCAAGGCCTTGCAACTGTTTACGACTGAAAACTACGGCGTTGTCCTGCTTGATCTCACGCTGCCTGATGGTCAGGGGCTGGACCTGGTCAAGACGGTGCGTCAGGCGGCACCGGCGACGCCCATCGTGGTCATGAGCGGTCAGCGTGATGAAGACCTGGCCGTCAAGATCGTCCAGGAGGGGGTGCAGGACTACTGCGTCAAGGGCCATGTCGATAGTTTTCTGCTCGGTCGCTCGCTGCGTTATGCCATTGAACGCAAGCGCATTGAGGACGAGTTGCGCCGCAGCAATGCCGAACTGGCCGTGCTCTTCCATGTCTCGTCGACGGTGAGTCGTTCCATCAATATGCAAGGGCTGTTGGCCGATATCATCGATACGGTCACCGGGCTTGAGATCCTCAAACTGGAGCGCAAGGGGGCCATCCTGACAGTCGAAGACGATGGCTCCCTGAAACTTGCCCATGAAATCGGCCATTCCCAGGAATTTATCGAGGCCCATCAACACCTGCATTTTGGTGAGTGCCTGTGCGGGCTGGCGGTGGCAAGCGGCGAAATGGTGGTCTCAACTGGTTCTTGTCAGGATAATCGTCATGCCAGCCGTTATGCCGGGATGGCGTTGCATGGCCACATTGTAGTCCCGCTCAAGGCCCGGGAGCGGGTGCTTGGCGTCTTGTGCCTCGATACTGCCCCGAACACCACGGTCAAGGAGAGTGAGCGGAAGATGCTGCTCTCCATCGGCGAGCAGATCGGCATTGCCATTGAAAATGTCAGGCTCTATGAGACGACCAGACGCTTGGCCCTCCATGACCCGTTGACCGGGCTGGCCAATCGGCGGCATCTGGACATCGTGGCCGAGGGCAGTCTGGCCATGGCCCGTAGATACGGCACACCGTTTTCGATTATCCTCCTCGACCTCGACTACTTCAAGCTCTACAACGACACCCATGGCCATAACGCCGGCGACGAGCTGCTGGTGGCGGTGGCCAGGACCATGAAAAAGGAGGTGCGCGACACCAACCTCGTGGTCCGTTATGGCGGTGAGGAGTTTCTGGTCCTGCTGCCGGACACGGAGATCACTGCAGCCATGGCGGTGGCGGAGCGGATCAGGTTGAAGATCAACGAGAACACCGGCGTCACCGTCAGTCTCGGGGTGTCGTGGGCCAAGGATGCGTCAAGCTCGATGCCCGAATTGATTACTGCGGCGGACATGGCCCTCTATCAGGCGAAAGACAGCGGCAGGAATAAAGTTGTCTGTGCCCGTCCGGCACTAGAAAAAGGAGGCGATGGATGTCTGGTCAATTTGCCATGAAGGCCCAGGCTGTTATCCTGCCTGGAAAATGCTGGCTACCTATTTCCAGACGCCTTGCTGTCCTGGGCCTGGCGCTGCTTTTGGCCCTGATCTCCGGTTGCAAGCAAAAACATGAACCAGCCTTGCAAGGCCAGGGCAAGGCGCAGCCGATCGCTGTTACCATCTGCCACGGCAGCGTCACCGACATCCTGCCCCGCATCGCACTCGACCAGGGCTATTTTGCCGAGGAGGGGTTGACCGTGACTTTAAAGGATATGAGCGACGGCAGGCAGGCCTTCGAGGGTATGTTGCAGGGTGAGTGCAACTTCGCGGTCAACGGGGCGCCGCCTATTGTCCGGGTCGATCCGCACAATGCCAATTTTACTATCCTGGCGACTGTTATGTCTGATGATGATTCTGCCAAGATTATAGGCCGGCGCGATCGTGGCATTATTAAGCCCCAAGACCTCAAGGGCAAACGGATCGGGGTCAAGAAAGGCATTGTCGGCCATCTCTTCCTCGACCTGTTCATGATGAAGCATGGCCTGCAGCAGGAGGAGGTCACCCAGGTCTTCATGGACACTGACAAATTTCAAGCGGCGCTCGTGAGCGGCGAGATCGATGGGTTTGCCATGACTAATAAGATGATTATGGCCGCTGCCAAAGGCCTTGGCGACCAGGCCACGGTCTTTGCTGAGCCTGGTCTGGCCAGCATCTTCGGCATCCTGACCACCCGCACCGATATCCCGCTTGACTTCCAGGTCACCCCCCAGCTGCTGAAGGCCCTGGTCCGCGCCGAGCAGTTCGTGCGGAGCGAACCTGCCACCGCCAAGGCCCTGCTGGCCAGGGTCTACAAATTCTCAGACCAGGAGATCGCCGATATCTGGGCCAGGACCACCATCGAAGTGGCGCTGGCCAACAGCATCTTTGCTCACCTGGAGGACCAGTACAAGTGGCAGGTGGAGCGCGGACTGGCGCCTGCCGCCCCGACCTTTCCGAATTATCTGACCGCGGTCTCGCCGACCTTTTTGCGCGCCATCAAGCCGAGTTCGGTTTCAGTCAATACTCACTGAAAGGCAACCCGTGAAGATTCGCAGCAAACTCATTGTGATCGGTACAGTTCCGGTGGCCCTGCTGCTGGTCTTGACAGCTGTCTTTCTGACCGCAGCCAAGCAGGTGGAGCGTGCCAATAACAAGGCCATTGTTGCTGACGCGATCACCAGCTCGTTTGCTGATTTGGCCATTCTGACCTACGAGCACCATGTCTATTTTGAGGAACGCGCCCATGTGCAGTGGGTTGCGAAGTATGAGTTCATTGGCAAACAAATTAAAGAGCAGGCGGCGCTTTTTGATACGCAAAAAGAAAAGGAGATTGTTGAGCGCCTCAATCGGACCTGCCGTAACCTCGGCTTTTTGTTTGAACAATACGGATCTCATACCGACCTTGCCAATATTGAAGTCCTGACCGATCAGGCCAAGAGTTTTCGTAACCGGGTCACGGCCCGGCTCCTGCAGGAATTGGCGGTGGCAAGCCCGGTCGCTGCCACTCTCCATGACCTGAATCACGACCAGGCCCTTGCCCTTTCCAAAGATATTGATGTGGCAAGTGTCCTGGTGGTCGGGACCATCGCGGTTATACTCCTGCTCATCTCCTTCCTGGTCATCCGCGCCTTTTCGGTGCCGGTGCGGATCTTGAATGAGGCCTTTGCCAGGGTCAGCGCCGGCGATCTCACCTGCCGCATCAACAGTC
>JANNQL010000174.1:0-3121 GCA_031400755.1 Pseudomonadota bacterium | reverse complement strand
TCAGCACTCAGTCCTCAGTCTTGTCTTTGTAGAGTTCCGGATAGAGTTCCCTGGCACATTCAGGACAGATGCCATGGCTGAACTTTGCTTGTGAGTGTTCTTTGATGTAGGACTCAATCTGCTGCCAGTAGCCTTTGTCATCCCTGATCTTTTTGCACGAGCAGCAGATCGGCAAAAAACCACTCAACAGTTTAACCTTGGCCAGCGCCTCCTGTAGTTCGACAATGACCTCATGCTTTTCATTCTCGATTCTCTTACGCTCAATGGCATAACGAATGGACCTGACAAGCATCTCCCCACTGACCTGTCCCTTGACCAGATAATCCTGGGCCCCGGCATTGACCGCTTCAAAACCTAAACGCTGATCATCCAACCCGGTCATCACCAAAATCGGGATATGCCGCACCACCGACGCCAGTTTTTTGACTGTGGTAAGACCTTGGCTGTCCGGCAGACCAAGGTCGGAAATGATAATGTCAAACTCGCCCTTCATTGCCTGCCGGATGCCATCGGCAAGCCTTTCGGCACGACAAATATCAGCGTTAACCCCTTCCCCCTTCTTGCCCGCCGCCGACTCCGCCAGCAGTTCCTGAATCAAGAAGGCATCGGCCTGATCGTCTTCAATGAGCAAAACCCGTATTATCATAATGTCTTCACTTACTCTTCTTTCGGCGGCATCTTGACGATGGTGAACCAAAATTCCTCAATAATACCCACCACCTTGGTAAAGGCCTCAAAGCCAATAGGTTTGGTGATGTAGCAGTTAGCGCCCAGGTCATAGCATTTGACGATATCGGTTTCTGCGTCCGAGGTGGTAAGAATTACCACCGGGATGGAACGAAGGCTGATATCAGCCTTGATCTCTTGGAGGGTCTCCTTGCCGTTTTTTCTCGGCATGTTGAGGTCAAGCAGGATAATGTCCGGACGGACTGCATCCTGGTAAGGAGGTTCTTTTTTCAAAAACTTCAGGGCCTTCTCTCCATCATCCACCACATGGAGATTGACCATCATCTTGGCGGCCAAAAGCCCTTCTTTGGTCAATTCGACATCACCGGCATCGTCTTCCACCAACAAAACATCAATTCTTTTAGGATCGGTCATGGTTCCCTTCCTCATTTCGTCATCTGTCAAGTAATCTGTCGCTCATTTTTTGTAACCAGATTGAGCGCTATTGTAAAGAAAAAGGTCGAGCCTTTACCTGGTGTCGATTCAACCCAGATATGCCCGCCATGGCGCTCGACAATCTTCTTGCAGAGCGCCAGCCCAATGCCGGTGCCGGAGTATTCCTCACGGGTATGCAGGCGCTGGAATAGTTGAAAGACCCGCTCGAAATGCTGCGACTCAATGCCGATGCCATTATCACTGACTGAAAAGAGCCAATCCCCGCCGCTCAACTTTACCGCCACCTTAATTTCAGGGGCCTGGCTCTGACCACGGTACTTTATGGCGTTGGCGATCAGGTTTTGAAATACCTGGCCGAGCTGCACCTCATCCGCTATGACGTTTGGGAGTTCGGCTACCGTGATGCGGGCGCCGCTCTCCTGCACGGCAAGCTCAAGGTCCCGTTGGACGCGCTGCAAGAGCAGATTGCAATCAACCACCATAAATTCCCGCCCCTTGGTCGTTACCCTGGAAAATGTAAGCAGATCGTTGATCAAGATCTGCATACGGTGGGCGCCATCGACGATGTAGTTGATATAGGTGCCGGCCTTATCGTCAAGCTTGTCTTGATATTTACGGGCCAGCAGTTCGGTGAAGCTGCCGATCTTGCGCAGCGGCTCCTGCAGATCATGGGAGGCCACATAGGCGAAATGCTCAAGCTCCTTGTTGCTCCGTTCCAGAGAAACGGCGTATTTTCTCAGCACCTCCTCGCCGTGCTTCCTTTCTGATATGTCGTGTATGGCGCTGAGGATCAATCGTTCACCTCTTACTAAAATAGCCTGGGCATGGACTTCGACCGGCATCACCGAACCGTCTTTGCAGCGGTGGGCCGCTTCAAAAACACTACCTCCCTCCTCGAAAATTTGCTTAATTCTGGCGCCGACCTGGCTGGCAAACTCCGGCATATCAAGTGTCGCTAGTGACATGCCGACCATCTCCTCCCGCTGGTAGCCACGGGTCGTGAAGGCCGCCTCGTTGACAAAGATAATCTTGCCTGCTTGATTCACCAGGAAGATCGAATCGGACGAGGCATCCAAGAGCTTGGCCTTGAAGAGGCTCTCTTCCTGGGCCTCACGCAGTTCAGTGATGTCCCGGAAAATGGTGTAAAGGTATTGCCGTTCACCAATCAAAAGTGCCTGCTTCGACACCGCTACGTTTCTGATCGCACCGGACTTGGTCCGGTGCAAGGTATCAAAACTCTCGCGGCCCAATAGCTTGATTCTTTCAAAGTGGGCCCTGATCTCATCGGCTTGCTCCTTGGCCTCGTAATCAGCCACCGTCAATTGGGCGAACTCTTCACGGCTATAGCCCAGTTGCCGGTGGGCCACTTCATTGAACTCAACGGCCCTGGTCGTCTCCATATCGAGCAGCACGATACCGTCCGGCGACTCTTCAAAAATTGAACGATAGCGTTGTTCAGACTCATGCAGCAAGGTCTCGGCCCGCTTACGTTTGACAATCTCCCAGGTGCTGTTCATGTAGAGGGTGAGCTGCCGGACATCGGCATCATCGTAGGGCTCGGCCTTATTGCCAACCCCGATGACGGCCACGACCCGCTCATCTTCAAAAATGGGGATGCTCAGGTGGCGAGACAAGGGGAAGTGGCCATCAGGCACGCCCTTCTTAGCGGCCAGGTTTGGGTAGTCGTTATGCACCACCGCCTGCCGCTGCCGCACGCAGTCGGCCCACACCCCGGCCTCTCGCAATGGATAATGCGCGGTCTTGGCCGCCGTACAAAACCCCATGACCGCCTTCGACCATTGGAAGAGCCCCAAGGTCTGCTGGTCCTCATTGAAGAAATGCAGATAACCGACCTCGCTCCTGGTGGTCGGGACCATCGCGGTTATACTCCTGCTCATCTCCTTCCTGGTCATCCGCGCCTTTTCGGTGCCGGTGCGGATCTTGAATGAGGCCTTTGCCAGGGTCAGCGCCGGCGATCTCACCTGCCGCATCAACAGTC
>JANNQL010000173.1:0-4176 GCA_031400755.1 Pseudomonadota bacterium | reverse complement strand
TGGCCTCCCACCTGCAGCAGAAGGTGGCGGAGCTTCTTGCTGCGGCGCCTGCCAGTCCGCAGTCACGTTAAACCCTTTGTCCCCTTACGGGAACTGAACCTTAGCCGGAAGGCAAGGTTTTTAAACCCGCAATAAATTCTGCTAAATCGGGCTTATCCATGGCGTGAACGTCCACTGACTCCTAGCCCCTGATACAGTAAATTTCCTTTGCGTTATCCGTGTCTTTGCGTTTTAGTAAATAGTGGCTATAAACAATATCCAGCATAACGTGACATACGTTGCTTAAGCCCCCTGCCTTGTAAGCAACTCCGGCAGAGGGGGCAACATGCGGTAACTTTCGAGTGCCGGCCGACTCAACACCACCCCATCCCCATGCCAAAGACATTCAACCTGCCTGACTATATCGCCACCATGGAAGGCTGCCTTGGCAACCAGGACGGACCGGCCAGACCCTTCTGGAAGGCCTTGAGCTTTGCGGTCGATGCCCACCAGGGCCAACTCCGCAAGTCAGGCGAGCCATACATCAGTCACCCTTGCCACGTCGCCCAGATCCTGGCCCAGGAACTGGAGGTCACCGATCCGGAGACCCTGGCCGCCGCCATCCTCCACGACACTATCGAAGATGTGCCCGACGTGACCCATGAAGTCATCGGCGAGCATTTTGGCCGCAATGTCGAGGCCATCGTCGATGGCTGCACCAAAGTCGCCAATTTGAGCGGCGACCGCCAGGCCTTTTCCAAACAGGTGCACCGCAAGATCTTCTCCGGGGCCGCCTCGCGGATCGAAGTCATGCTGATCAAGATGGCGGACCGTCTCCACAATATGCGGACCATGGACTCCATGCCGAAGCATAAGCGCCAGAAGATCGCCGAGGAGACCTTGAACATCTACGCCCCCATGTCGAGAATCATGGGCATCTTCGAACTCAAGCGGGAGTTGTACAACCTGGCCCTGATCCACAAATTTCCACGCCAGAGCCACAAACTGCTCGCCCATATCCAAAAAATCGCCGCCGACCCCAAGATCGCCGAAATCAGGCAGCGCATCCATACTGAACTCGAACAGTGCTGGATCACCGCCGACATCTATATGGTCCCCAAGGGCCTATGGTCCTATTTCGATCCGGCCAACCAAGTGCTGGTCAAAGAGATCGAGACGCCGATGGAAATCATCATCGCCGTGCCCGATGTCCAGTCCTGCTACCGGACACTCGGCGTCATCAACCAACTCTATCCACCCATCCCCAGCAGCATCCGCGATTTCATCGCCAACCCGAAGCCCACCGGCTATCAGAGCCTGCATGCCCGCGCCAATATCAATGGTCAGAATTACTTGTTCAAATTCCGCACCAATCAGATGTACCAGGTCGGCCGCGTCGGCATCATCCGCATGTGGCTTGACCAGCGCCACGGGCCCTCGGCCTATGAGGAAGAGATCAAGGAGATCTTCAACATCCTGGGCGGCGACGACGACCTTTCCTACACCGACGCCATCGCCGCCTCCGGCGGCCGGGAGATCTACACCTTCACCCCCAAGGGCGAGCGGATCTGCCTGCCTAAGCATAGCACCGTCCTCGACTTCGCCTTCAAGGTCCACACCGAGATCGGCCGCCGCTGCGCCGCCGCCATCGTCGGCAGCCACCGTACAGGCATCGACCACATCCTTGAGGACGGCGACCGCATCGAAATCATCACCCGCAAGAACCAGAGTGAATTCGAACCGGAGATGCTGGAACTCTGCCAGACCGCCAAGGCCCGCTCCTCGCTCGCCAAAATCTTTCGCGAACAGCGGCAACTACTGGCCGAAGACATCGGCGCCAGCATTATCCGCCAGGAGATGAAGCGCTATGGCCTGCCGAGAGAACTCCTCGAACACGAACCGGCCTCAGTCCTTCTCGACCACTTTGAGCTGGACAGCATGGCGGAACTCTACCAGGAGGTCGGCAGCGGCCAGATCCTGCTCAAAAACGTCATACTGTTCATCAAGGACTCGCTCTATGCCGGTCATCCAACCCTGGAGCCGCCCACCGGGGCCTTGAACCAGATTTTTTTAAATACCCTGGACCCGGCCTGTGTCAAATTATCACGCTGCTGCTCGCCGCTGCCGACGGAAAAGGGCCTCTACGGTCTGCTCAGTCCACGCGGACTTTCGGTACACCGCAAGGAATGCACCAAGATAGGCTCACTGAACCTGCAACGGGAAGATGTGGTGGAATTGAAATGGAAATTGAAGGAAACGGTGGTCAGCAAACCCCAGACCATCGTCATGCTGAAGGTACCAAACCGCAATCGGTTGTTGATGATGCTCGGCGTCGCCCCCCTGGAGATGAAGATTCAAGACATCATCCTGCTGTCTCCCCTGGCGGACGGAGCGGCGGTCTGGCAGATTAATTTTGAGATTGAGACCCTACAGGCCTTAAAAAATGCGCTGAATCATTTTGATAAGACCGGGCTGGAGTACGAAATTGTCCTGGAACAATAAGACGTTTCAGGCTCAGGCCCCGCTTTTTTTGCTCTCTTGGTATATCTTGAAGATCTTCGGGGCCAGCTCCGCACTGACAAAGGGTTTGACGATATACCCCTGCACCCCGAGCTTGGCGCAGGCGACGATGGAATCCTTGTCCGAGTGACCGGTGACCATGATGATAACGGTCTCCTTGTCCTGGCGTTCGCTCCTGATCGTCTTCAGGACTTGATAGCCATTGAGGTGGGGCATGCTAAAGTCCAGCAGGACAACGTCCGGCTTCCACTCATCATAGACCCTGATCGCCTCCTCGCCATCGCCGACAATCTTATGCTGGCAAAGGGCCTCTGGCAGGGCCACCTGATAAAGTTTCTGGGTCACCTTTTCGTCTTCAGCAATAAGAATTTTTAATGGCGGCATGTGGCTAACCTTAAAAAAATGGGGTGCGCTTCACTTTTTTGATATACGATTCAATAAGGATGGCTGGCACAATTTCTTCACAAATAACCACCCCATCTCTTTCAATTAGCATTTAACATTACGCGTTATTTTTGCAAGGATTTTTGCGACCAGGCAGACATAAGGCCACCCCGTAAACATGCAAACTGAATACATTGCCTCGGGCGATCATTACATCGCCGCCTCCGAGCATAAGCTACTGAAGGTCCTGCTCGGCTCCTGCGTCGGCGTGGCCGTCTATGACCAAAAATCCAACATCGGCGGCATTATCCACCTGCTGCTGCCAGAACCAGCCAGCCTCGGCAGCACTTGGTCGCCAGGCAGCTATGCCAACCCCGGCCTACCGCTATTCATCAATACCCTGCTGCAGGCCGGGGCCATACAAAAAAAACTGCAGGCGGTGGTCGCCGGCGGCGCCCTCTTCGGACGGATATCGCAACAGGACATCGCCTTGAACATTGGCGGGCGCTGCATCGAGAAGGTCCATGCCATCCTGCAGGAACGCCAGGTCCCGATCATCAAGGAGGAATCCTGCGGCTTTTCGCCATCTACTCTGACCCTGGACACCGCCTCTTGGCAGAGCGAGATCACCCCCCAATTTACAACGCCAACCCCTATCGAACTGCCCCACCAACCAGACCGCCAGGAGTTGGCGTCAGCAATCCAGGCCATCACACCCATCCCCCAGGCCGCCTTAAAGATTATCAGCTTGATCTCCGAAGGCGGCTACGATACGGATGAGATCGTGCGTACCATCGAGACCGACCAGGTCCTGGGCGCCAAAATATTAAGCCTGTGCAACTCAGCCCTGTTCGGGGGCCGACGCACCATCGACTCCCTTGACGACGCAGTACTTATCCTAGGCGAAAGCAATATGCTGCAAATGGTATCAACGGCGGCGGTTGATGCATTGCTGGCCGAACACCAGAACGGCTACGCCATGCTGAAAGGCGGTCTCTACAAGCACGCTATCGGGGTGGCCCATACCGCCAAGCTCATCGCTGCCGATATCGGTCTGATGGCTCCAGGCGTGGCCTATACTGCCGGCCTGCTCCACGATATCGGCAAGGTGGTGCTCGACCAATATTTCTCCTCCTTCGCACCACTCTTCTACCAATCCCAAGACCAGACCGACAGCGACCTGATCGACCTCGAACACCAAAGCCTGGGCACGAATCATCAGGAGGTGGGTCTGCAACTGGCAAGCGAGTGGGGCCTGCCGGAATACAACCGCCAGGCCATCGCCCACCACCA
>JANNQL010000172.1:0-16416 GCA_031400755.1 Pseudomonadota bacterium | reverse complement strand
GTGGTGCCGTCGCCAAGCTGACCAGCACCGTTGCCCCCCCACGCCCACAGGCTGCCGTCGGACTTGAGAGCAATAATGTGCTCTGCCCCCGACGCAATCGCCGTGTAGCCCTCGTCGATCTGCATGGGAACGGGGCGATTGTTAGTGGTGCCATCGCCAAGTTGGCCATAATAGTTGTAACCCCACGTCCACAAGCTGCCGTCGGCCTTCAGGGCGACGGTGTGATTTTCCCTCGCTGCAATTGCGATGTAGCCCTCGTCGATCTGTATGGGCACGAGACTGTCGATGGTGCTGCTATCCCCAAGTTGGCCATAGTAGTTGCTACCCCACGTCCACAAGCTGCCATCGGACTTGAGGGAAACGGTGTGAGCGCTCCCCGCTGCAATGCGTGGCGTCACTGTCGTCGTATCGGCGCTGGTCGTCGCCGCATAACTTTGTGATGCCACAAATGCAATTGAAACAATACTCGCCAACACTGCGACCAATTTTTCTATTTTGTTCATCTGGCTGCCTCTTTATGGATAAATGGGGCGTTTTTATTGTCTGACGGCGGATCAGGGGTTGAACTTTGGGTCCGCATTAAAAAAGTCGGCGAGTATCTGGCTGTGGTCAAAGACCAAGGGCGGCAGGTAGTCCGGCAAGAAGATTTTGGCCTCGGCGGCATCGTCTCCGCCCGCTGGCTGGCCGCTGGCGGTGGCGATAAAGACGGTGGAGATGGTGTGCTGTCGTTGGTCGCGGCTGGGGTCGGAGTAGGTGTGGAATTGCTTAAGCAGGCAGACATCAAGGCCGGTTTCTTCCTTGGCCTCGCGGATGGCGGCCTGTTCCAAAGTCTCACCATAATCGACAAAGCCACCGGGCAGGGCCCAGCCCCAGGGAGGATTCTGGCGTTTGATTAGGACGATGCCGAGGCCAATTTGGATGATGATATCGACAGTCGGCGCCGGATTGCGGTGGGACGGAATGTCGTGGCCGCAGTGAGAGCAAATCATCCGCAGAGTGCCTCGATCTCACGCCAGGAAGCGACGGTGGGCAACTGATGCTTGCCATGGTTCCAGGGCTGCTCGAAGACCAAGGGGGCGAACCCTTGGCGCTGTAAGTCGAGGCAGGTCTCGGCTCGGTCATCGATAAAGTAGCGGAGGCCCAGTTCGTGCAGATAGGTTGCCTTGCGGTCGTGGTCGCCCATGGCGATAAGCCTAACCCGGCTGAAGGGGGCGGGGCCTAGGATGTGTTTGAGCCAGTCCGCAATTGGCTGGTGCAGGGGACGGGCAGTGATAAAGGTCAGTGGCGCGCGCTGGGACAGGGCAGTGAGGACGGAGACGGAATCCGCCATGGGCTGCAAGTCCGCGTCGATGGGGTTTTCAAGGAGGGTGGCGAAAATTCCATCAATGACTTCCGGGTCTATGGGCAGACATTTGGCCACATCGAATTCCGTAATGTCGGTAGCGGTGTATTGGCTGATGCCGTGCCGATGCCGGGCCAGGCGCAGGAAGGCCTCGACGGTGTCGGCCACGACGCCGTCAATGTCGAAGCCGATCAGATTGGGGTCTATTTTTTTCATAGGTTGCCTGCGATGATTCAAGGGGTGTCTGCAAGGGTGGAGGTTTATAATAAAATCCTTTCAATATAAAGGTGTTGCGTGAGATTTGCCGTGTCACATGATGAAAAAATATCAGCGTTGAAGTCTTTCCTCCATAGGTAACGCTCTTGACAAATAGAGTCAAGAGTTGCATTATACGCCATTCTAATATGTGCCTATGATTATTTCTTGACGAGGCCCTAATTGCGACGTTGACGTCATGGCAGAGTGATGGCGTTACTTTACCTGTGGAGTTTTTTTGAATGAAATTACCTTCGTTGACCATTGGGCCTTTCACCGCGCCTATCCCTTTGATCCAAGGCGGCATGTCCATTCGGGTCTCTACGGCCGCCCTGGCCGTACCTGTAGCGGAATGCGGCGGTATCGGCGTTATCGGCGGCTCCGGCATCCCGGCCGCCGAGTTGAAGGCGGACATCATTAAGGCGAAAAAGGGCACCAAGGGCATTATCGCCGCCAACATCATGTTCGCCATGCGCGATTTTCACGAACTGGTCATGGCCTCCATTGAGGCCGGGGTTGATATGATCATTACCGGCGCCGGCTTTTCAAGGGATATTTTTAAGATTGGCCGGGAGCATAAGGTGCCGATCGTTTCGATCGTCTCCTCGCCCGCCTTTGCCATATTGGCCGAAAAGCTAGGCGCCGCCGCCATCATCGTTGAGGCCAAAGAGGCCGGCGGTCATCTTGGCACTGATCTGCCACTCAGGACCCTTTTCCCGGAGATCAGGAAAGTGGTGACCAAGGTGCCTTTGATCGCAGCGGGCGGTATCTCTGATGGCTATGAAATGGCCGAGATTATGGACAAATACGGGGCGGACGGGGTGCAGATCGCGACCCGGTTCGTGATGACCAAGGAGTGTGATGTCTCCGAGGCCTTCAAGCAGGCCTTTGTGCGGGCCAAGGCTGAAGATGTCACGGTTATGCGTTCGCCGGTAGGAATGCCTGGGCGCGCCATCAGGAACACCTTCATTAATGAGTTGCAGGCCGGCGACAAATCGATCAGGCCTGAGAAGTGCGAGCACAAATGCCTCAGGAAATGCGATTATGTTTACTGTATCAATGACCGCCTGACTCGGGCCGCCTGTCAAGGCGATGTGGAGCATGGGCTCATTTTTTCTGGTGAAAAAGTTTATAAATTCAATGATATCATTACTGTGCAGCAGGTCTTTGATCAGTTTGTCTCCGAGGCCGAGTCGGTCTATAAAGAATCGGGGGCAGCGGTTTAACCCATTGCGCCTATTCGTTGTCTTTTCAGCCAATTATTCGAGATCTCTTGCCCCATTCATGCCGCGATTTTTTTTGTTGAGCGCCTTTGCAGATAGTTGCTGTGCCTGGCCTGACTCGATGCAAAGGGCATTGTCGGCTCTCCCGGTAGGACTAATGTCCTTTTGGGCCAGGCGCGTCGGCAACGGTGTGTTCATGCCATTTCAAAGGGGGGCGGTATGACCCCCACTTCCCATCAGGACTCTGTCCCTGCCTTGCCGTTGCCGTTGATTATCCCTCGGCAACAGCATCCTGTCTCCCGTCAATATATTGATCGTGAAGCCCTGAAGGTCATGTACCGCTTGCGTGACGCCGGGTTCCTGGCCTATCTGGTCGGCGGCGGTGTCCGTGATATTTATTTGGGCAAGATTCCCAAGGATTTCGATATCAGCACCAGCGCCAAGCCTAACGAGATCAGAAAGATCTTCCGTAACAGTCGGATTATCGGTCGTCGTTTCCGTTTGGTGCAGGTCTTTTTCGGGGGTGGCAAGATTGTTGAGGTCTCCACCTTCCGTTGTCGTACTGAGGCTGACGAGCCTGGGGATGACGCCGCCGTCCTGCCGGCCAATAATGAGTTTGGCGATCCGGCCGAGGACGCCTTTCGTCGGGACTTGACCATTAACGCCCTGTTCTACGAGATAGAGAGCTACACGGTCATTGATTATACCGGCGGGGTGCAGGACTTGCAGGACAGGATCGTCCGCCTGGTTGGTGACCCAAACCGCCGGATCACCCGCGATCCGGTGCGGATGATGCGGGTGATCCGGCATGCGGCCCGGGCCTCGTTTACCATTGAAGCCGAGACCTGGGCGGCGATTGTCGAGCATAAGGAAGAACTGAATTTATGCCCTGATTCCAGGGTACGCGATGAATTGTTCAAGGATCTGCGGGGCGGGGCCTGTCGGGCCTGGGCCGAGCTGGCCCTGGACTGCGGCCTTTTTTATGTACTTTTTCCTTTTTACCGGAAGGTACTGCTTGATCACGCCGAGGCCGAACAGGCCCGTATTTTGCTCTTGGACCTGCTGGCGGTCCTTGATCGTCTGGTCGCCGATGGGCAGACAGTGCCGGAGGAGATGATCTTCTCTCTCCTTATGATACCCTTGGTTAAAGTCGAGTTGGACTTGATGGCCGTGCAGACGCAACAGGCTGCCTCGGCCTTGTCTTCTGTGGTCCGGGAGCGGTTGGAAGGCTACCTCTCGCGGTTGAACATCAAGCGTTGCACCCAGGACCTGGTTTCCCGCGCCCTTGTCACTTTGCCTTTAATGATTGCCCACGAAAAGGGGCAAGGGTGGCCGAAGTGGCTTACCCGCAAGAGCTATTTCGCGACTGGACTACAGTTGTTCGAGTTATACGCGGAGGCCTGTGGGAAAAAGGAAATTGCTGAGGTGGCTTTCCCGCAGGCCTCGGCAACGGTTCCGGCGTCACGACCTCGCTCTTCAGGCAATGGCGGGAGTCGAGGGGCGGCCTTTGCGCCTGGCACCAAGGGCGGGGTCTTCGGGTTCCGTAAATATTGATGGCGTCGCAAAAGGGCCAACAGTATTTACCATAGGTTCAAAGGGTTGATTTTGCAATTACCGTATATTTTAGTTTTTTTCTGGAGTCAGAGCTTTGCACCGCGTCGGAGTGAAGATGCAGAGGAGTGAGCGTTTTAAGCGGGCGAACCAGGTCATCAAAGTGGGGTTCTGGCTCAACGCCTTTCTAATGGTCATGAAGCTTTTGGCAGGGCACTTCGGCAAGTCCGAAGCGGTCTTTGCCGACGGGGTGGAGAGCACCTGTGATTTCGTGGCCATCCTGACGACGATCATCGCCCTTAATATAGGTCGCAAGCCGTTTGATGAAGATCATCCCTACGGCCACGGCAAGGCAGAAAGCATTTCAGCCATCCTCGTTTCGTTGGTAATTATTGCCACCGGGGGATGGATCCTCTACCAGGCGGTCAGGACGATCATGGCCGGGGTCTATCAAGGGCCGCAGATGATGGCGGTCCTGGCCGCCATGGTGACGATTGTCATCAAGGAGGCGCTCTGCCGCTACTCGCTTCGGGTGGGGGGAGGGCTGGGGAGTCCGGCTGTTCTGGCCATTGCCAAGGACCATCGCAAGGACGCGGTGACCTCAGTGGCCACCTTGATCGGCGTTACCGGCGCCTTCTTCGGCTACACAATCATGGACCCATTGGCAGCAGGGCTTACTGCCTTTTTCATTTTTCATATCGGCTTTGAGACATTCAGCAGTGCTGCCCATGAACTGATGGATGGTAAGCCGCCTGAAGAGATGATTGAGGCAATTACCGCGATTGCCGAACCGGTCGACGGGGTGGAACATGTCCACGAGATCCGTGGGCGCCGCTCCGGTCAGTATGTAATCATTGATCTAAAGCTCGATATGGACGCGGAGATGACGGTCAAGCGCTCCCACGACATCGCCGTTGAGGTGAAACGTCTCATTTTCGAGCGGTTTCCGGAAGTGGGAGATGTGATGATCCATATAAATCCCCACGAAGAGGAACATGAAGACCTGATTCGGCTTTAGTCTTGAATTATTTTCCTCGTGCAGAATAGGAGTTCGTGTCATGGCTAAAGAAGACGAACTGGCGGGCTGGCGATCCATGCCCTGCTCTGAGCTGATGACTCTGGCCTTGCGGACGAAATTGGCGAACCGTGGGCGGCAATTTTCCCTCTGCAGTATCATCAATGCCAAATCCGGGAAGTGTTCTGAAGACTGCCGATTTTGTGCGCAATCCGTCCATTTCAAGACCGGGGCCCCGGTCTATCCTTTGCTGGGTAGGGACCAGGTCTTGGCCGCCGCCTGGACTGCCAAAAATAATGGCGCCGAGCATTTTTCACTGGTGACCAGTGGCCGGGGCCTGGCTGGCCGCGACCTTGAACGGGTAGCGGAGATGATTGACGCCATTCGGCAGGAAGTCGGCATCGCGGTGTGCGCCTCTTTGGGAATTTTGAGGTTAAAGGATTTCTTGATGCTCAAAGAGGCGGGGATGAGTCGCTATCACCATAACCTTGAGACCTCTGAGGCCTTTTTCCCCCGCATTGCTACCACCCATACTTTTGGTGAACGGGTCGATACCATTCTGGCGGCCAAGGTCGCAGGGCTTGAGGTCTGTGCCGGAGGTATTTTCGGGTTGGGCGAAAGCGAGGATGACCGGATGGCCATGGCCCTTACTCTACGAGGCCTTGAGGTGGATTCGGTCCCCATCAATCTTCTGGTCCCCTTGGCCGGCACCCCCTTGGCCGGCACCCCCCCACTGTCTGTCCTTGATATCCTTCGTTCCATTGCCTTGTATAGGCTTTTGTTGCCGGGAATTCCTATCCGTTTGGCCGCAGGAAGGGAGACTGCCCTGCAGGATTTTCTTAGTTCTGCTTTTCTGGCCGGGGCTGATGGGATGATGATCGGTGGCTATTTGACTGAAAAGGGCCGCCTGCCGGAGATGGACCTGCGCTTCGTCCAGATGATTCGGGATCTGTGGAAGGGATAGCCCAGGCAATTGGCGGGCAGTGGGCTTGTTTTTTTGCCAGAGCACTTTGGCGATGTGTCGTATAATTTTTTGTACAGGTTGTGTCGGTTTTTTCTGACGGTGGGCGCTTCTTTGGTGGTCTTTGGGGGCATTTCTGACCAAGAAAAGGCGATGTATAAAATTTAATACTGGTAACGTGTTGTTATTGCATTGAAATTTTTATTAAACCGTGCTTCCTTGATAAGGAAACCTAGGTTTAAATCTAGGACTTAGACCAAGGGGGCAGGGGGATGGCTGCGAACCCCGGTGAACAGGGAGAATATTTAAAAGGAGCAGGGTGATTAAATGTGGCATGCCAATTGCTAGGTATGTAGTCAAGAACCAAAACTCCCATTCTCCTTTCCAAAACAAAACCCCCGCCTTGTTCCCTCAAGGCGGGGGTTTTGTTTTGTGTTCTAAATTAAGATGCAAAAGCGAGTGCCACGCACGTGGGCATAAGGCCAGGTGAGCAACGTGGGCTGTACTAATAGTGAGTTGTGGCCGCGTGTTTCAGGCTATGAGGTTAACGATTTATTGCGAAGTGTGAAATTCGCCATCTGCCTGCGGTTTGGCGTAAACCGCAGGCAAACTTGTTGATGTCGGGTAATTTCTTGACTTGTTAGGGGCTGACAAGGTATTTTCTGCTCTCGCTTGATAAGCTAGTTTGTAGGCGCAGATACAGACGAAGCAGAAATGGTGGCGCACACATCAATTTTTTGGCCGACTTCGCTACTTTAATGGTGTTTGATTTTTTGATCTTCAGGAGATAACAGGATGCAGGTTAAAGATATTTTGGCAAGGCGGCAGCCGTCCTTTAGTTTTGAGTTCTTCCCGCCCAAGACGGATGAGGGCTGGGGAAAATTATTCGAGAGTATCGCAGAGTTAAAACCCTTAAAACCGGCCTATGTCAGCGTGACTTACGGGGCTGGAGGCTCGACTCGGGAGCATACCCATAATCTGGTGGTGCGGATTCAGAAGGAAACTGACTTGACCGTGGTTTCGCATTTGACCTGTGTCGGCCATACGAGGGACCAAATGCGCGCGATCCTGGAGCGCTATTGCCAAAATGAGGTTGAGAATATCCTGGCCCTGCGCGGCGATCCTCCCAAAGGTCAGGCCGATTTCGCGCAGCCGGCAGATGGCTTCAGCTATGCGGCCGACTTGGTTGGTTTTATTAAAAAGCATTTCCCGTCCATCTGTGTTGGGGTGGCGGGGTTCCCAGAAGGCCACCCCGCTACTCCAAATCGTCTTCTGGAGATTGATTACCTGAAGGCCAAGGTCGATGCCGGGGCTGATTATGTGGTCGCCCAGCTTTTTTTTGATAACCGCGATTTCTATGATTTTTGTGAACGTTGCGAACTGGCTGGGATCAGGGTGCCGATTATAGCTGGCATCATGCCGATCACGACCCGACATGGTATGATCCGTATGGCGGAACTGGCTGCCGGCTCAAGAATACCTGCCAGATTACTTAAGGCAGTGAGTCGGGCCGACAGCGATGAATATGTCGCCAAGGTCGGAGTTCATTGGGCCAGCGAGCAGGTTAGAGATCTGCTTGATAACGCGGTGCGCGGCATCCATTTTTATACCTTGAATAATTCGAAGGAAACCTTGAAAATCTACGAGTCCCTCGGGGTCAGGGATTCTGAACAGCTGTCTGCCTGATAGACTCCGCCGCCGGACACATGGCCCACAAAAGGCGAGATCGCAAAGTCAGACCCCATTTCCTCTTTGATGCCTGAGTGCCAGGCCTAATCTTTGCGTTCTCTGGTGCTTTGCCTGGTGCATCCTTTTTAAAAGCTAATACTTTACAAAGGGTCTTGCTTATGCCGCATTTTTTCGTTCGTCTGTGCCTCGTTGTCTGGCTGATTCTACCGACTGGCGTGCAGTCGGCGGTCGCCTCCACCACGGTTCTCCCCATCAAACTGGACTATTCCCTTATCCGCGCCTTTTTTGTGCAACAGGCATTCACCGACCCAGGGGGAGCAGCTGTCGTCATTGACGAGAATGGAGGCTGCCAGTTCCTAAAACTGCAAGATCCTGAAATTTTTCCAGAAAACGGCGCTCTCCGGCTCAAGGCCCAGGTGACGCTCAAGATGGGTCTGCCATTGCTCGACAGCTGTCGTATGCCCATTGAACTGGACGGCCGCATTGATGTCCTCCTGAAGGTCCATCTGGATGTTTCCGACTGGACACTGCGTTTTCAGACGGAAGATTTGCGATTCACCACCCTGGCCGGAGAGTCTTCCATCGCGTCTGCGCAAGTGTTGGAGCTAGTCCGGGAGAGGCTTTTCGGTCGTCTGGACCAAGTCGCTGTCAACCTGTCAACGCCGGTTCAGGAATTGCGCGACATGCTGCCCCTGTTCTTTGAGGCGGAGGCCCAACCCAGGATCTCCAAGTGGTTGCAGAGTATAAGACCCGGCAAGATTGAGGCCAGACCTGAATTTTACAGCGTTGAGCTGCTCATGGAGGTTGAAACCGATCAGCCGACAGGACCACCTGCCCCTGTGGAAAAACACCTTTCCGCCGAAGAGATGGAACGGTTTGTCCGGAGCTGGGAGGTATGTGACGCCTTCTTGGTCAACCAGATAGGCCGCCTCGGTCAGTTCGGCCTTGACGACCAGGAACGGGCCGACATCTTGCAGACCCTGCTCGCGACCCGCTATCAACTCGTGGCGGCCTTGGCTTCCGACCAAACCGACCCTGGCCTTGATATGGTCCGCATGCAATTTATAACCGCCTGGGAACGATTCTCGCCGCTATTCCGCAAGTATCTGGCCCGTGATCCGTCCGTCGCACCTTTGTCCTTCCTGGTTTACTTGTCCGCTGGCGATGCCTTGGCGGCACTAGATAAGCTCGGACCGACTCTGGGGCTTGAAATATCCCGGGACGGACTCATCCGCCTGGCCCGTCTGCTGGCTGAAGATGGCCGAGCGGTGAATCTCGATTATTCCTTTGCTGTGGATCCAGCCCTCAGGGAGATGCTTGGCTTCGGCCCGCCTCTGGATGTTCCAAGCCAGATCTTTCCAGACGAGGAAGTGGATATTCAAACCATCAGCGGCGCCGGGGGCATGGATGAAAAAGTCACATCATTGCTTCATGCTTCCACATGGTTTGATTTCTTTCCCAGATCCGCCTTTGCCGCAGAACTACCGTCGGTCGACATGCTGGCGCTCAAGCCATGGTTGGTGGATATGTCGAATTTTGATGCCTATCAGCAGATGGTCCGCTCCCTGCTGCAAGAGGAAGTCAGACATGTCGTGGACACCGGTACGCTTTCTGCCGAGCGCCGCGATCTTTTTGAAGAGATTTTGCAGGCCACGGCCTGGCAGGAGAGTTGCTTTCGTCAGTTTAAGGTTAAGAATGGCAAAATGACCTATCTGCGCTCTTGGAACAACACTTCGGTAGGGTTAATGCAGATCAATGAGCGGGTCTGGCGGGGTCTTTACCGGATTGACGCCTTGCGCTGGGACCCCAGATACAACATCAAGGCCGGTAGCGAGATACTGCGGATGTATCTGTCTGATTACGCCCTCAAAAAGGCGACGGGCAGCCTTCTGAATGAGGAAGGCCTAGCCCGGGCAACGTATGCCCTATATAACAGCGGCCCGCAAAATTTTAAGGACTTTCTGGCCCGTCATGCCGGACGGAATTATGGCAAGATTGACACGCTGTTCTGGGAGAAATTTGTCTGGACCAAGGCAGGTGAATTCGACAAACTTAAATCCTGCCTTTTTGGGGAGTAGCCCCCTGATGCGGCCACTTAAGATTATTGTATTAAATTAAATTTACCCTTTAGTTCTATACTATCAGATGAACTTCCGACAAGTGCTTCAAACTCACCAACTTCTGCAACCCAGGTTTTTTTAGTAGGATCAAAAAAGCTTAAGGCCTTTTCGTCAATTTCAAATTCGATCATTTTTTTCTCTCCTGGGTTTAAGTTTATTTTTTCAAATCGCTTCAATTCTTTTTCAGGGTGATCGATGGATGCAGTCATATTCTTAATATAAAGCTGAGTTACTTCTGCACCTTTGACTTGTCCAGTATTCTTAATGGCAAAACTTACAGTCAACCTGCCGTTCTTATCCATTTCTTTTGATGATAGTTTTAAATCGCTGTATTGAAATGTTGTGTAAGATAATCCGAATCCGAAAGGGAAGAGAGGCTTTATCTTATATTTTTCAAAGTGACGATAGCCAACATAAATTCCATCTGAGTAAGTTGTCTTTTTGTCTTCTTTCATATAGGAATCGAACGCCGAACAGTCCTCCCAGCGTTTAGGAAAAGTCATTGGCAGTTTACCAGAAGGATTTGTTTCACCAAGAAGAATTTCTGCAATCGCATTTCCTGCCTGTTCACCTGCAAACCATGCTTCAAGCAAGCCGCTGACATTGTCAACCCATTTATCCATCACCACTGGCGAACCGGTTGTCAGGACAACGATTGTATTTTTATTTGCCTTAGAAACTTCTTTTATAAGCGTATCCTGGTCGCTAGGAAGCACAAGGTCTTTCCTGTCGAAACCTTCGCTTTCGTAACTGTAACTTGTGCCGGCAAAGACAATTGCAATATCAGAATTTTTTGCGGCATTGATTGCTTCGGTCAGGAGGTCAGTACTTGGGCGTCGCCAGCCAAGCTTAATGGCGGCACCGCCAACATTTTCGTAGTATTCAAGCCTAATTTTGTAAAATTTGTTTGCTTCAAAATCTGTGGTAAATGAATGGATCGTGAGACCATGGTCGTTCCATTCATTAATCACAAGTTCATCTTCAAAGTACAGGCGGCTACCGTCATCGCTGGCCACATCAATTGTATAACGCCCAGGTTTGTCGACTTTAACATAACCGGTCCACCTGGCCGAAAAGTTGTCTTCAGGAAAATCGGTGGCGGGAGGGCCTTCCTCCCACGCGAAATTTACCTGTTTATCTATGTGAGATCTTGTCGGCGTGCCTTCCAGGTTTTTATTTGGAAAGTACTCTGCGGCAAGCCCGCTCTCCTGGCCGTTTTTATCTGTAAATAAAAATTTCGATTCTATTGGATTTGTATCGCCCTCAAGCAGACAGCCTTGGGCAAAATTAATTTTTACTTTATCACCAATTTTATCGCGAATGGCTTCCAGAGGACTTACAGAATGAAAAGGAGAGGCCAGTGAACTGCCGCCCCCGCCTGTTTGTGCAACCTTGCTGCTTGACCCGATCAAGGCAATTGATTTTATTTTGTTAATATCAATGGGGAGAATCGTCTTATCATTTTTTAATAAAACGATTCCTGATTTTGCAACATCAGCAGCAAGCATTTTATGCTCATCGTTGTTTAGTTTGGTGAAATCGAATTTGTAATCATCAAACAATCCTATAGTAAACATTACCCTGGTAATTCTTCTGACTTTATCGTCAAGCGTTGTTTCGCTTAACGTGCCATTCTTTATGTCATCCAATAAATTTTCTTGATTAAGATGTTTCCCATTGGGCATTTCCAGGTCGAGGCCACTGTTAAAGGTCTCAATTGTATTATGCACAGCACCCCAATCAGACATCACTAGTCCTTTGAAGTTCCATTCAGTCTTTAGTCTGTCGAGCAACAGGTAGCTATTCTCACTGCAGTAATACCCATTTAGTTTGTTGTAAGCCGACATGACGGCAAGAACATTTGCTTCTTCTACAGCGCTTTTAAAAGCAGGAAGATAAATTTCATTTAAGGCCCTTTCATCGGCAATTGTATTGACATAATCACGTTGATATTCCTGGTTGTTTGCGGCAATGTGCTTAACGGTTGCTACGACATTTTCTTTTTGGACACCATTTATGTATTGAACTGCAATGCGTGAAGTTAAGTAGGGGTCTTCGCCAAAACTTTCAAAGTTTCTTCCGGCCATTGGCAGGCGGGCTATGTTTACACAAGGACCGAGAATGACGTGTCGTCCTTTTGCCTTTGTCTCTGCCCCAATCGCTCTACCGACTTTTGCAATGAGTTCCGGGTCCCAGGTCGCGCCCATCAAAATTCCTGAAGGAAATACGGTTGCTTTTCCCCAGCGCACACCAAGCGGTCCGTCCGTCATATTAAGTGACGGAATACCAAGTCGTTTAATTGCTGTTGTCTCAAAACCTGCCCCGCCGAGCATGGCGATTTTTTCTTCAAGCGTCATCCGCCTGAGTAAATCCTCAACCCGTTCCTCAATGCCAAGATTCTTGTCTTGGTAATCGTGAACAGCCTCTTTTGGATTAAGCAGAACACATCCTGTAAAGAGTATTGGCAGGACAAAAATAAATAGTAATTTCTTCATGTTGTTATCTTCTTTATCATGAAATTATGTAAAATTGTAACTTAAGATCAATCGTTTCATTTGGCAGACAGTGGCCACAAAAAAAGGCAGCCTGAAATCAGACTGCCTTTTTTTGTGGCCGCAATACCTCGACCGGGAATACCTTTGAAGTATTAAAAACTCCGCATCAGCCAGACGCCGCAGGGGCAGGTGTCGGCGCAGAAGCCGCAGGCAATGCACTTGTCGTTGTCGGATATGTACTCGTATGAATCGATTTCCGGCAATTCCCTACGGCTGATGGCATTGGTCGGGCAGATGGTCTCGCAGAGGTGACAGTCGCGGCAGGTGCCGCAGCTCAAGCACTTGTCGGCTTGCGCCTCCGGGGTGTGAACTGGGACTGGCTCCGGGATATAATGGGCCACGGTGAGTTTGGCCAGCGGGATGACATTTTTGGAGAATGGCTGCCATTCGCGGCCCTCGATTTCGGCGATTATGGCATCGGCGGCGTTCTTGCCGGCCCCTAAGGCGTTGGTGGCCAGACCTGGCCGCTCGACATCGCCCACCGCAAAGATCTTGGCATCCGAGGTACGACCGGCCTTGTCGGACTTGACCCAACTGGCGCCGCCCACCTTCAGGCACTCAACCGTATCGGGCAGGAAGTTGAGTTTTGGGATATCGCCGATGGAGATGATCACGGTCTGGGCCGGGATCAGGTTGCCTTGGTTGTCGATCAGGCCGGCATCGGTGACCTCCTTGGTCATCACCGGCCATTTGAAGGTGGCGCCCAAGGCCTCAGCGGACTTGCGCTCCTTACCAAAGGCCAGGGGTTTTTGGATATCGACGAGCGTCACACTCTGGGCACCCAGGCGGTATGCCTCACAGGCCACGTCGCAGCCGACATTGCCGGCGCCGATGATCACCACCTGTTTGCCGACTGGCATGGGGGTGTCACTCTTGCCGGCCTTCAGGAAATCCAGCGCCGGGATGACCCGTTCGTGACCGGGGAAGGGGATCTTGCGGGGTTCGTGGGTGCCGACGGCAACCACCACATAATCGTATTCCTTCTGCAACTCGGCAAACTTTGCAGCCGTCATATCGATCCCGAAATGGACATTAACATGCTCCATGTTCATAAAACGGTCAATTTCGGCCTGCCAGGTGGCCATGGGCAGGCGCTCCCAGGGGATGACCTGGGCCAGTTTGCCGCCCAACTGGTTGTCTATCTCGAAGATATGGGCCTCAACCCCGGCCCGCGCCAACTGATAGGCGGCATTGATGCCGGCCGGACCACCGCCGATGATGGCGACCTTCTTGCCGTTGGCCGGCTTACAGGCCGGGGCGGCGGCGCCTAGCACCGCTCGTCCCAGGAGGGCGACATCAATTGGGCTGTCAACCACCTGGCGTGAGCAATTCTCCATGCAGAGGTTGGGGCAGATGGCGCCACAGACCGAGGCCGGGAAAGGGGTGTAGGACAGGATCAGGTTGTAGGCCTCCTGGCCTTTGCCGTCGCGCAGCAGACGGAGGCGGTCGATGGTGGGGATGTGGACCGGGCAATAAAAGGAGCAGGGGGCAGCGGATTCCCGATTGGCCCAATAGGGCTTTTTACGACGCAGGTCGCCGGTCTCAATGATGCCGATGGGGGAGCGGTCAAGCCCTGGGGCCAGGTCACGCAGGGGGTCACCGCCCAAGCCCTTGTCCCAGACTTTGGCCCGGAACTCGTGCATTGGTATGGGGCCGCTGAACATTAAGGCCCGTTCCTGGGGGGTGATGGCGATCAGCATCTTCCACTCGTCCCGCACCGACAGAGTGGGAGTCAGGTCCTCACGGCCGATGGACTTCAGGTACTCCGGCATCCTGTCCAGCAGCCACTGCCATTGCCCGTCGTCAGGCTTGACTTCCTTGACATTGGTCTTGGAGTAGGAGCCGTCGGTCTGGCCGCGGAAATAGATCCAACCGCCGACCATGCCGACGCAGGGCCGGTAGCCCAGGATATTTTTGGACTTCGGCTCAACTCCGCAGACGACGCCGATGCCGCCGCAGTTGAACTCGGCAAAGGTGTCACCCACTGAGCCCAGGACCCAAAGCTGCGGACGCTGGTAGTCGGGGTTCCATTTGGTCATGGTCAGGGCCCGAGCGCCGATGGAGCCCTTGATCATCACCCGGCCTTCGGCCATGGCGTTGCAGACGCCGTTGCTGGCGTGGCCCAGCACCACGATATCGGCGCCGATATTGAGATAGCCGACATCGTCCGAGGCCGGGCCATGGCAGACTATGCTGGTGCCTGGACGCCCCATGCAGCCCAGACGCTGGCCGACCGGTCCGCTGATCGAAATGGTGATCGGATCTTTCGCCCCAAGCAGACGTCCGCCAACATTGTGCTGGCCATAGGACTCCAGGATCAGGTGGGTGGACTCTTTGAAGGCCGCCTGCACCAGTTCCTCAAAATCTTTGGAGCTGAGCCGCTGACCCTTGGCGTCTATCCCTTTGACTGTGATGGCATTCGTGTTCTCGCCTTTCACTTCTATACTCCTTATCTAAGATAAATGGTGGCGTACTCTACGCATCCACCGATTCCCTAGCAAATATATTTAATCTGTAAGAGATCCGCCACATCCTTGTCAGAGATGCCCAAGGCGTCTGACATGCCGATGGGCAGGCTTTGGGAACGACCCAAGGGGGCCATGATCTTTTTCATTTCGATGCGGAGGCCCATGAACACGTCAACCACCCGCTGGGCCACCTGGTCCGGGTCGAGCCGGCGGTAGAGCTTGGGGTTCTGGCTGGTGATGCCCTTGGGGCAGATCCCTAGGTTGCAGACATTGCAGCGGTTCTTCTCGCTGCCCAGGCAGCCGGAGGCGGCCTGCATGATGTACTTGCCCATGTGGACGCCGGAGGCGCCGAGCATGATCAGCGCCATGCCGTTCTGGACCGGGTTGCCGTTCTTGCCGATGCCGCCCGCTGCAAAGATCGGGATCTCGTTCTGTTTACCCTGGGCCACCAGGTCGAGATAGCAGGCCCGCACATTGGAGGCGATGGGGTGACCGGTGGCGTCCATGCTGATGTTGTAGGCGGCGCCGGTGCCGCCATCGATGCCGTCGATCAAGAGGCCCGAGGCGTAGGGATTACGGACCAGGTTGTTCAACACCGATTTGGCCGAGGTCGAGCCGGAGATCTTGGGATAGACCGGCACCCGGAAGTTCCAGGCCATGGACATGGTCTGGATCATCTTCATGACGCTCTCCTCAATGGAGTAGAGGGTCTGATGCACGGGCGGCGAGGGCAGATCGACCCCCTCCGGCACGCCGCGCAGACGGGCAATGAGTTTGCTGACCTTGAACCACATAAGGAGTCCGCCGTCACCGGGCTTGGCACCCTGGCCGTACTTGATCTCGATGGCGGCCGGGTCGCACTGCATCTCAGGGATGGCGCGGATGATCTCGTCCCAGCCGAAATAGCCGGAAGCGATCTGGAGAATGATATATTTAAGGAAAGGACTCTTCAGAACCCAGGGCGGACAGCCACCCTCGCCCGTGGCCATGACCACCGGAATGCCGAGGACCTCGTTGCAATAGGCCACGCCCTGAAGCAGGCCAAGCCACATGTTAGGCGACAAGGCGCCAAAGGACATGGAGCCGATTACAAAGGGAAAAATCTCTCGAGTCGGCGGAATACATTCACCCGCAGCCCTGCGGCGCAGGAACTCTTCCGGCGACAGCACCCTTCCCAAAATGGTATTGGTGTTGAATTCATGCCGACCAGCATCGAGCGCCGGATCTGTGAGCATCG
>JANNQL010000171.1:0-22023 GCA_031400755.1 Pseudomonadota bacterium | reverse complement strand
GGCAGCGGCAATGGCCGCGACCTGACCGCCCTCAAGCACTCCCTGGCCCAACTCCCCCTGCTGAAAGACAGGCTGGCCGGGGAGCAGGCCAATATCCTGGCCGAAATCGCTTTAGACCTTGACGCCCTGCCCGACCTCTTCGACTTACTCGAGAAGAGCATCAGGGAAGACGCGCCCATCACCCTGCGCGACGGGCATCTGATCAAGAGCGGCTTTAATCCGGAATTAGACGAGATCGTCACCATCCTCACCGATGGCAAAAAGCTGATCCTCGACCTGGAAAATTTTGAAAAGGAACGCTCCGGCATCAGTACCTTGAAGATCGGCTTCAACCGCGTCTTTGGCTATTACCTGGAGGTCAGCCGAGCCCAGCAGGCCAACGTCCCGGACTACTTCATCCGCAAGCAGACCCTGGCCAATGCCGAACGCTTCATTACCCCGGAGTTGAAGGAGTTTGAGGCCAAGGTCCTCGGCGCCCAGGAAAAACGAGTGGACCTGGAGTACGAGCTGTTCACCGGCATCCGCCGAACGATTGCCAGCCACAGCGCCCGTGTCCTGAAAGCTGCGGCCCACCTGGCCCAGCTTGATTTCCTGTGCTGCCTGGCCGAGGCGGCGCGCAAGCTCAAATACGTAAGGCCCCAGGTCGATAACAGCGAGGAGATCATCATTGAAGAGGGGCGGCACCCGGTCATCGAAGTCTCGCTGCCGCCTGGCCGCTTTGTCCCGAACGATGTCCGTCTCGATCAGACGACAAGCGAGGTCCTGATCATCACCGGCCCCAACATGGCGGGCAAATCCACCGTGCTCAGGCAGACGGCGCTGATCGTCCTCATGGCCCAGGTCGGCAGCTTTGTGCCGGCGGCGATGGCCAAAATCGGCGTGGTGGACCGCATCTTCACCCGGGTCGGGGCCATGGACAACCTGCGCCAGGGCCAGTCGACTTTCATGGTGGAGATGAATGAGACGGCCAATATCTTAAATAACGCCACCGAAAAAAGCCTGGTCATCTTGGACGAGATCGGCCGCGGCACCAGCACCTTCGACGGTCTGGCCATCGCCTGGGCGGTGACCGAGGACCTGGTCAACAAAAACGGCCGCGGCGTCAAGACCATCTTTGCCACCCACTATCACGAGCTGACCGAACTGGCCATCACCAACCACCGCATCAAAAACTTCAATATCGGGGTGCGGGAATGGAACAACAGTATTATTTTTCTGCACAAGCTCCTGACCGGCGGCACCAACCGCAGTTACGGCATCCAGGTCGCCGCTTTAGCAGGGGTGCCAGCCCCGGTCATTGCCCGGGCCAAAGAATTGCTACATAATATTGAAAAAGGCGAATTAAACCAGTATGGTAAGCCGAACATTGCGCAAAGCTCAACCATCAAAGAGCCGGACCACCCCTGTCAATTGCCTTTATTTGCGGCGGCCAACGACCCGATCCATCTCAAACTCGACGGCATCGAACCGGACCGCCTGACCCCCATTGAGGCCCTGACCCTGATTTATGAACTGAAGGCCTTGAGCGTTAGTTAATACATAGGGGTATAGGCTGAAGGTGTTTAGGGTCTTAGCAACAGAAAGCACGATGGGTAACGTTTGTTGTGCGCCTAATAGCCTTCAGACTACAGCCTAATTTAGAGTAGTTTTTTTCAACCTTGCATCGACAACCTGAGTCTCGACCATGCAGCACTGCTTCCACATCAGCCTGACCAGGCTGGGCCTTCTTCTGATCCTGGCCCTGATGCTGGTGGCTGGCCCCGGTCATGCCGCCGAACCCGCCAAAGCAGACAAGCCCGTCAAGACGGCCCCTGTCAAGACGGCCCCTGTCAAGGTGGCCTACGTCAAGGCCCCTTCCCCACCTGCCAAGGCGGACAAGGACAAGTCGGTGACCAAGGCCTCCAGTCTGGCTCTGGACCGTTACCATGCCCTGGAATTCAGCCCTACCCTGGCCAAGGACCGTCAGAACTGGCTCCTCTGCGCCAAGGCCTTTCAGCGTGCCTATGAAATTGATCCCTACCACCCATCGGCCCCTAACACCCTGCTCAGCCAAGGCGACTTCTATCTACAGATCTACAAAAAATTCAGCAACAAAGAGGACTTGAACGAGTCCCTGTCCTATTATGACGACGTGGTCACCCTCTTTCCCCAGCACAGCTTGGCCGATGACGCCCTCTACCGCACCGCCACAATTCATGCTGAAGAACTGAGTGACTCAAAGAGTGCCGCCCTCCTTTTGGCCAAGCTGGTTGCCGTCTATCCCAAAGGTGATCTGGCCACTCAGGCCAAAACCCAACTGTCAAAATTGAAATCGGCCCTCTTTGCCCAGACCAGCCCACCACCAGCCAAGGAGAAGGGGCCAAACGCTCAGCCCACACCCGACAAAACAAATCCTGCCTCCCCCTCGGCATCGCCGCCCACGGGAGGCAAACTACGGCCCGCTGAAGTTGTCAGCGTCCGTCACTGGTCCACAGAAAACTACACCCGGGTAGTCATCGAGACCACGGCACCGGTAGACTACCAGGGCCATCAGCTCAAAAAAGACGACGACGCCAGTTCGAAACGCCTCTATGTCGATCTGCAAAAATGCGCCATCGCCCGCGACCTGCAACAGGCCATCCCGATCACCGACGGCTTGCTGCAACGGATGCGCAGCGCCCAATTTGATCCAAATACCGTCCGCGTGGTCCTAGACACCTTAGTCATCGCCGATTATAAAATTTTTAATTTGGACGACCCCTTCCGGATCATCATTGACGTCAAAGGCACCGCCGACGCCAAACTGCCACCACTCCCTGCTGCGGCCAGCACCGTGCTGCCGACCAGCAAAAATAAAGGCGCCAACACGACTCCAAAACTCAAAGCGCCGCCCTCCCTGGCCCAACAGCTTGGCCTCGGCATCAAACGGGTAGTGCTTGATCCGGGCCATGGCGGCAAGGACCCAGGCGCTATCGGGATAAACGGTCTGCGCGAAAAAGACATTGTCCTCAATGTCGCCAAAAAAGTGGCCCGGCAGATCGGCGCCAAGATGGGTGTCGAGGTAGTCCTGACCCGCAAGACCGATGTCTTTATCCCCCTTGAGGAACGGACCGCTATCGCCAACACCAAGGGCGGCGACCTGTTCATCTCAATCCACGCCAACGCCGCCCCATCCCCCCAGGCCCAAGGGATCGAGACCTACTACCTTGACCTGGCCGCCAGCGAAGCGGACCGCGGGCTGGCCGCCTTGGAAAACGCCTCATCCACCCGCCAGATCAGTGACCTGCAGAACATCCTGAGCAGCCTGATGCAAAACTCCAAGAAGGACGAGTCCGCCCGTCTGGCTGGCATCGTCCAGAACAACATGGTGTCCGGCCTCTGCAAGGCCTACCCCGGCATCACCAACCACGGCGTCAAAACCGCTCCCTTCATCGTCCTGATCGGCGCTCAGATGCCGTCCATCCTCACCGAAATTGCCTTTATCAGCAACCCGCTGGAGGCCCAGCGTCTCCAGGAGGACCAGTACCTGGAGGCGCTTGCCGACCACATCACGGCGGGGGTGGCCAATTACTCTTCATCCCTCACCATGGCCAGACTGTAGTCCTCCAAAATAACAACGCCCCATTGACCTTACGGCCAGTGGGGCGTTGCAGGATTGGGTGAGACTCTTGGTCAGGCTATAGTGAACACCTCCCGACCAGCCTTCATGTCCTTGCCTTCAATAAAACGGTGGATGGACTCAGCCGCCACCTTGCCTTGATAGACGGCCTTGGCCGCAGTCTGGGGCCCAAGCACTGCGTCACCGCCGGCAAAAATCCAGGGGACACTGGTCTGCAGGGTCTCTTCATCGACCACATAGGTTCCCCACTTACTCATGTTGATAGCGGTACCTCGACTGGCGCCGGCATCAACGTCTTGACTGATGGCCGCGATAATGGCGTCGGCCTCAATCATGAAGTTCGAGCCCTCAATCACCACTGGCCGGCAGCGCCCCGAGGCATCACACTCGCCGAGCCGCATGCGCAGGCATTCGATTTTTTTGACCCGGCCATTTTCACCGTGGATCTTGATGGGGGCGGCCAGGTATTCGACCTTAACGCCCTCTTCCTCCAGATGATGGATCTCGGCCTTGGCCGCCGGCATTTCGGCCTTGGTCCGCCGGTAGAGGATAAAGACCTGGTCGGAGCCGGTGCGCAGCGCCGTGCGGGCGACATCGATGGCCACATTGCCGCCGCCGACGACCACGACATGACGGCCCAGATTAACCTCCCTGCCTAGATTGACCTCCCGCAGGTAATCAACCCCATGCGAGACCCCGGCCAAGTCCTCGCCTTCGATACCCAGTTTGCGGCTGGCATGGGCGCCAGGGCTCAAAAATACTGCGGCAAAGCCTTCGTCTTTCAGTTGACTCAAGGACTTATCCAGACCGACTCTGACATTGGTGACAATATCAACCCCGCAATTCTTCAAGGCGTCAAATTCGGCCATGATAATGTCGCGGGGTAAGCGATAGGCCGGGATGCCGACGGCCAGCATCCCCCCCAACACCGGCAGGGTTTCAAAGATGGTGCAGCTATAGCCCAAATGGGCCAGATAAAAGGCAACCGTCATCCCCGCCGGCCCGGAACCGACAATGGCAATCCTTTTGCCATTGGGCAGGGCGCAGGCCATGCTCATCGGCTTATCATGCTGCACCATCCAATCGACAATGTAACGTTCCAGCATGCCGATGGAAACGGCCTCACCCTTCTTGGCCCGCACGCAATGGCCTTCGCACTGAAACTCGTGCGGACAGACCCTGGAACAGACAGCCGGCAAGGAACTCTGTTCGCGGATGGCCCAATAGGCCTCTTCAATCTTGCCATCGCGGAGCAGGCCGATAAATTTAGGGATCTCATTATGGATCGGGCAACCGACCCGGCAGGTTGGTTTCTTGCACTGTAGGCAGCGGTCCGCCTCCTGCATGGCGGTCGCTTCAGCGAAATTAAAGACCACCTCGTCAAAATTTTTGACCCGTACTGCAGGGCTCAGTTCCACTGGTTTATGGCGCGGAATGGCCATTCTTTCAGATGCTTTCATCTTTCCCTCTCGAAAAACCTTTAATTTCTGGACAAGTTAGATTTTTTTTTATAGCCTAATATCATATCTAAATAATCGTACGGTCGATTCTGGTCCACCGACTTAATTCCTGCCGATTATCTTCAACAAAAAACAAACAGGATGGCCCATGAAAGTTGAATTTATCAATCCCTTTCTCTCTGCGACTAAAAATGTGCTGGAGACCATGTGTCAGACCGCGGTCAAGGCCAATAAGCCCTCACTCAAGGAGGACAAGTACTCCTACGGCGCCATCACCGGCATTATCGGCATGGCATCCTCGACCATCAGCGGCTGCATGGTCTTAAGTTTCTCCGAGTCGTGCATCCTCAGAATCGTTGCTAATATGCTTTACGAGGAACCAAAGGAAAAAATTGACGCCGATATCATCGATGCAGTCGGTGAATTGACTAACATGATCTGCGGCGGGGCCAAGGCCCAATTGGCCAAATTAAACCACAAATTTGACCTGTCCACCCCCACCATGATCACCGGCAAAGGAATAGAAATCGCTTATTTCACCGAGGCCCCGACCATCGTCATTCCATTCTCAACCGATTATGGCGATTTTGTCGTGGAGGCTAATCTGGCTGAAAAATAAAGCCCCCCTGCTCCGCTCAATACTAAAAAGCCGCACCTTTTGGAACAGGGTGCGGCTTTTTTACTTTATGTATGGGGAAACTGATTATTTAGCTGATTGACTTACCTTGAGCCGGGCCAATGATCGCTGCAAAGCGGCCTCCACACGGGTTTGGCTGATGTTTTCTTCCTTCCTCTGCGCTGCGGCCAAACGCTTTTCAGCCCGTTCCTTGGCACGCAAGGCACGTTCCACATCAATATCACGCCCCCGTTCAGCAGCCTCAACCAGAAAAGTGATCTTGTTGTTTGAGACCTCGCAGAAGCCACCGCTGACCATGAACACCTCAGTAGTATTGCCCTGTTTATAGGTCAACGAACCAATTTTGATCGTACTCAGAAATGGGGCATGATTGGCCAGGACACCAAACTCACCATCAACCCCAGGTGCGGTCACTATATCAACCTCTTGACTGACCACCGGGCCAGTCGGGGTCACGACTTCAAGCTGTATTCTATCCGCCATCGGAATTCCTTAGTTTTGGTAACTGCCCAGCAGCACCACATCTGCTTTGTCATAGACCGCTCGCATAGACTACCTATAGCTCGCAGCCCTATTCCGCGCATCTGCGGCACTGCTGAACAGTTACAGTTGAGATACTCAAGCCTGTTTTTCGGCTTTTGCTGAATAAGATCTAGTTTTGTTTTTTGGACTTTTCAATGGCCTCTTCAATGGAGCCGACCATATAGAAAGCAGTCTCAGGTATGGCATCGTGCTTGCCTTCCAGGATCTCCTTAAAGCTGCGGACTGTATCGGCAACCTTGACGAATTTTCCCGCCATGCCGGTGAAGACCTCGGCAACCGAGAAGGGCTGGGACAGAAACCGCTGCATCTTACGGGCCCGGTTGACGGTGAGCTGATCTTCTTCAGACAACTCGTCCATACCAAGAATGGCGATAATATCGGCCAGATTCCTATATTTCTGCAGGGTCTGCTGCACCTGACGCGCTACATAATAGTGCTCCTCGCCCACGACATTAGGATCAAGGATTCTAGAGGTCGAGTCGAGCGGATCAACCGCCGGATAGATGCCAAGCTCGGCGATCTGCCGGGAAAGTACGACGGTGCCGTCCAGATGGGCAAAGGTGGTGGCCGGGGCCGGGTCGGTCAGGTCGTCCGCCGGTACGTAAACGCACTGAACAGCGGTAATCGATCCCTTAGTGGTGGAGGTGATGCGCTCCTGAAGCTCACCAAGGTCAGTACCGAGGGTCGGCTGATAACCAACCGCCGACGGGATACGACCGAGGAGCGCCGATACTTCGGCACCAGCCTGGGTGAATCGGAAGATGTTGTCGACGAAGAACAACACGTCCTGACCTTCCTCATCGCGGAAATATTCAGCCGCAGACAGGCCGGTCAGGGCCACCCGAGAACGGGCTCCGGGAGGCTCGGTCATCTGGCCGTACACCAGCGCCGCCTTGGGGAGAACGCCGGATTCCTTCATCTCGTGGTAGAGATCGTTGCCCTCACGGGTACGCTCGCCAACGCCGCAGAATACAGAGATACCGCCATGGTGCATGGCGATGTTGTTAACCATCTCCATCATGATAACCGTCTTGCCGCAACCAGCGCCGCCGAACAGACCCATCTTGCCGCCACGGGGGAAGGGAACCAGCAGGTCGATAACCTTGATCCCGGTCTCAAGGACGTGCACCTCGGTGTCCAAATCGGTAAAGGGGGGGGCGAGTTTCAAAATCGGGGCGGTTTTGTCGGATGAGATGGGACCAAGACCATCCACCGGCCGACCTACCACGTTCATGATCCGGCCTAGGGTAGCAGGTCCAACCGGGATTCGAATCGAATCCCCGGAGTCGCGGCAGTCCTGGCCACGTCGCAGACCATCGGTCTGGTCCATGGCAACCGTCCGCACCACATTGTCACCAAGGTGTTGCGCGACCTCACATACCAGATTATCAACCACGTCATTGATGCCTGGATTGCTGATCATCAGCGCGTTGCCGATCTTCGGCAGACTTCCGGCGCTAAATTCAACATCGACGACAGGTCCGATCACCTGTACAATTTTACCTATGTTTCCTGCTGTTTGCTCTGCACTCATCTGGCAATCTGCCTCCTCAACACTCGCTTGTATTGAATCTTGCTGACCTGGCCACTTGGCTCAGACCACAATTAATAAATCAACCCTTCAGGGCCTCGGCGCCGCCGACGATATCCATCAACTCGGCGGTAATACTGCTCTGCCGCGCCTTATTGTAAACCAAGGTGAGGCTGTGAATCATGTCTTTACAGGCCTTGGTGGCGTTGTCCATGGAGGTCATCCGCGCCGCGTTTTCACCCGCCGAGACTTCAAGCATGGAGTGATAGACCATGACATTCAGATAGAGGGGTTGCAGGACTTCCATGATCTGCTCAGGGCTTGGCTCATAGATATAATCACCAGTGTTCGCGGCGACTGGCTTTGCTTCTTCTGCTGCCGGTTGAATCGGCAGCAGAGGCACCGTCTTAGGCCTCTGCACCGCCACACTCCTGAACTCGCCATAAATGAGCTGCACCTGATCGGCGCCGCCACCTAAGAAGTTCTCCGCCACATCCTGGGCAATGGCCCTGGCGTTGAACATCTGAAAGGAGCCCATGATATCGGCGTACTGCTTGCGGACCAGGCCGGTCTTCTTCATCCGGCCTATCGCCTTTTTGCCGATGCAGACAAGTGTGACCTTTTTGCCTTCCGCTGTTAACTGTTTGATCAACTTCTCGGCGCTGCTGATGATATTGGCATTGAAACTGCCACACAGTCCCCGATCAGAAGTCACTACAACTAATTCTACAGTCTTGACCGGTCGGGCCTCCATCAAAGGAAATTGGGCCGAATCCATGCCGGAAGAGAGATTGCCCATGGCCTGATTGAACTTAGCGGCATAGGGTCTGAACCGTTCCATCTTGCCCTGGGCGCCTCGCAATTTGGAAGCGGCGACCATATTCATGGCGCTGGTGATCTGCGCTGTCTTCTTGACACCGCCTATCTTGCTTTTTACGTCTTTAAGACTGGCCATCGTCGTTTTCCTAAGTCAATCAGTTGATGCCGTTAGCGCTCTTGAACTCCTGAACAAAGGCGCCGATAATGCTGCTCATCTTGGCCTGTAGATCGGCGTCGATTATTTGCTTCTCTTTCAGGGTGGCGAAGATGGAGGGGTCTTTATGCGTAATATGGGCATACAATTCCTTCTCGAATTTACCGAGCGAATCAACGGGCAAGGTATCGAGCAGGCCCTTGGTGCCGGCGAAGAGGATAGTGACCTGTTTTTCCATGGGCAGCGGCTGATACTGGGGCTGCTTCAAGATCTCGACCAGACGGGCGCCACGGGTCAACTGGGCCTGGGTTGCGGCGTCAAGGTCGGAACCGAACTGGGAGAAGGCCGCCAGTTCGCGGTATTGGGCCAGATCAAGCCGCAGGGTGCCGGCCACCTGCTTCATGGCCTTGACCTGAGCGGCGCCGCCGACGCGGGATACGGACAGACCGACGTTGATGGCCGGACGGACACCGGCGAAGAACAGGCTGGGCTCCAGATAGACCTGACCATCGGTGATTGAAATAACGTTGGTGGGGATATAGGCCGAAACGTCACCGGCCTGGGTCTCAATGATCGGCAGGGCGGTAAGCGACCCAGCGCCTAAGGCGTCACTAAGTTTGGCGGAACGCTCCAGGAGACGTGAGTGGTTGAAGAAGATGTCGCCCGGGAAGGCCTCGCGTCCAGGCGGACGACGAAGGAGCAGCGACAACTGCCTATAAGCGACCGCCTGCTTCGAGAGGTCATCATAGATGATCAAGGCATGCTGGCCATTATCACGGAAGTACTCACCCATGGCGCAACCAGCAAAGGCGGATACGTACTGCAACGGTGCCGGGTCTGAGGCGCAGGCGGCGACGACCGTGGTGTAGGCCATGGCGCCGTTCTTACGAAGGGCCTCGACCACCAGGGCGACGGTGGATTTTTTCTGGCCGATGGCGACATAGATGCAGTGCACCCCGGTCTCTTTCTGGGCGATGATGGCGTCAACACAGACCGCGGTCTTGCCGATTTGGCGGTCACCAATGATCAACTCACGCTGGCCCTTGCCGACCGGCGTCATGGCGTCAATGGCCTTCAACCCGGTGTAGCAGGGCTCATGTACGCCTTTTCTGGCGATAACGCCCGGGGCAATCACCTCGATCTTGCGGAATTCCTTGGCATTGATCGGCCCTTGGCCATCAATCGGATGACCGACTGCGTCAACGACCCGGCCTTCCATCTCAGAACCAACCGGGACCTCAGCAATCTTGCCGGTACGTTTGACGGGGTCGCCTTCCTTGATGCCGGAGACCTCGCCTAAGACGGCGCAACCAACGTTATCGGCTTCCAGGTTCAGGGCCAGGCCAAGGACTCCGTTCGAAAACTCAAGGAGTTCCATAGCCATGCAGTTCTCAACGCCATGGACACGGGCAATACCGTCACCAACGGAGATTACTGTACCAGTTTCACTCAGATCAACTTTTGCTTCATAATCCTTGATCTGACCCTTGATAATTTGACTGATCTCTTCGGCTTTAATCTGCATTGTGCTTATTCACTCCCTTTAATGGATTCAATTAACCCCTGCAACTGGCTCCTGATGCTGCCATCCAAGACTAAATCACCGACCTTGGCGATAATGCCGCCGAGTATGGCCGGATCAACTTTGGTGCTTAAGACGACCTTCTTGCCGGTGAGTCTCTCCAGCGTCGCCTGTAGCTTATCATTTAATTCCTGGGTGAGCGGCATGGCCGTCACCACCGTTCCCTGACAAATATTGCGATGGTTGTCGATCAAAACTTTGAAGGCCTCGGCGATTTCGGGCAGAAAGGCGGCCCGTTTTTTCAAAATCACCAGATCCAGAAAATTTGTGATGACCGGGGATGCGCCCTGAGCTTTAGCAATGTGGGCCATGACTTTGCAGCGGACATCAACCGGATACATGGGATTGGTCACCCCATCCTTGACCTCTGGTTGAAGAGTCATGGCCGCCGTAATCTCGTTTAACGACTTGGCGTACTCATCGAAGGCATTTTGTTCCTGGGCCACCGAAAAAAGGGCCTTGGCATAGCGATTGGCGAGGATTGAATTCTTCATCAGCGGGCACCTACTTTGTCAAGAAATTCACTCACCAGTTTGCTTTGATCGGCATCGGTGAAACTCTTCTGAACCAAGGCCGCAGCCATCCCGGCTGCCTGCTCGGCAACTTCCTCACGCAAGGCCTGCTTGGCCTGGGCAAATTCAAACTGCACCGAGAGCTCTGCCTTGCGCTTGATATCGGCTGCCGCCCTCGTCGCCTCATCGATAATTTTCTGCTTCTCCAATTCGCCCTGGGCCTTGGCGCTCTCCAGGATAGCCTGGACCTCCAGATCAATCTGGCCCAGTTTTTCTTCATATTTCTTGTACGACTGCTCAACCTCATTGCGGCGAGCATTCAAGTCGTCGAAGCGATTGGCAATAGCCATCCGGCGACCGCCCAAGGCGTTGGCAATGGGCTTAGAGCCAAACTTGACCAAGATGATCAGGAGCGCCACGAAGTTTGTGGTCCGCCAAAGCAGGTCCATGAGCTTTTCGTGGGACAGGGGGTTGTACGCCGCGCCATGGCCACCGCCTTTACTCTCGGCGTAGGCAATGGCAGCGGTCAGGACAACTAGGCCCGCCGCCACCAAGGCGATTTTGGTTTTTTTCGTATTCAGACTCATGATCAAACAGCCCTCCCCAGAATCTTATTGGCCATCTCACCGGCGAATTCATTGAGCTGCCCCTTGAGGGTCTGCTGGGCGGCAGTGAATTGTCCATGAATAGTGCTTAATTGTCCGGCCTTTTCTGCCTCGGCCTCCTTGCGGGCGGCTGCCAGTTTTTCACTGCTGGCGGCCATCTCAGCGCCTTTAACAGTTTCAAATTCAGCTTTTGCCTTGGCGCGGGCCTCGGCCAATTTACGGTTGAACTCTTCAAGCCGCAGGTTGGAATTCTTTTCAAAGGTCTCGATGTCCTTGGCCAAACCGGTCATTTTTTTATCACGCTCAAACAAAATAGAGCGGATTGGCCGATAGAGGACCGCATTCATTATCACAATCAAAAGCAACATATTGATGACATGAATCGGCATGGTGAGATCAATCGTAATCATGCAACAGTCTCCTTAAGGTATTGTACTTTCCTGGTCCGCAGCTCGACTTTGACCAAAAATGAATGGCGATTCAAAAAATCAGGCATTTTCTTATCAGATAAAAATTGGCCTGTCAACATTTTATCTTGTGTAGTCTTGCGAGAATAAATAAATATTTTATGAGTAAATATACCCCTATTTGGCTGCTTGCCCAGACAGGCAGGTCGTGGTTCGACTCCGCTCACCAACCGACATCCTTCCATTCGACCCTTCGGCTTCGCTCAGGATGAACTCCGCTCAGGGAACGCTTTGTTTATTTTGAGGCGTCTACTTGGGCCTCGACGATACCATAGACTGCGGCCAGGGCCTCGGGCATTTTGTCCGGCATGGTGCCGCCGGCCTGGGCCATGTCGGGCCGCCCGCCGCCGCTGCCGCCCACTAAGGAAGCCACCTCCTTGATGATCTTACCGGCATGGCAGTGCTGGGTCAGGTCCTGAGTGACGATTGCGAGAAGCGCCGCCTTACCCTGCAGTTCACCGCCGAGCACCACCACCCCGCTGCCAATCGCATCGCGCATCCGATCGCCAATCTCGCGCAAGGTCTTCGGCGAATCAAGTGCGATCTGGGCGCAGACCACCTTAATGCCCCGCACCTCGCGCGCCTTCTCCAGAATACTGTCAAGTCCGGACAAGGACAGCTTGGCGGTCAGTTGGCTGACCTCCCGTTCCAGTTCCTTTTGCCGGGCGAGCATTGTTTTTAGCTTGGCGCTCAGCTCTTCCGGCGTCGTCTTCATGGTCTCGGCCAGGCCCTCTAGCGCTTTTTCCAACTCGTGATATCGGTCCATGGCCGCCCGACCGGTGACCGCCACCAGACGCCGGACGCCGGCGGCAATACCGGTCTCGGAGATGATCTTAAAAAGCCCGATCTGGCCGGTGGCCTCGACGTGACTGCCTCCGCAGAGTTCCTTGCTCACCCCGCCAAAACGCACCACCCGCACCTTGTCTTCATATTTTTCGCCGAAGAGGGCTGTGGCCCCTGACTTCTGGGCAGTCTCCCGGTCCATCACCTGGGTCTCGCGGCTGATATTGGCCCGAATCTCCTCATTGACCAGGGCCTCGACCTGGGCCAACTCGTCCGGGGTCAGCGGCGAAAAATGGGTGAAATCAAAGCGCAACCGGCCTTCTTCGACCAGAGAGCCCGACTGATTGACATGGTCGCCAAGGACCTTGCGGAGTGCCGCCTGCAGGAGGTGGGTGGCGCTGTGGTTGGCCTCGATATCGCAACGCCGCCCCGGACTGACCTTCAAGTCCACCGCCTCGCCCACCGCCAGGCTGCCAGCGACGACTTGGGCCTTGTGCAGGGTCACCTGGCCCGTTGCCTTGACCGTATCGAGCACCTGGGCAATGCCCAGTGGGCCGGTGATCTGGCCGGTATCACCGACCTGACCGCCCGACTCGGCATAAAATGGCGTCGCCCCGCAGGCGATCATCACCCCCTGCCCTGCTTCGGCCCGGCCAATCTCCGCGCCCGCCTCGTTCAGCATGACTTTGATGGTCGAACTGGCCTCGCGGCTGTCATAGCCCAAAAATTCGGTGGGGCCTGCCTTACCTGCCAGGTCAACACCCTGACCAATCTGGACTGCGGCCCCTTTCCAGGATTTCCTGGACTGCTGGCGCTGGGCGTCCATGGCCTGGTTGAAGCCCGCCTGATCAACCTGATAGCCGATTTCCAAGGCCATGTCGCGGACAATGTCCACCGGAAAGCCAAAGGTATCGTAGAGTTTGAACATGAAGTCCCCCGGCACCAGCTTCTCGCCACCGGCCTGCAACCGGGCGAACTCCTCGTGCAGCATGGCCAGGCCATTGTCGATGGTCTCTAAGAAACGCTCTTCCTCGTTGGTCACCACCTTGGTCAGGAGTTCCCCGGCGCCGGTCAGGTGGGGATAGGCATGGCCCATCTGCCGGACCACCGCCGCCACAATCGTCGCCAGAAAGGGCTTGGTCAGGCCCAGGCTCCGTCCATAACGGATGGCGCGACGCATAATGCGCCGCAGGACGTAGCCCCGGCCCTCATTGGAGGGCAAGACCCCGTCCGCCACCAGAAAGGTGGTGGCCCGGGCATGGTCGGCAATGACCTTGAGGGCGGTGTCGTTTTTCGGGTCCGCCCCGTAGGCCACGCCTGAGACGTGCGATATGCGGTCCATCAGGGTGGTGAAGATGTCGGAGTCGTAATTGGTCAATTTGCCCTGCAGGACCGAGGCCACCCGCTCCAGACCCATGCCAGTGTCGATGCTCGGCTTGGGCAGGGGGGTCATGGTGCCGGTCTCGTCCCGATAGAACTGCATGAAGACCAGGTTCCAGAGCTCAAGAAAGCGGTCGCAGTCACAGCCGAGCTTACACTCCGGCCGGCCGCAACCCGCCGCCGCCCCCTGATCGTAGTGGATCTCGGAGCACGGCCCGCATGGCCCGGTATCGCCCATGGCCCAAAAATTATCCTTTTCCCCCATGCGGACAATACGGCCCGGCAGCAGGCCTTCTGCTTTCTCCCAGAGGGCAAAGGCCTCGTCGTCATCATCAAAGACCGTCACCCACAGCTTGTCCTTGGGCACTTCGAGGACCTTGGTCAGGAACTCCCAGGCATAGGCGATGGCCTCCTTCTTGAAGTAGTCGCCAAAGGAAAAATTGCCGAGCATCTCGAAAAAGGTGTGATGGCGGGCGGTATAGCCGACGTTCTCCAGGTCGTTGTGCTTGCCGCCGGCCCGCACACTGCGCTGGCAGCTGGTGGCCCGCACGTAGTCCCGTTTCTCCTCGCCGGTGAAGACCTTCTTGAACTGCACCAAGCCCGAGTTGACGAAGAGGAGCGTCTGGTCGTCGTGGGGTACGAGGGAGGAGCTGCCGACGACCTGATGATCGCGGGCCGCGAAGAAGTTTAAGAATTTTTCTCTGATTTCATTACCGTTCATGATCAAAAGCCTGTGTAGATAAGTTTTATGAGCTTCGGGGTCTAATGTGTTAACTGCTCAGGGTGGTTAGCCTGTTAACCAAAAACACCCTATCCGATCCAAAGTGACCATTAGCTCGACATTAAAATTAAAGTCAAGTCCAAAATTAGCTGTCAAATCTCTTCAACTCAGCTGATGTTGAAGGGCTGTCGCGATTGAGCCTCGTTAAAATTACTTGGCAGGCGCCCCAGTTGGTATGCAAGGCAAATCTTTCTACAGCCTGCCGGCTTCCAAGAAACTGAAGTATCCAGTCCTGTTGAAGATGATGTGGTCCAGCAACTCCACGCCGACGATTGCACCCGCGGCTTTAAGCTGAGCGGTGATGTTGATGTCACTCTGCGACGGTTCAACACCTCCGCTCGGATGATTATGGGCGACAATGACAGCCGAAGCTCGGTCGGACAGCGCATCCGCAAAAACTTCGCGAGGATGAACCGGGCTCCGGTCAATCAGGCCAATCGAAACGACGCGGATGTTCAGGATCTCGTTTGCACCATTGATGCTGGCGCATAGAAAGTGCTCCTGCTTCCGGTCGGCATAATGCCGGATATGAGGCAGCAGATCCGCTGGGGCTGCGATCTTTGCGCCCTCCGGCTTGATGCGGCGACGGGCAAACTCGATCGCCGCTAGAATCAAGGTAGCCTTCGCATCGCCCACGCCTTCGAACTGCGTCAGGTCTGCGGCCGTAACAAGCAGGCCTTTCTCATCAATGACCCGCGCCAACTTCCCGGCGAGGGTCATGACATCCATCCTTGGCGTACCCTTCCCAAGCAGAACCGCGAGCAGTTCCTGGTCGCTCAAGGCCGCCGCCCCTTTCCGGAGCAGCTTCTCTCGCGGCCGGTCGGCTTCAGTCATCTGGTGAATGGTCTTGCTCATAGACTCAGGCCGCGATTGACAGATGGTGCTGGATCACGGTGACCGCCATGATGTCGAAGATGCCGCCAGTGTCCGTGTACTTGAGATCCGCCAGTTCCTCGTAGCGTCCTCGCGCGTCGTAGGCGGTCTGAATCTCGCCGTTCACCTGCCAGCGATACGCGCCTTCGAGGTAGAGAGGATCGTCCCTGTGGGCGGTAACCGTGCTGCGAATGGCCAGGTCGGCGGCTTTCTCATCCGTGACCTGCTTGATGTAGAGTGCCTCTTCGTCAGTGATGGTACTTGACGAAGGCCTTGAGAATCGCCTTGGCGTTGTTGGTGAAGTCCACGACCACGACAGGCTCCTTGCCTTCGTGGCAGCGATTGAGCCGAGACAACGTCTGCACGGCGTTACGGTCCACGACCGGCTTGTCGAGGAACATGCCAGCCAGTAGCGGTTGGTCGAAACCGGTCTGGAACTTATTGGCCACGATCATCAGGCGGTAGTCGTCACCCTCAAAGCGCTGCTCAATCAACTCGCCGTCCTTCAATTCGTTAATCGAGTGTTCGCTGATCGCCGCGTTGGTTTCAGGGTGGACGAAATCAGAGAAGGCGTAGAGCGCCTTGTAGGCCGCGCCGCGCTCCTTGAGCTTCTCTTTAATGATCTGGAAATAGCGCAACCCGGCGAGACGGGAGCTGGTCACGATCATCGCCTTGGCGCGTCCGTCAATAAGCGGCATCACGTCTTTCTCGAAGATGCGCAGCATCACCTCGGCCTTGTACTGAATGAGGCCATCATCCTGGAAGGCGACATTCTGGAGGGCCTTGGCGACGACCCCTTTGGGATAGAGCTTCTCCTCGTCAGGTTTTGGCACGACCGGACAATGCAAGTTGTAGAGCGTCTTGTAGGAAATGATGCTGGCCGCCACATCCACGATATAGCCTTCGGCAATGGCCTCGGCCTCGGAGTAAGTGTCGAACGGTGCGCCGAACAGGTTGAGAGTTGCAGGGGCAGGGGTGGCGGTGAAGGCGACGAACATCTGATTGAGGTCATGCTCGCGGATAATTTTGGCGAGTTGCTCTTCCGGGTCAAGCTCGGTGGCCTCGGTATCAGGTTCGTCTGGTTTGCGGAAGGGTAAGCGGATGGCCGCACCCATCTGGCCTTCCTGTGAGCGGTGGGCTTCATCGATCAGGAAGGCGACACGGAGCTTCTTCAATCCGGGGTTCTTTTCGATCTCCTCCAACACCTTGGCAAACTTCTGCTGGGTGGTGACGATGATTGGCTTGCGCTCAGCGAGGAAGGCCGTCAGGCCAGCGGATTTCTTGGCGATGCCCACCACGTCTTGCAGGTGAGTGAAATTCGCCATGTCTTCCCGGATATTGGTGTCGAGTGCTTTCCGGTCAGTAAGGATGAACACCATGTCCACCAGTTTCTCGTTGGTGCCGGGCTTGAACAGGCTATGGATGCGGTCTGCCAGCCAGCAAATGGTCAGCGTCTTGCCACTGCCCGCCGAATGATTGATCAGATACTTGCGCCCGATGTCGCCCGTGGTGGCGAAGTGCTTTGAGATATCGTCCGCCACCTTCCGCACCGTGCGGCTCTGGTGGTAACGCGGAAACAGGGTAAAGGCCTGACGCTCCGGTTTATCGTCCTCCGCCTCGCGTAGGGGCACGCGGACGAGGAAGAACGAGAGCGCTTCCAACAACTGCTCCTTGGCCAACACCTCGCGATAGAGAAACTCCACCGGGTATTCATTGCCGTCTGGGGTCACGGCTTCGTTGGTTAGCCCGGTGTTGTGCCAGCGGAAATTTTCTTCCCGACGCGGGTCGGTGGCGGCCATTACGTCGCTGGTGTCGGCGGCGAGGTAGAGGAAGGGGTGCTGGAAAATCTTGCGGGCGTGGTCCCGCTTGGCAAACTGGGCCACCGCATCATGCACGGTCTCATTCTTCTCGTGCTTCAACTCCAGAGCCACTATGGGCAGGCCGTTAAGGAAGAAGATAAAATCAATCTCGTGGTTGGTCTCGCCGAAGTAGAAGTGCGGGCGGAAGGTGATGCGGTTCTCGCAGTGTTTCTTGGTGGCGGCGCTCTCAACGGAGCGGGGCTTGGGATAGTAGAGCTGAAACTCTACGCCTCGTACCTTCAGCCGGTGGCGGAGCAGCATCCAAAGCGGGGTGTGCTCCAACTCCTTGCCCAGGGCCTTGAACACCTCGTCCCGTGCATCGGTGCCATAGTCGTTGGTGAGCTTCTTGAGCGTGTCGCTTTGCGTGGCGTTAAGAAAGGCCCAGAGTTGGTCCTCGGCAATGCTGTGCTCGGTGTCGGTGATGTCGGACTGTGCCAGCACTCCATAGCCATGCACGCGGACGAGGAAGTCTGCGATGTGGCTCTGAAAGCGTAACTCGGGTGACTTTTTCTTTATGGGCATGGTCAGTCCTTCCCGGATTCGAGCCGGGCACGGGCGAGACGAACTGCCTCATGGAGTTTCTGTTGCAGCACACTTCGCGGCGGCAGCTCGGTCAAATACTCTGCCACGTGCACGCCCGAGCGGTCGAGGTCAAGGTATTCCACGGTTTCGACCTTTTTCCCGGCGCAGAGGATCAGGCCCATGGGCCGCTCTTCCCCTGGTTCACGCTCGTGCCGGTCCAGCCAGCGCAGATAAAGTTCGATTTGACCAAGGTCGGCGGGCTGGAAGTCGCCCAGTTTTAACTCCACCACCACCAGCCGCTTGAGTCGCCGGTGGTAGAAGACGAGATCCATGTGATAGTCAACGCCATCCAGCATGATGCGTTTTTGCCGCGCCACAAAAGCAAAGCCCGTTCCCAGCTCAAGCAGAAAGGACTCGATCTCCCGCAATAGCGCCGACTCCAGATCCTTTTCCCAATAGGTGTCCTTCAGGCCGAGAAAATCAAGCAAGTAAGGATCGCGAAAAACCAGATCCGGCGTCAGTCTGTCCTCGGCTCGCAGGGCATCGAGTTCCTGCCGGATAAGCTTCTCCGGTTTTTTTGAGAGCGCCGTTCGCTCAAAAAGCATTCCGCCGATTTTCTTCTCTAGCGTCCTGGTGTTCCAGCCTTCGATACGGCACATTTCGGCGTAAAAATCACGCCTCAGTGGATCTTCGATGTAGACCAATGACTTAAAATGGGTCCAGGTTAATTGTCTCCGTAGAGCGGAGACAATCTGTTCATCAGGAAAAGCCTTGGCAAACCGGATCATGTGGTGCAGCGATTTCCCGGAAAATCCACGTCCGAATTCCTGCTCCAATTGTCTCCCCAGTGCGGAGACAATCTCTTCCCCATATCCTGCCCGTTTCTCCTTCAGAACCTCATGCAGGAGGCGGTGCCCGATGTGCCAGTACAGGGTGGTAAGTCCAGAGTCCACGGCCCGCGCCACGCCCTCGCGGGCTTGCAAGATCAGCTCGCGCACGTCGGTCAGCAACACGGTCGGCCCTTGGGCGGGCAAGGCGGCCACGTCAGTTCGCTTGCTTGATTTTCGTTTAGTCATGGCCTGTGTTCCACATCCGCCTCGCTGATCCGCCGCTGGCCGGTGACGCACTCGTGAATCAGCGACTTGCGGTAGGCGGTGAGGGTGGTGATTTGGGCTTCGATGCCGGTAACGATCCGTTTCAGCTCTGCGAGTTTTCCGTCAAGGTAAGCGCAAATGGTTTCCTGTTCGATCAACGGGGGCAAGGGAATGGGGAGCTCGCCAACCTTGGTCGCGTTGGTGCAAGCAAGGTTGGTTGTTTTCTTGCCGGTGGCCTCGAAGTAATCGCGTCCATACTTGGCGGTCGTAACATAGGTGAGAAACATCGGCTTCAGTTTGTGGAGGAAACAGCGCACCGCAAATATGTGGTTCTGGTGCAGACATCCAGGAATCTCGCCTTTCCATAAATAACCTCGCCCCAACTTGTCGAGATCGCCGCCCTCGGTCATCAGCACATCGTCAGGACGAAGCTCAACACCTACCGTTACGCTGGCCGGGAGTTCGATCATGGAAACGTCTGCCAAATCAAGGTGGCCGTCCTGCACATTACCGACCCGCAGATAAGGACGCTCGATGAGCGGCCCTTCGTATTGCTTGCCCAGGGTAAGGCCACCTTGAATTTCAGCAATGCGTTTCAGATAAACGAGTTTCCAACCACTCGGAATTTGCTCCATCCACGCATTGCCAGTAGCTGTCAGCGTGACGCTTTCTGAGATTCCCCGTGTCACGGCACGTTGGATGATGGACTTGCGGAGTATGTCGAGGGTTTCGAGTTGGCGGCGTTTGGCATCCACCGCCGCGCCAATCGCCGCACAACTCGCATCCAGATATGTCGCGATGCGTTGTTGTTCTGGCAGCGGAGGGATTGCTATGTGCGTGTTTAGGTAATCGAACACACGGAGATTCTGGATTCCGGTCGTCTGTTGAATGTGGGCGGCGTTAATCCCTGACGAATACGCGGCATCGAGTAAATAGACGGCGAATAATGGATTGATCGTCGGACCGCAGTCGGTCTTCGCCATGAAATTCGAGCAGATGGCATCGAAGGTAAGATGTTGCCCGAGGACGGCCCGGCCAACGAGTTTTTGCTCCCCTCCGCCGGACTTCTCCAGCAGCAGAGTGCGCTTTCCGATTATCCGGCCAAGCAACTTTGACTCTTTTACTCGGCGAATCGTCAAGTCTTCGGTTGTAACAACCAGTCCTCGGATGTCTGCGACACGAATCACGGGTATCTCTATGCCCTCATCGTGAGATGCCGGGTCATCACCCCATTCCCCACCGACAATTGCGCCGAGTCTGTCGCGAATCCTGTCGATTGGCCAAGTTGACGGAGATTCGCCAAAGATACTCTTTTGAGCTGCAATTGGGGACGAGATATTCATGAGTTAGCCAATCCCTCCAACATCTTCTCTGCCTCTTTCTCCAGCCGCCAAAACTCAGCCAGCAACTCTTTGGCAGGCGTCGGCGGCTGGTAGCGGTAGAAGTATTTGTTGGGCAGGATTTCATAGCCGAGCTGCGGGCTGTCCTCCCAACGGATGATGGGCTTAGCGATCTCCCGTTGCAGAAAGGCCTCGATCTCCTCGCCATGCGGGATGTATTCGTCGTCCTGCACGTAGTGGCGGTGCGTCCATTCAACAGCGAGAATTTCCGGACGGTCGCCAAGTGCGACTTTGAGTTTCTTGGCGGCGCTATCGTTTGGTTTAAGGCCGAACTCCACCGTTTTCTCTGCCCTCACCCCCGCCCCTCTACCCCTCAAGGGGGTACTGAACTGAGTCCCAGAGGGTGAGGGCAGAGAAAGACGCACGCGAAAGCTGAGGTCGCTGTCATGAAACTTCTGCTCCTTGGCCAGGTTGGCGGCGGTAAAGGCCTTCTCATAGGGCTCGGTGATGATGGCCGGTTGGTCGTGCTCATCGCTCTGCCAGAAGACGACCTTGACTTTGTGGAAGGCGAACTCCTGGTTGCGGAAGAGCTTCACCTGTTCGTCGTTAAAGCCGGGTTGCCCGCCCTGCTGGTAACGCTCCTCAATCCATTGGCGGTGGGCGTCCGTCATCCGGTTGCGCTTGTTGCCAAAGGCCTTCGGCTCTTTTTCAAACTGCTGGCGGGCGTCGATCAGCATCACCCGGCCACGATGGTCGGCGGGCTTGTCGTTACGCAGCAACCAGATGTAGGTGAAGATGCCGGTGTTGTAGAAGAGCTGGTCGGGCAACATGACAATGGCGTCGAGCCAGTCATTCTCCAGAATCCAGCGGCGGATTTCGCTCTCTCCTGAACCGCAGTCACCATTAGAGAGCGGCGAACCGTTGAAGATGATGGCGATGCGGCTGCCGCCCTTCTCGGGCGTTTGCATCTTGGCCAGCATGGTTTGCAGGAAAAGCAGAGCCCCGTCGTTGACGCGCGGCATCCCGGCCTGATAGCGCGTCTTCTCAAGTTTCCGGGCCTCCTTCTCATAGCCGTCCTTGCCACCCCAGGTGACGCCAAACGGCGGATTGCTGAGCATAAAGTCGAAACGGAACTTGCTTTCCGGAAGCTGGTCGCCTGGTTCGCGGCTATTGGCATCAAAGGGGATGAGCGAGTTGCCGAGGAAGACCTTGGCTTGCTGATCGTTCTTGATCAGCAGGTCGGCCTGACAGATGGCGTAGTTGGTCGGTGAAAGTTCCTGGCCGTGGACGGTGACGAACTTTTCGACCTGATCGCGTTGGGCGGCAGTGGCGGCCCGGTCCAGCAGGTGTTCTTTGGCCACCGACAACATGCCGCCGGTGCCGCAAGCGGGGTCATAGATGGAGAGGTGGCGGTCGGGGATGGGAATCTCCAGTAGCTCGACCTTCAGCCGGATGACTTCGCGTGGGGTGAAGTGCTCTCCAG
>JANNQL010000170.1:0-10738 GCA_031400755.1 Pseudomonadota bacterium | reverse complement strand
GCTTTTTCCGCCAGTTTATGTTCCATTATCCCTCCGCCAATTGTACCGCAAATAGTTCCATCGGTTGCCACCGCCATTTTAAAACCATTCCGCCCCGGTCACCGCCTTGCGGAAGCAACACGTCCTGGTAGAGCCCGAGGAACGAAAGGCCATGGTGGTCAAGGAAATCAAGCGGGCGGCCCAGGAGGCCGGCGGCCATATCCTGCCGGACGACGAGCTGGTGGAGACGGTGGCCAATCTGGTCGAATATCCTCATGCCATCTGTGGCTCCTTTGACCAGAAATTTCTCGACCTGCCCAAGGACGCCCTGATCACCTCCATGCGCGAGCACCAGAAATACTTTGCCGTTGTCGATGACAGCGGTAAGCTTTTGGCCAACTTCATCGCCGTCAACAACACTAAGGTCAAGGACGCCTTGTTGGGCGCCGAAGGCCACCAACGGGTGCTACGGGCCCGTCTGGAAGATGGCCTTTTCTTTTTCAACGCCGACAGGCAGACCCGCCTGGAGAACCGGGTGAATGATCTGGCAGGAATTGTCTTCCAAAATAAACTTGGCACTATGCTGGCGAAGACGCAACGGGTGAAGACGCTGGCCGAGGAGATCGCGCGTAGTCTGAAACTGAGTGCTGCCCTGGTCGACCAAGTCAAGCGAGCCGCCACCCTGGCCAAGGCTGACCTGCTGACCGCCATGGTCAATGAGTTCCCCTCGTTGCAGGGGGCCATGGGCTGCGACTACGCCCGCCGTGATGGGGAAGACGAGGATGTCGCGGTAGCCATCCTCGAGCATTACATGCCGGTGCGAGCCGAAAGCGCCTTGCCCAAGGGCGACATCGGCGCCATCGTCGGCATTGCCGATCGCCTCGACACCATTGCCGGTTGTTTTTTGATCGGTCAGGTCCCCACCGGCTCCACCGACCCCTTTGGCCTACGGCGTCAGGCTCTGGGGCTGATCCGAATTATTGAAGAAAAAAAGTTTCCTCTTTCCCTGATAGGTTCGGTAAATAACGCTGTCGGCGGTTACCCCGATAACTTAAACAACAACCCTAGATCTGTTGCCGAAGACGTCATAGGCTTCATCAAGGGTCGTTACTTGAACGATCAGGTCGCTAAAGGGCGCTTGTCCGCAGCGGTCGAAGCGGTGACCGAAACGGCCTTTAACGATATCCTGGACTGCTCCAAGCGGCTCAAGGCCCTGCTTTTGATCAGCACCCAGCCCAGTTTCCCCCTGCTGGCCGGGGCCTTCAAACGGGTCATGAATATCATCAAGGACCATCAGTCGACCACGATTGATGAAACCCTCCAGGCCGACGAGGCGGAAAAGGCCCTGCGTCAGACCTTGATTGCGGTGCGTCAGGAGGCCCAGCCCTTGATTGATCAGGGCGACTATGAGGCCGCCCTCCTCGTCCTCCTCAAGATGAAGGAACCGGTGGACCTCTTTTTCGAGCAGGTTATGGTCATGGCCGATGATCGCGATGTCCGTCACAATCGTTTGAGTCTGCTGAAGGCCATTGCCGACCTCTTTCGACAGATCGGCGATTTTTCAAAATTAAGTACATGATGGGTTGTTAAGAAGTTAGCAAGGTCTTAAGCTCAAAACACGAGCAGATACCAGGAATTGTAACTATTCAGCGCCGCAGCGATTTATATTGACCCGCTTCGTTGGTCAATCAATAGGCCTGCGAGCTATAGCAGCGCTATGCGAGCTGGCCTATGACAAAGCAGATGTGGTGCTGCTGGATAGTTACCAAAAAACTTAGCCAAGGAGAACCACATGCGCCGCTTCTTTCTATTCTTGCTGTTGTTGGCCCCCGTCAGCCTGTCGGGCTGCGGCTATAATTCGATCCAGACCAATGACGAGGCGGTCACTGCCGCCTGGGGCGATGTGGAGGCCTCATACCAGCGCCGGGCCGATCTGATCCCTAGCCTAGTGGAAACGGTAAAGGGCTACGCCGCCCACGAGAAGGAAACCCTGATTGCGGTCACCGAGGCCCGCGCCAAAGTCGGCCAAGTCAAATTAGGGGCCGACACCCTTAAAGACCCCCAGGCCTTTGCCAATTTTGAAGCGGCCCAAGGCGGGCTGAGTTCCGCCCTCTCAAGGCTAATGGTGGTGGTGGAAAAATATCCCGACTTGAAGGCCAATCAGTCCTTTCAAGATTTTCAGCACCAGCTGGAGGGCACCGAGAACCGGATCAATGTGGCCCGCGTCCGTTACAATCAGGCGGTCCAGGTCTTTAATACCTCAATCAGGACCTTTCCCAACAACCTGACCAACAAATTCCTTCTGCAGCTGCCCCGGCGTGAGCCATTTAAATCCGAAGCCGGCGCCGAAAAGGCCCCGGCCGTTAAATTTTAAGAGTGTACCCCGACTTGCAAGGCCCTGGCAGTCCTCCAGCTCACCGGCGTTCAAACTACAGCCCCTCACGCCGGGGAAACCTGCACGCCTTTGTCCTCACCCTGTGTTGGCTGCTCATTCTGTCCGTCCCCGCTTTGGCCCTTGAACCACCAGCCTTCCGCGGGTATGTCAACGATTACGCCAAGATGCTGCCGCCGGCAACGGCCCAGGAGATCGAACAAGCCCTGCGCTCCTTTGAGGAAACCGACTCCACCCAAGTTGCCGTGCTTACCATCGATTCACTTGATGGAGACGCACTCGAAGATTTCAGCATCCGGACCGTTGAGAAATGGGGTGTAGGCCAACGCGGCAAGGACAATGGCGTCCTCTTCCTGGTGGTCAAAAACGACCGCAAACTCCGCATTGAAGTAGGCCGGGGACTAGAAGGGGTCTTGACCGACTTGGCGACAGGCAGGATCATTGACAATGTCGTCCGCCCGCAGTTCAAGGCCGGCCGATTTGACGAAGGGATCAAGGCCGGGGTGGCGGCCATCATTCAAGCCAGCCGCGGCGAATTCAAGGCCGACCAACGTGTGGCCCGCCCTGGCCGCCGTCAGGAACCGCCGCCCGCCCTGGCCTATCTCTTCTTCGGTCTGTTTATCACCTCCTTTTTAGGGCGAGCTTCACGGCCCTTAGGGATCTTGGCCGGGGCCATTCTTCTGCCACTGGCCGCCTTTTTTGGCATACCCTCCCTCGGCCTGCTCTTTCTCCTGCTACTCATGCCGCTCGGCGCGCTGGGCGGTCTGCTGCTGCCGTTCATCGTTGGCAATATGCTTATGGGCAGGGGCGGAATCCCCATGGGCGGCGGCGGTTTTGGTGGTGGTGGGTTCGGCGGCGGCTTTGGAGGCTTTGGGGGGGGAAGTTTTGGTGGCGGCGGCGCCTCAGGGGACTGGTAATGATTGACGCAGAACATTTTTTTTCACGAGAGGAAAATGAAAAGATTGCGGCTACCATCAAGACGGTGGAGGCGGCAACCGCTGGCGAAATTGCGGTGATGGTGGTAACCGCAAGCGATACCTACCCGGAAGGCATCGTCTTGGGCGGCGCTATCCTTGGCGGCTTGACCGCCCTGGCCATTACCGATTTTTTCTTTAACGATTCCCTGTGGGTCTACATCCCCTGCGTCGTCATCTGCTCACTCCTGGCTGGACTCATTCTCAGACGCCTGCCGCTTCTGCACCGTCTGTTTATCCCCGCCGGTCAAATTGACCGCCGCGTTGAGGCGCGGGCCGCGCAGGCCTTTTATGCCCGCGGGCTGCATAAGACCCGCGACTCCTCAGGCGTCCTCTTCTTTCTCTCCCTCTTTGAGCGAAAGGTCTGGGTCCTTGCCGACCAGGGCATTTACCAAAAAATCAGCCAAGCGGAATTGCAGACTTACTCCCACCAGATCGTGGCGGGAATCAAGAGCGGCCAGAAAACAGCGGCGCTCTGCGCTGAAATCAGTCGTTTCGGCAAGGTCATCGCCCAGCATTTCCCAGTCAGACCCGACGATACTAACGAATTATCAAACGAGGTTATTGTCAAGGTGAAAGGTAACCCATAAGCTTTGCTTTGACCTGGCAGCGACCCACCCCTCGATCCTTAAAACCCAATAAAAGCGTACCCGGTGAAACAGCCCTTCAAAAAAATCGCCTCCCTGGAGCAAGCCGCAGGCGAGATGCTCCGCGATCTCAGGCCTTCGGCCCGCAAGGCAGGGCTTCCCCCTGGAACGCCAGTCCATGTCGGCGACCAGGTTGACCAAGACGTCACCATTTCGGTTACTGACTATGACCCTGAGAACTACTCCTTCACTCTCTTCACGCCTACTCAGGCCAAAGACTGCGCTTCCTATCGAAACGGTCCATCCATTACCTGGATCAATATCGACGGGCTATACCGGGTAGAGATTATCGAAAAAATCTGCAACGATTTCCTTGTGCACCCACTGGTCCAGGAAGACATTCTTAACACCACCCAACGCCCTAAGGTGGATGTCTTTGACGAATATGTCTTCATTGTCATCAAAATGCATTCGGTGGCGGCCCAGGAAAATAGGGCCGGACTTGACTTGGAGCAAATCAGTTTTCTCCTCGGCGCCAACTTTCTCATTACCTTTCAGGAACAAAAAAGTCCGGTCTTTGACCAAGTCCGTAAACGCTTGGCGGAAAACAAGGGGCGCATCCGCAAGATGGGGCCTGATTATCTGGCCTACGCCCTGATCGACGCCATTATTGACAATTTCTTCACGACGCTCGAGCAAATTGGTGAGGAGATAGAATCCCTTGAGGAGGTTCTGGTCACCAATCCAACCCCGGTGACCCTACAGAGGATCCATGTCTTGAAACGAAAAATCATCCTGCTGCGCAAGTCGGTCTGGCCGCTACGCGAAGTAATCAGCGCCCTGCAACGGGACGATGTGCCGATCATCAGCCAGGCGATCGGCATTTATCTGAAGGACCTCTACGATCATACGATCCATATCATCGATACCGTCGAGACCTTCCGGGACGTGATTGCCGGCATGCTTGACATCTATCTGTCGAGTATCAGCATCCGCATGAATGAAATCATGAAGGTCCTGACCATGTTTACGGCGATTTTTATCCCGCTTACCCTGATTGCCGGGATCTACGGCATGAATTTCAATACGGCGCAGAGCCCCTGGAACATGCCGGAGCTCAATTGGTATTGGGGCTACCCCTTCGCCATAGGCTTGATGGCCTGCCTAGGATTCGGCATGGTAGTCTATTTTAAAAAGAAAAAATGGTTTTGATCTGCAAACGCAGATTCGGGCCAAGGCCACTGCGCTGGGCATTGACCCAATGGGGCCTGGCGGTGGAGGTCATGGGCCCGTGCAACGGCACGCCCGGCCCTCCTGCAATTGCCAGAATGGCCAAAACCAAGCGCCTGCCTCGCAACAGTAAACGATCCTATTACTTGAGTGAGTCTACCCCGCTACTTCATGCCTCGGCATGAAGTAGCGGTTTTTTTTATTTGCCCAGACACCTTCCCTCCCTTGACAGAGGCTGGGGTTTTGTTTTAAGGTGACTCGGTTAAAAAAATGCCTTGAATCTATTGATTTGTTAACCCGGAGAAACGTTATGAAAATGATCATTATCTGTTGTGTTACCATGTTGGCAGGGAGCCTTTGTCTCTCCACTGCCGTCAGCGCCGCCGAAAAATTGGTAGACGGACTGTACGCCAAATTTATCACCAGCAAAGGGGAAATCCTGGTCCAGTTGGAGTTCGAAAAGGCCCCGATGACCGTGGCCAACTTCGTAGGCCTGGCCGAAGGGACCAAAAATTCCAATAAAGACAAGGGGGTCCATTTCTATGACGGCTTGACCTTCCATCGGGTCATTGCCGACTTCATGGTCCAGGGTGGCGATCCGCAGGGGACTGGTAGCGGCGGCCCCGGCTACAATTTTCCAGACGAATTTGACCCCTCCTTAAAGCATAGCGGCCCTGGCATCTTGTCCATGGCCAATGCCGGCCCTGGCACCAACGGCAGTCAATTCTTCATCACCCATATCGCCACCCCCTGGCTGGATGGCAAACACACCATTTTCGGACATGTGGTCAGCGGCCAGGATGTGGTGAACAAAATCGCCCAGGGTGACAAAATCACCACTTTGACCATTGTTCGGGTGGGCGACAAGGCGACAGCCTTCAAGTCCGACCAGAAAGCCTTTGATGCCCTGCTCAAAAACATCGAGACGGCCGGTCAGAGCAAGGAAAAGGCCGAAACAGAGAAACAACAGGCGACCATCAAACAAAAATGGCCCAAGGCCATCACCACCCCCAGCGGTTTGATGTATGTCGTCACCAAGGAAGGCGCCGGCGACGCCACCCCAAAAAAAGGCGCCACCGTCACTGCCCATTACACCGGCACCCTTGTGGATGGGAAAAAATTTGACTCCTCGGTCGACCGCAACCAGCCATTCGAATTTCCAGTGGGCATGGGACGGGTCATCAAGGGTTGGGACGAGGCCTTCCTGGCCATGAAAAAAGGGGAGAAACGGACCCTGATAATCCCCCCCAGCTTGGCTTACGGCGCTCAGGGCGCCGGCGGGGTCATTCCTCCCAACGCCACCTTGGTCTTTGATGTCGAGCTGATTAACTTCTAGCCTTACTTCCGGGTCGCCCCCCCCCAAAAAAAAATCATTTCCGGCAAGGGCCGAGGCCGTTTCGAGCCACCCCCTTACCGGAAAATGATTTGACATGCCGTAATGAATATGGTTAATGTAGCCGATTCAGTCATAGGCCTGCCCCCTTGACCAATCGACAATCAGCATGATGTAATAGCAAAAACGGTATTTTTTACCTGTAACACAAATTAAGGATATCCCATGAGCAAGAGAACTTTCCAGCCGAGCAATCTTTCCCGTCACCGTACCCATGGCTTTCGACTCAGAATGAGCACCAAGAATGGCCGGGCCGTCATCAACCGCAGAAGGGCCAAGGGCCGCCACCGGTTGTCCGTCGTCTGATTTAGCATCAATGCGGCTTTCCCTGCCCAAGGATTCTTTACTTGCCAAACCATGGCAGTACCAGCAGGTGTATCGCCATGGGCAAAGGCTATGGGACAAAGGTTTGACCTTGATTTGTCTCGACAATGATCAAGGCCATGACCGTCTTGGCATCAGTGTCAGTGGCCAAAAGCTGGCAGTCCGGCGCAACAGGATAAAAAGGCTACTGAAGGAATTTTATCGGCATAATCGTGCCTTACCATCGTTGGTAGCCAAGCAGTCTGTGGCTTGCTGCGGGGTGGACTTGGTGATTGCAACCAATCAAAAATTTCAGCCACGGGGCCTTGCCGATATTTGCGCAATTTTGGGCCGGCATACCGAAGGTTCGGAGTGTCCTGGGGTATCAACTCCATGACGCCAAGACCATGAACTGATCATTTCAATGGTATCCCTGTGCAACAGCTCTTTGTCCGATTGATCCTTACCTACCAGCGTTTTTTTTCTCCCCTGCTTCCGCCAAGTTGTCGATTTCATCCTACCTGTTCTCAATACGCCATTGACGCCATCAATCTTTATGGTGCCCGCAAAGGGGCCTGGTTGGCCATACGGCGAATCTTGCGCTGTCACCCCTTCCATCCCGGCGGTTTTGACCCGGTGGCTAAATAAGCCGTCACCATGATTTGTCCGCGAATCAACTAACCCCACAAAGAGACCATAAATGGAAACTAAACGAGCCTTTACCGCAGTCATTCTTTCCCTGATCATCCTGCTTGGATATCAATATTTTTTCATGCCGGCCCCCCAAGAAGTGCCAACGCCAGCTCCGCAGGCCGAGACCTCACAAGGAAAAACACCTGCCGAACCAAGCGCCGCCGTCCCGGCATTGACACCCGGCACTTTGTCAACAGAAGGGCCGCAAACCGCGCTAGCTCCTCTCTCGGGCAAGGACATACCCGTTGAGACGGCCCTGTACACCGCGGTGGTTTCCGAAAATGGCGGCGTCATCAAGAGCTTCAAGCTCAAGCAGTACAAGGAGACTGCTGGCAAAGACGCCCCGCTTAAAGAGCTGGTGTTCACCCAGTCGCCCAACCATATGCCATTCGCTTTTTCCTGGGGCAACGGCATCCCACCTCAGCCTCAGCAGTATACCGCCGCCCAGGCTGAGGTGAAGTCCGCAGCCGGTTCCAAGGCCACTCTGACCATGACTGCGGCCCCAATGCCTGACCTCAACGTGACTCGGACAATGACTTTCTCTGACGATTCCTATCAGATCAATCTGGATGTGGTCGTTACCAACAATAGCGGCCAGTCCCTGCAGGGTGCCCCTTTTCTGCAGAGCGTCAACAAACCGTTCTCATCGGCCCAAAATAATTCACAGGTGTTCAGCGGCCCGGCCGTCTACCTTGACGGCACCCTGCAGGAGTTGAAAGTCGATACCCTCAAAAAGGAAGGGGCCAAGACCTTGAATGGTCTTTTAAGCTGGGCTGCCTATGAAGACAGCTATTTCCTCTGCGGCATCATTCCACAGCAGCCTGGCAAGAGTAGTGTGCAATTTGCCTTGAGCGATGAGGACCAGGTCACCTCGACGCTCAGCGGCGAGCAGGAAGTCATCCCGCCGGGAGGGCAAAAGACCTACAAGTACGCCATCTTCATGGGGCCAAAAAAACTCTCCATTCTTAAGGAGACCGGCTTTGATCTGGACAAGATCATCAATTTCGGCTGGTTCGATGTGATCGCCAAGCCGACCCTCTTCCTGCTCAATTTCCTGCACCGCTATCTCCCTAATTACGGGGTAGCCATCATCCTGGTGACCATTTTTTTCAAGCTGCTGTTCTGGCCGATATCCCATAAGGGCATGAAGTCGATGAAGACCATGCAGAAGATCCAGCCCAAAATGGCCAAGCTCCGCGAAAAATACAATGACGACAAGGAGCGGCTCAACCAGGAAATGATGACGCTCTACAAGACCTATAAAATCAACCCCTTGGGCGGCTGCCTGCCCATGATTTTGCAAATCCCCGTATTTTTCGCCCTCTACAAGGTTCTCTTACAGACCATTGAGCTGCGCCATGCTCCATTCATGCTGTGGATCACCGATCTTTCCGCCCCGGATCGGCTGGGCATCGGTTTTGACATCCCGGGCCTCGGCGGCATTCCGGTCCTGACCCTGCTGATGGGGGCTAGCATGTTTCTACAGCAGAGGATGACGCCAACGACCGGGGACCCGACCCAGGCCAAAGTCATGATGTTTTTGCCGGTGATCTTCACCTTCATGTTTTTAAATTTCGCCTCCGGTCTGGTCCTCTACTGGTTCGTCAACAACCTCTTATCCATCGGCCAGCAGTACTTTATCAATCGTTCAGTCGAGCCCTGATCCGAGAGGCTATTTAAAAGCCGTCCAGAAAGCAGTCACCAACGAGACAAGGGAAACTAAATCCATGCCAACCACGAAAAAAGAATATAAAGGAAAAAACATCGACGAGGCCATTGCTCTAGCGTGTACCGATCTCAAGACCAACCGCGAGGAGTTGGACATTGAGGTTATTGACGCCGGATCGGCAGGAATTTTTGGCTTGTGCAAAAAAAAGGCAGTCATCTTGGTCTCCCGGAATAAAGCCAGCCAGGGCAGACCTGGGCCCAGTCCTCAAGAAAAGGGCCTGCCTGCCGCAAGCCCCAGGCATCATGTAAAGCCAAAGAAAGACCAACCCAGACCGAAAAACAGCCCAAAGCGCGAGGCTGTTTCGCAGAGGCCGGAGGAGGTCCCTGTCAAGCCCCCTAGTCCAGAGGTGCTTGCTGAAATCAAAGAATTGATTGAGACCCTGCTGCGGTTGATGGATGTCCCCTCGACGGTCACCATGTCCGCCAAGGACAATAAGGTCTTTGCCCATATCATCTCCGAAAACAGTGCTGATGACATTATCGGCCGTGACGGCAGCACCTTGGACGCCATCCAATATCTGCTACGCAAGATTGTCACTCAAAAATTCCCGGACAGGATCAACCTGAACCTGGATGCCGGCAATTACCGGGAAGACCGCCAGAAAGAGTTGGAGGCGTTGGCCCTCGAAATGGCCAAGAAAGTCAAAGAAACCGGCAAGAGCCAGCTTATCAGCGCCTTAAATCCCGCTGAACGGCGCATTGTCCATGTCACCTTGCAGGACGACACCGGCATCCGTAGTTCAAGCATTGGCGAAGGCCTCTTCAAGAAGGTGAGGATCTATCTGCCGGGGCAGGGCCGCAAAAAAACCAGCAGCCGCCCCCGAAGTAAGTCTCAGGAACCTGGGGAGTCCTTGGACTCCTGATTTACAGCTGTTGGCCTGCTGATTTCACTCTCCAGGCGTAATGACGCAGGTTTATAGGCTGTAGGTGCTTAGACTTTAGCAACAGAAAAAACACGAGATATGATTCGTGTTGGGCCGTCATGTGATCCGTTTTTTGCCTAACAGCCTTCAGCCTATAGCCTAACCAACCTAGTTATCCTCGATCTACTCAACCTTACGAAGGCGTGCATGGCTGGTCGAAACGAACCGACAATTGCGGCGATCGCCACTTCACCAGGGCCGGGGGGCATCGGCATCGTCCGTATCAGCGGCCCCGGCGCCCTTGGCATCCTGAACCAGCTCTTCACTGCCAAGCGACCAACCCCGCAGCCCGTTAGCCATCGTCTGACCTTCGGCTGGATCAAACGGCCCGTCTCCGGCCAAATACTTGACGAGGTCATGGCCGTCTTTATGGCCGCGCCTCACACCTATACCCGTGAAGATGTGGTGGAAATTCACTGCCATGGCAATTTTTTGATCCTCCGTGAAATTCTGGTTATGGCCCAGGAGGCCGGGGCCAGACTGGCCGAAGCCGGCGAATTCACCAAACGCGCCTTCCTCAATGGCCGCCTCGACCT
>JANNQL010000169.1:0-28596 GCA_031400755.1 Pseudomonadota bacterium | reverse complement strand
CATAAAAAAAACGGCTGTCGGAGTTTCTTCCGACAGCCGTTTTTTTTATGACTGGCCAAGCGGCCTTAGGCTTGGGTGCAGTTGGGATGTCCTTGCCATGGCACTCGGTGCAGTTAGGCTGCCCAGGAATACCGAATTCCTTGCCTGGCGCCCACTTGGACTTTGCCTCATATTTGCCGTCCTTCCAGGCATTCAAATCTTCAACCAGCCGATAGGCAACGCTTGCGGTAATCCGCGCGCAACGGTCCTTTCTTTCTGGACTGCCAATGGAGAATCCGGTTTCCGACATCCACTTACCTACTGACACATGACAAAGCGGCGATTTGCTTATCGTCTTCACGATTTCTACCGGCTGCTTCGGAGTGCCGGGCACAAACGTTGGAAGTGGGGTGTCAGAATACCATAGCATCATATCCGCACCGATAGCGGGCCCAAAAGCTTCCTCAGGCTTCGCCGCGGAGATTCGGGGTCCGATAATCAAATTACTGATAACATTGGCGCCGGCATTGGAACCACAGATCGTGCCCCATCCAGCCATACCGCCTTCAAGAAAGACAAAGGCATCGGCGGGAAAGGATTTGTAGGGCTCACCGATTTTTTCCCGTAGCTGGCTGACCACACTGTTGATGACGCCTGCGCCGCAGAAAACCCTGTACCACTCTTCATAGGCAATCTCAGCGGTCTTTTGCGGATCCAGTTTTTCGTAAGGCCACGGCCACTTCTCGGTCGAACCATCCTTGGCTTGCGCCGAAGTCAGCAGACCGCCGAACTGCATGAGAGCGGTGCTTGCCGCCAGGACACCGGTCCCGATCAGCATCTGCCGTCTTGAAACACATGGGCATTCCATCTTCTCGTCCATACTCATTGACCTTTCTCCTTTCTGTTTCTCTGTTGACAACTGGAGAGACTATCTTCGAAAGCCTTGTCCAGTCTATTAAAGAAGAGCGGCCCTCGCGCTTAGCTCTGGGGCAACGTTCTTCCGCTTCACTTGGCAAAAGCAACTATCACTTTGTGGTTGTTGCTGCATGTTACGTAAACAAAGATTGGAGGTGAAGTCAATGCGGCAAAATGTCGCACCTTGAGCTTGCATGGCCAAGCGATTTACATCTGGCGTAAAAGCGACGCGTGGCAACGGAAAGGGTCGCGAAGACAGTGCCCTCGTGCCGCCTGCGAGTTGAAGATTGGGGGCAATCCTATCCTGCGGACAACGAAAATGGCCCCAGCCTCCCCCACCTCAAGGTGTGAGGAAGGCTGGCACAGAGGAGAGTGGTCGGGAGGAATTACCTAGCGAATTTCAATAACGGAATTTTCCGTGCCAAAGGGATTTTGCAGGCGATTCTGGTTAACAGGATCGGTCCACCACTCACCATCCACAATGAAGAGGTAATGATAGATCCCGGCCTTGAGCTTGACACTTTTACGCCAAGTGCCATCCTTAAATTTTTTGGCCTTGAGATCGTCCGTCCGCCAGTTGTTGAAGTCCCCGATCACATAGACTTCATGGGCGTCTGGGGCGTACAGACTGAATGTCGTCGAGGGCTTAGTTGGTTTTTTGGCCTTGGCTGGGGTCTTTGCCGTGACTGGGGGCTTTGCCTTGGCCGGGGACTTTGCCTTGGTGGTTGGGGTGCTCTTTGTTGCCATGTTGCCTCCTCCTTTTTGGTTGGTACGGATGTTATTGTGAGCGATCCTGGCATCGTTCTACGGTTGATTGAAGCCCCTCTTAAAAAACAGCAGGGCTTTTCAGTTCGCTTAACCTATTCAGACTCCTCAGGAGATGACGACCCGCATCTTCGGGCAGACCAGCCCCAGTTCGCGGACGACATCAGCCTTCGCCATGCGATTCCCCCATGAAGCAAAGCAATTCACCGACCAACCACTCCGGTTCGTCCTCCTGAATGAAGTGGCCGGCAGTAGCGCTCCGGACCAGTCGCGCCTTCGGCAATTCGGCCTGTAGCCTCTCGCTTATGCGAGAGCTGAGATAGATGTCGGCATCGCCGCGGACAATGAGAGTTGGCACGGCCAAGCCCCGCAATTGATCGGCAATCTCAGTCAGATTGCGGTTGTCGAGACATTTGGCAAAATGCAGCAAGGCCTTGCGGCCGGCGCTGGTCGAAAGGGGGGCGAGAAATAGTTCCATCAGTTCGTTGGTCAGGCGATCTTTATGGTAGAGGCCGCGTTCAACGATGAGTCGAAATGTCCCCATGTCCAAAGAGGCCATCAGCAGTTGACGGATGATCGGCGTGCGCAGGGCGATGATGGGCTGGACCGGCCAATAGTCATAGGCCACGGTATTGAGCAGCGCGAGGTCGATGAGCCGTTCCGGGTGATGCACCGCAAAGATCTGGCCGATGCCGCCCCCCAAATCATGGCCGACCAGATGAAACTTGGCAAGCCCCAAGGCCTCGACAAACAGTTGCAAACGATCAGCGTGGGCCGCCAGCGAGTATGACACCTCAAGCGGTTTATCAGAGTCGCCGCAGCCCAACAGGTCTAGGGCGATGACATCGTAGGATCTAGTCAACTGCGGGATGACCTGACGCCAGATGAAAGAGTAGGTGGTGATGCCGTGGACAAGCAGGACGGTGGCCCCGGAACCAGCCCGTGAGTAGGCGAGGCTATGCCCGTTAATCTGGACCGTCTGCATCTCGCTTAGCTGTGTAGTCATCAACTCTTCACACGCCTTTTGCCACAAACAGAGGGAATTTCCTGTAACTTATGACACTTCTAAAGGAAGTTAAAGATAGTATAGACTACATTTTGCAGGGCTGTCAACTAAACGCCTGACTTTTAAATGGGCGAAACAAAAATACCAGTTGTTACAGCACCAAGGTCAAAGAGCCCCAATTCCCCATGCAGATAGCTGTTGGGCAAGGCATAGTGGCTGAGTGAACAGGTGGCGTTTGCCCAGGAGTTCATCTTGATCGCATCGAACTCGCCGGCATAGCCAAGTTGCCCAGGTGTGCCACATGTGGCACACCCTAAGCTTTCTTGCCTTTAGGGACTTAAAAATTAAAAAGTACCGTTTATCTATTCCGTCATGCCAGCATGGTTCTAGCTGGCATCCAGCAAAGAACCTGGATTCCGGCTAAAAACATGCCGGAATGAACGTTATGGGAATTGATAAACGGTATATCAATAATTGCCGAGGCCTTTAGCACGGGAGAAACGCCTGTTCGACGAGGAGTTTGCTGGTATCGAGCGCGGCAGAGGGAAAGAAGCCAAGACCGAAGAGCGCGGCGGCCACCGGCAGGCAGGCGGGCGAGAGGCGGGGTCAGCCACAGCCGCCAAAACCCGCGCCAATTTTTTCTACCTATCCCTCCTTAAATTGTGTATATTGCCGGATTCAATAGTGACCGCACAGGTAAATCGCATATCAAAATTCAAGGAGAACTATAATGAAAGTAATGTTACTCGGCGCCCCGGGCGCCGGCAAAGGCACAGTGGCAAAATTATTGACCGCCTTGGACGGTTCGGTGCAGATCTCGACCGGCGACATCCTGCGGGCGGAAGTGCGGGCAGGTTCCGAACTCGGCAAGAAGGCTGGGGCCTTCATGAAGGCCGGCGATCTGGTGCCGGACTCCCTGATCATGGACATGATGGAGAAACGCTTCCAGGCCGAAGACTGCAAGAAGGGTTTCCTGCTGGACGGCTTCCCGCGCACCATCCCCCAGGCCGAGGAGCTGAAAAAGATGATGGCCAAGCTCAATATCGATCTCGACATGGTGATCAATATCGACGTGCCGCGGCCGGTTATCCTCGACCGTCTCTGCACAAGGCGGACCTGCGCCAACGCCGAGTGCCAGGCGATCTACAACGTCAAGAGCAATCCCCCCAAGAAAGAAGGCATCTGCGACAAGTGCGGCAGCCCGGCCATTCAGCGTGAAGACGAGACCGAGGCGGCCATCACCCACCGCCTGGAGACCTATAACGCCAAGACCGCCCCGCTGATCGGCTTCTACGAGAAAGAGGGCAAATTCAAGAACGTCCCCTGCACCTCAAGCGACGACGTGGTCAATGCCATAAAGCAAACACTTGGCTTATAATTAATGACAGATTCAGCTTTTTGTAGGTTGGGTTAGCGAAGCGTAACCCAACACACCAGGCGCCTTTGATGTTGGGTTATACCCCTCAAGGGGGTACTGAGAAAAGCGGCCAAACGACGGCCTAACCCAACCTACGATATTTGAAGAACTATAACCTACTAGTGACTTTTTTTGCGAGTTCATCAAGAATGACAGATTCAGAGGATGCACGGCAGGCCGGGCCTGCCGTGACCATTATCGGCGGCGGTCTCGCCGGCTGCGAGGCAGCCTGGCAGGCCGCCGCCTTTGGTTGCAAGGTCACACTCCACGAGATGAAGCCCACGCGCTTCAGCCCGGCCCATCATTCGCCGTCCTTAGCCGAACTGGTCTGCAGCAACTCCCTGCGCTCCGATGCCCCGGACTCGGCGGTCGGCCTCTTAAAAGACGAGATGCGCGCTTTAGGCTCCCTGACCATCAGGGCTGCCGAACGGCATCGGGTGCCGGCAGGCAAGGCCCTGGCCGTCGACCGCGACCGCTTCGCGGCCTTCATTACCGAGACCATCGAGCAGCACCCCCGGATCACCGTGGTCCACCACGAGGTCAGCGAACTGCCCGAAGGTTGCGGCCTCGATCCCTCCCAGCCCCTTATCCTGGCCACCGGGCCGCTCACCACCGAGGCCCTGACCCACGCCCTGGGGCAGATTACCGGGCACGATTATCTGGCCTTTTACGACGCCATCGCCCCGATCATCGCGGTCGACTCTCTCGACCGTAGCATCATCTTCCAGGCCTCGCGCTACGACGACGGCCCTGGTGATTACCTGAACTGCCCGATGGACCGCGAGCAGTACCTGGCCTTTATCGACGCCCTGGGCGCCGGGGCCACCGTGCCGCTCAAGTCCTTTGAAGAACCAAAATATTTTGAAGGCTGCCTGCCGATCGAGGTCATGCTGGCCCGCGGCCAAGACACCCTGCGCTTCGGGCCGATGAAGCCGGTGGGCCTGCCCGATCCGCGCACCGGCCGCGACCCTTACGCCGTGGTCCAATTGCGTATGGAGAATGCCGCCGGCACCCAGGTCAACATGGTCGGCTTCCAGACCAAACTGACCTACCCGGAACAGAAACGGATCTTCGCCCTGATTCCAGGACTCGAAAACGCCGAGTTCACCAGGCTTGGCAGCATCCACCGCAACACCTTTGTCTGCGCCCCCAAGGTCCTCACCCCTTTTTTGCAAGTCAAGGCCCGGCCCGGTCTGCTCTTGGCCGGCCAGATTACCGGGGTGGAAGGCTATGTTGAATCGACCGCCATGGGGCTCTTGGCCGGTCGCAACGCCGCCTGTCTGGCCCTTGGTCTGCCGCTCTCGGCACCAGGCCCTACGACCGCCCACGGCGCCCTGCTTGTCCATCTGACCCAGTCCGAGGCCAAGCACTTCCAACCCTCCAATGTCAATTTCGGTCTCTTCCCGGACCTTGCCGCCAAACTCCCCAAACGACAGAGAGGTCAATACCGTGCAAACCAAGCCCTCGCCGCCCTTGCCCAATGGCAGACTTCGCCGACTGGCCGCCCGCTCGACTAAACTCATCCTGCTGGCTACGGCGCTGATGCTGTCGGTCAATGCTCACGCCGCCGTGCCCGTGGTCGATTACCACCTGGCCGTGGGCTTTGACCTGAGCAAGCAGTCAGTGCACGGCACCGCCCGCCTGATTGTGCCAAGCGGCCAAGGCCTGCGTCTTAATCTGGAGGGCTTGGAGATCATGTCTCTTGAGCTTAACGGCAAGGACATGGCCCAGGCCAAGGACGCCATCCTGACCCTGGCGCCGGGGCCGGCAGAGCAACAGCTTATCGTCCATTATCAAAAATCGTTTCAGGGCGCACCTGACAATCTGGTAGGACCGAACGGCATCGCCTTGACCGGCCTCTGGCACCCACGCGCCGACACCGATTGCCGCTTTCATCTGCAGGCCAGTCTGCCCGCCGATTTTGAGGCCGTGTCCGAGGCCGACCGGATCGACACCGAAGTCACGGCAGGCGTTAAGACCCAACGCTTCTCCCTGGCCCAGACCTTGCCTGGTCTTACTTTTGTCGCCGGGCCCTATGTCGTGGTCAAAGAACCTTTCGGCAATGGCAAGACCCTGTACTCCTATTTTTTTGCCGAGGACGCCGAACTCGCCGCCAGCTATCGCCAAAAGGCCTTGGGCTATCTCAAGCGCTACCAGGAACTGATCGGACCCTATCCCTACCAACGTTTCAGCATCGTCGAGAACCGCCTGCCGACCGGCTACGCCATGGCCGGCTTCACCCTGCTCGGTCAGAGCGTCGCCCGCCTGCCGTTCATTACCGAGACCTCCCTCGGCCATGAAGTCCTGCACTCCTGGTTTGGCAATGCCGTGCGGGTGGACCAGTCCCAAGGCAACTGGTGCGAGGGCCTGACCACCTACCTGGCCGATCAGGCCTATGCCGCGGACCTTGGCGAAGGCCCGGCCTTTCGCAAGGGCGAACTGCTGAAGTATCAGCATTACGTGCGGCAGGAATCGGCCTTGGTGGTCAAGGATTTCCATGGGGCCGAACCCGGCCAGGAAATCGCCCAGCAGGGCCAACGGGCGGTGGGCTACGGCAAGGTCGCCATGATCTTCCGGATGCTTGAGCTTAAACTTGGGTCTGAGCGCTTCATCGCGGCGCTCAGGGATTTCTATCAGACCATGAACGGCAAGACCGCCGGCTGGACTGATTTACAGCGCTCGTTCGAACAAAAAGGAGAGGCCACGCTTAAACCATTTTTCGACCAATGGCTGGACCGCCGGGACTTGCCCAAAATCACGGCCGAGAAGGTCACCTTAGCTGAAAAGGATGGCGTCTTGACGCTCTCCTTTACCCTGCACCAGGAAGGCGATAAACCCTATAGCCTGGAGGTGCCGATCATGGTCTTCTCCAGCACCGGCGCAGTTCGCAAGCTCGTTACCACCTCCGCCATCGACCAGGAGGTGGCGCTGGCCCTGAGCCAGCCGCCAACAGCCTTTGCCATCGACCCTGATTACGATCTCATGCGCGTACTCGCCACCGAGGAGTTACCGCCTTCCTGGGACTGGTTCCAAGGCGCCGCCAAAAGACTGGCGGTGGTCAACTCCACCAGCGAGTACGACCTCTATCAACCGCTGATCGATCAACTGGAGGCGCAAGGCGTCGAGATCACGGCGGCCAATGAGGTAACCGATGCCGATCTCTCTGCCGGCGCCGTCATCTTTCTCGGGACATCGGGACCCGCCCCCCGCTCGTTATTTGCGACCCCCGAACACCCGACCGGCGGCATGACGGTTGACATCCGCATAAACCCGTTGAACCCTCTCTTCCCCATGGTCCTCGTTGCCGCCGGCTCCCAGGCCGAGGTGGCCGCCGGCCTCCCCAAATTGAAACATTACGGCAAGTATGGCTATCTGCACTTTGTCAATGGCCGCGCCTCAGACAAACGCATCCTGCCCGCCGCGCTAGGCCAAACCTACGGCCTTGATGAGGAGCCCACCGCCATCGAAACCCGGCAAACGCTGAATTTTGCCGGCATCATGGCCCAACTGGCCACCAAACAGGTGATCTATGTCGGCGAAAGCCATACCCGCTTTGAGGACCATAAGCTGCAACTGCGGGTGGTCCGCGATTTGTTGGGCCAGGGCAAGAGTCTCACTATAGGCATGGAGATGTTCCCCCATGCCGCCCAAGCGGCCTTGGACTCCTTCATCAACGGCGACATCACCGAGGCCGAATTCCTGAAGCAATCAAAATATTTTGAGGTTTGGCGCTTTGATTACCGGCTCTATCGTGATATTCTTAATTTTGCCCGCCGCCACAAAGTCCCGGTTATTGCCTTGAATGTCGACAAAGACTATGTCAGCAAGGTGTACAAGGAGGGCGGCATCTCCGGGCTCAGCCCTGAGGAGGTGGCAGCGCTCCCGGCGGACCGCGATCTGGACGTGCCGGGCTACCGGGAGCGCATCCACGAGGTCTACAACCTCCATCCTGGTCGGGAGGAGAAGAGGTTCGGCGGCTTTTTACAGTCGCAGGCCATCTGGGACGAGGCCATGGCCCAGACCATCGCCGACTACCTCGGTAGCCATGCCGACCGCCAGCTGGTGGTCCTGGCCGGGCTCGGCCATGTGGTCAAGGACAGTGCCATCCCGCCGCGAGTGGCGCGCCGTCGGCAGATGGATCAGGCCGTGGTCATGAGTTCAGATGGCTCGGCCATCTCGCCCGCCGAGGCGGACTATGCTGTCTTTATGCCGCCAAGCCCCCTGCCGCCGCAGGCCCTGCTCGGCATTGCCATGAATCAACCGAAAGGCGGCGAACCGCTCAAGATCGAGGATGTCGTGCCCCAAAGTCCGGCAGCCAAGGCCGGGATCAAGAAGGGCGACCTCGTGCTGGCGCTTGATGACAAGACCGTCGAGATCTCAGACGATGTCAAAATCATCCTGCTCGATAAAAAGGTGGGCGACATAGTCAAGGTCAGGATCAAACGGCCACAGCCAATCTTTAGCGACCAGGAATTGACCATTGACGTGACCCTATGAGCGCATCAGCAGCAGACAATCCAGCCCGTTTGCTTAGGGACATCCGCAAGCTGGTGGGCCTGCATCAGGATTTCGGCATTGAGGCCTATCCCCGGTCGCCGGAATTGGCCTTGTTTCTGGAGACGCCGCCCCCTTTGCCGCCAGCCGGGAGCAAGCCATCGCTCGCGGTCCCGGGGCCCAAGGTCCCGGCCTCTACCCCGAAAAGCGCCCAAAGTCCGGTCCGCGCTGTCCAGACCTTGGCAGAAATCGAGGCCGAGCTTGGCGACTGTACGCGTTGCCCCCGGCACGAAACCAGGCAGCAGCTTGTCTTTGGCTGCGGCCACCCGCAGGCCGCCCTCTTCATAGTTGGCGACTTCCCGACTCCAGGTGATGAGATGGCCGCGACCCCCTTTAGCGGCGAGGCCGGGGGCTTGCTGAGCAAGATGCTGAAGGCCATCGGCCTGTCGCTTGACGATGTCTACCTGTCCACCATTGTCAAATGCCGGCCCCGAGACGGCAATGAACAGCCCCTGCCAGAGCAGATCAAGGTCTGTCTGCCTTTCCTGCTCCGTCAAATCGACGCCGTGGCCCCGAAGGTCATCTGCGCCATGGGCCCACTGGTCGCCCAGACCCTGCTCAAGAGTAAAGCGCCTTTGATCAGGCTGCGCGGCAATTTTCACGATTTCCGCGGCATTCCCCTGATGCCTACCTTCCACCCTGCCTTCCTCATCAAAAATGAGGAAATGAAGAAAGCGACCTGGATCGACCTGCAGCTTATCCAGGCCAAACTTGGCATGAATAAGACCGGCCCATAATAATCTTCCTCAAACTCACGCCTCGCTGTTTAACGACCTCATCCCATGGCAAAAAACCTCACAAACAGAAATTACCTGGCCGGGATCTTTTTGTTGGCCATCACCGCCATCGGCACGTTGGGGTATTATCTGCTCGGGCAGATAAGCCACCAGGAACCACCCTGGCCTCTCGCCGACTGCTTCTACATGACCGCCATCACCCTGACTACGGTCGGCTTCGGGGAGGTGCTCGACCTCGCCCATGCCCCTGGCGCCCGCATGTTCACCGTTTTTATTCTACTGGCCGGACTCGGAGTGGCCGCCTACTTCGTCTCGACCCTCACCGCCTTTCTGGTCGAGGGGGAACTCACCAATGTCTTTTGGAGAAAAAGGATGGGAAAACAGATCAGCACCCTGGCCAATCATATTATCCTGTGCGGACTTGGCCGGGTCGGCAACTACATCATGCAGGAACTGCGGAGCAACCACGTCGATTTTGTGGTCATTGATCACGACGAAGGCCGCATCCGCCAACTGCAAGAGGAATTCGGCGAATTCCCGGCGGTGGTGGGCGATCCAACCCACGCCCAATACCTGCAACAAGCTTCCGTGGCTACCGCCAAAGGCGTCATCTCCACCCTCGGTGACGACAAGGACAACCTCTGCGTCGTCGTCACCTGCCGGCAATTGAACGACCGCCTCCACATCATCTCAACCTGCGCCGACGGTGAATTCGCCAGCAAGCTTGACCTGCTGGGGGCCGATGTCGTCATGCCAAACGCCATCGGCGGCTTGCGGATCGCCTCACAGATGATCAGACCCCGGGTGGTGGGCTATCTCGATCTGATGCTGCGTGACAAGGAGTGCATCGTCCGCATTGAAGATATCGAACTCTCTCAAGAGTCAAGTCTTATTGGCCAACCGTTAAGCTCTATCAATTTTAATGAGTTCGGGCAATTACTCGTGCTGGCGATTGTCCAGCCGGGAAGCCCGCATCCAATCTATAACCCAGACCGTTCAAAGACCATGGCCGTCGGTGATACGCTCATCGTCCAAGCTGACATCGAGTCGATAAAACGCTTTCGGCAATACTATAAAACTTTTCTTCACTCTTGATTTTTTTTTCTGCTACAATATCTCCATAGCAGTCAGGCTACCCACCCACACGAACCCATATTCATTATTGAGGAGCAAGCGCGTCATGAGCATTCCGGAAGACATTACGATTCTGCTTGTCGAAGATGCCGTCACCATGCGGAAAATTGAGATTAAAACCTTGCAGTCAATTGGCTTCAAAAATATTACCGAGGCAGCGGACGGCCAGATCGCCATTGATATTCTTCAGGCCCAAGGCCCCTTTGATCTGGTGATCAGCGACTGGAACATGCCCAATTTGGGCGGCTACGACCTGCTGATCTGGATGCGTCAACAGGAAAAATTCCAAGCAATTCCTTTCTTGATGGCGACTGGCCAGTCTGATCGCGGCCAAGCCAAGGTTGCCATGGAGGCCGGCGCCAATGGCCTCATCGCCAAGCCCTTCGGGCCGGCAGAACTTAAAGAGAAGATGGAAGAGGCCATGGGCGTCAAAAAGGCCTCCGCCCAGGAGGTGGACGCCGGCCCGCAGATTGCCGATTCCGGCAAAGTCAAGCTGCGGATGGCCCATATCCAGATTACCGACCATTTGATCCTGGGTGTTCTAAAACACTGGATTCAAAAGGGCGAGGTCGTGCCGAAACATTTTGAATTGGAGACCCAGTGCCTACCGGGCTGGAACCCGGTGCAGAACGCCCTCGAAACCGGCGCAGTGGATGGGGCCTTTATCCTGGCGCCGATTGCCATGGACCTGTTCAACTATGGCATGCCGATCAAGTTGGTCCTCTTTGCCCACCGCAGCGGCAGCATCTTTGTCCGCAGCCATCAGGGGGAATACGTTGAACCTTATCAGAATTTTTTCCGCAAACGCTCCTTTCTGATTCCGCACAAGATGTCGGTCCATCACATGCTGACCCATATGTTTTTTGAAGGGGTGGGACTCAAATCCAGCCTGGAAAAGGGCGATGATGTCGATGTCAACCTGGAGGTGGTCGCCCCCGTCAATATGCCTGATTTCATCAGGGACAATGCCGAGGCCTGCGGTTTTATGGTGGCGGAGCCGATCGGCACCAAGTCGATTGCCGCCGGCATCGCCGACCTACAGTTTCTGTCCAACGAACTGTGGTCCAATCATCCCTGTTGCGTTGTCACCATGCGGGACGATTTTACTGAACAGCACCGGGATGCGGTCTATGAATTCACCGAACTCCTGGTCAAGGCTGGGAAATTTGTCGAAAGAAGGCCGGATACCGCGGCCGAGATCGCGGTCGCCTTCCTCGACCCGGAGAAAAAGCTGGGCCTCAAGGTGCCTGTCCTGCAGAATGTCCTGAAGGAACCCCAGGGCATCAAGACCGGCGACCTGTACCCCGCCAAGGAAGACTTGGACAAGATGCAGCATTATATGCACAAGACCATGGGGATTGGCGCCCTGGTTGACTTAGACCGTTTTGTTGACACTCAATACGCCGAGGCCGCCTGCGCGGGGATGGCCCGGGTCACCTCCTCATTTATGCACAGCAACGCCGTGATCAATAAGATATTAAAGCCGAAAGGCGAAGATGCCGGCGCCATGAAGAGCATGCTGGCCCGTGAGGGGCGCTACCTGACCTTCACGCTCAACAATCAGGAGTTTGGGGTCAACATCCTGAAAGTCAAAGAGATCATCAAGATGATGGATTTTGTCAAGGTCCACCAAGCGCCTTCCTATGCCAAGGGCGTGATCAATCTTCGTGAGCGGGTGATTCCAATTATCGATCTGCGCTCCAAGCTGGGCATGGCCGAAATCGAGTACAACGACCGGAGCTGCATCGTCATTGTCGAGTCTGACTTTCATCAGGAGTCCAAGCAGATTGGCGTGGTGGTGGACGCGGTCTCGGAGGTGATGTCGTTTAAGGCCGCCGAGATTGAGGAGCCGCCCAGCTTCGGGGCGAGCATCGACACCAATTATATCCTGGGCATGGCCAAGGCCGGCACCAAGGTGAAAATATTGCTCGATATCGATCAAGCCTTGCACTGATTGTTTATTGTCATTGTTTTTCTAAAAAGGGCCCCCGGCTATGCCGGCGGGCCCTTTTTTGTTTGGAAACTTAAAAAAATTCAACCAGCAAGCACTGAGCAACTGTGCCGTTGTTCCTTGGGCAACAATTTATTCCTAACCACTTTACACCACCAGAATCCGTTTCAGCGGCTCAAAACGGCCCACTCCATCTATCACTCCTTAGTTACGCAGGTATTTAGACACCTATCTGACGACTTTTTTTTCAACAAGTCCCAAAACACCCAACAAAGAAGCAACCACCACATGTGGTAAGCACCTCACCAGAGGCTGTACCATATCTTGTATTAATCCGCCAAAATATAGTCATAACCACTAGTTACATTTTGGTGGGTGCATAATAATTTTTATTTTTTTCTTGACACTTTGTTAGTCGTTTCACTATAAGGTAGCATAATGTGGTGCAAAGTGGGTAAAAAGGGTTTTGGAGGCATTCGTGGCTGACGATTTAGTCGTGGACCCAGGAAATCATTTCCGGGGGGAATCAGACCATAGCCTTGATGGTAAGGGGCGATTAAACATACCAACTCGGTTCAGGGAAGTCTTGCGTGCGCAGTATGATGAACGCCTGATGATCACCCGCTGGGATGATTGCCTGAAGGCCTACCCCGTCCTTCAGTGGGAGAAGATGGAAAACCAGCTACAGGCAAACATCCAGTCCCATCCAGACATGAAAAAAGTGATTCGAATCATTATCGGCGGTGTGATTGAGTGTCCCCTCGACAAACAAGGCCGTATCCTGCTGCCGCCAAAACTGCGCGAAGAAGGGGGGATCAGCAAGGAAGTAACGATTATTGGGATGATGACCTATTTTGAGATCATCAACAAACAGACCTGGGAGGCTGACAAAAAACTTTCGAAGGATGAGATAAAGAGCGTGGAGGCCAGCATGTTGAAATCTGGCTTCATGCTATGAGCTAGGGCTGACAGTTTCGCTGTCTCAAGAAATAAAAATGCATCAATCTGTGCTGCTGGAAGAGGTTATTAAGTTTTTGGCCCCGGTCAGAGGCGGCGTCTATGTCGATGCCAACTTGGGCCTTGGCGGCCATGCAGAAAAAATTTTACTGGAAAGCGCCCCAAACGGTCGGCTTATTGGCTTTGAGTGGGACCATGAGGCCATGGCCATGGCCCAAAACCGCCTGGCCCCCTTTAGAGACCGGGTTGACTTTGTGGCGGATAATTTTGCGGCAATGCCGCAATGCTTAGAAAAATTAGGGATTGCCAAGGTTGACGGCATCCTCTGCGATTTGGGGCTCTCGTCCTATCAACTTGACGCAAGCCAGCGCGGTTTCAGTTTTAAGGGCAGCCAACCGCTCGACATGCGGATGGACAGCCGTCAGGGACAAACGGCAGCTGAGCTGGTCCACACCGCCTCGGAAGAAGAGCTGGCGGACATGTTTTATTATTTTGGGGAGGAACGTCAGGCCCGGAGGATCGCCTCTTTTGTCGTGGAAAGTCGCAAGACTTGCCGGGTCGAAACTACGGAACAGTTAGTGGCAATTGTCGAGCAGGCTGTCCCCAAAAAGTTCCGCCCCTCGAAAATCCATGTGGCGACCAAGGTCTTTCAGGCCTTGCGGATAGCGGTCAATCATGAACTGGACAATTTGATCACACTCTTAAAGGCCGCCCCTGAACTGTTAAAAAATGATGCGCGATTCTGTGTGATTTCTTTTCACTCTCTGGAAGATCGTTTGGTCAAAAGGGCCTTTGGGAATACGCCAAGCCTGGAGATACTGACCAAAAGACCGATGGTGGCGGGTGAGGAGGAATTAATGATCAACCCTAGGGCCAGGAGCGCGAAGCTCAGAGTGGCAAAAAAAGTGGAGAAAAGATGATTCAGGATTTCGCCAGTGTCTTCGTGGGTAGGCAGGCCGTTAGAAAGCAGGCGGTCAGATTCAGGGCGGTGCCGGTTCGAGACAACGTCATGGGCAGAAAAATCATTGGGGCCGTGTTGACGGGGGCGCTCTTGACAGCAATTGCGACCTCCATCATCTTCTGCCTGCTGATTCGCTCCGGGCTCAATGAGTTGGCAACCCAAACTGCCGTCAAGGCTGAGATAGTGAAGAAGCAGCAGGGAATATACGCCCAGCGCGAAGCCCTTCTGGACCAGAACACCCTTGTCCGCACGGCTGGGAAGCTGGGGCTCTATGTCCCCGAGAGTCATCAGATCAGAAATTTGTAAAATGAATGAACCACAGTCAGAGGCCAAGAAAAAAACGCCGGGTCTGGCTGCCGCTCGCCTGCGGTCTGCTTCTGGCTGCCGGCAGTGGCTTCCTCTGGCGCGCGGGCCTAGGCCAATTTTTTTCTCAAATTCTAGAACCGGCGAACGTCGCCCCCAAACAGGAGGCATCTCCACCAACCCCGACGTCCGCTACTGACAGACCACAGCCCGGCAAGGTCCGCCAATCAATGTATGACCGGAACATGGCGGCCCTGGCGGTGAGTTTCAAACAGGCCTCAGTCTACCTCAGGCCCGTTGAGCTGCAAGAAGAGCAGAAGGCAGTTGATCATCTGGCGGAACTCCTGAAACTTCCAGCCGAAAAACTGCAAACTGACTTACGAACAGAACGAAACTTTGTCTGGCTCAAACGAAATATCAATGCTGAAACGGCAAAAAAAATTGCCGAATCACATTATAGCGGGGTCTATCTGGTGGATGAACTTCAGCGTTATTACCCATTTCACGACCATGCCGCCCATGTCGTTGGCTTTGTAAAAGATGGCATGGGCCTGACCGGCGCCGAGTTCATCTATGACACCATTATGAGCGGCGACCGGACCCTGGCCCAGCAGCAGCTCAATCTTCCCGGCCTTGAAGCAGCCGATATCCCGGAAGCTGGCGCCGGCATTGTCCTCTCCATCGATATCGACCTGCAAATCATCCTCGAAAAAAAATTGCAGCATCTGCAGCAGGAAACCTCGGCCAAATCCACCCGCGCTGTGCTTATCGAGGCTGGGACCGGAGAAATTCTCGCCATGGCCGAGATGCCGACCTATGACCCCAATATTTATTGGAAAGCAAGCAACTCGGCCCATCAGAACAAAATTCTCAATGAATCAGTACCCGTTGGCGGCTTGAACGCCTTCCTCAAAGCGGCGGCGGAGCTGGCGGTCGGTAACTTACCGCCGGATCTGGCCAGCCGGGAAGAAGTAGCAAAACGCATTATAACCCCACGGGTCATGAAAATCACCAAGGGCGACGTGCCTGTACCTCAGGTCCAGGAATCACAGGTATGGCAGCCAGGCATTCACCTCAGCCCGCCATTTCAATGGCCCTTGTCCTTTACCCAGAAAGATGCAACGCTGTCCTCCTTTTGCGCAAGGCTTGGCTTGAGTGCTTCAGGCTCTGGTCTGGCCGACAGTCGATCAAAGAGGTCCCCTGATCAGCAAGGTGTGGATGGCTCCTGCAGCTTGGACGATGACGCCTGGCGCACCTCGCCGCTTAATCTCCTGGCCGCTTTTTCACAATTGACCAATGGCGGCAAGGCCATCATGCCTCACTTGTTGCGGGGCCTCTGGCAGACGGATAACGCCACCTTTCACCCGACCTCGTTCAAGGCAGACGATGCCATTGGCCCCCAGGCCAGCGCCGACTTTGTCAGTTTTGTAAAAGGCCTGCTGCCTCCTGGGCCAGGAGAAGATCTGATTATTGAATCAATCAGGTCCATGGCCAAGCAGCCAGCAGGCGAAAAGATCAAGATTCAGGAGGATGAGACAGTAGGAACTGTTGGAGATTCCCTCCGGTTTTCGTCCATGACCCTTGGCATTGGTCGGCAGGGCGAGCATCAGTTGGCGCTCATTATTATAGCGGATGACGCCAAGCTCAACCTCTCACGCCCCTCACCCTTTCGTAAGGCAGCGGCGGAGATCGTCAGCCAGGGCCAGGCCTTGATGACCAAACGCTGGTCAAACGAGATCATGGCCCCACAACTTGAATCGGATGCGCTACTCTATCAAAAGTGGAGCCTCTCGCAAAGCTTGGGTAAGGCCCCTGCGGCAGTCGACAGCCTGGTGAACCCCGAGATGCCGGACCTGGTCGGCATGAGTCTGCGCAAGGCCATGCAGTCCCTACAGGGCTATAATTTGAAAATAAACATTCAAGGAACAGGGAGGGTGATAAGCCAGTCGCCCGCAGCCGGTACCCGTCTCAAAGGCGTTACTGAGACCAAGCTCGAATTGCAAATGGACAACTAACAGACCGAGCAAAGATGCAAAAAATACTTGCCGACATATTGCGCGGGGTCGATTACACAGCGAATCCGGTCGTAAACGAGATTACGGTTCGCGCAATAACCACCGATTCGCGCCAGGTCGAGCCTGGCAGCCTCTTTGTCTGCATCCAGGGGCTGGCTGTAGACGGGCATGATTTTGTCGGAGCGGCGGCAGCTAAAGGGGCGGTGGCAATCATCGCCAACCAGGGACGGACAGCCAAGCTCAACAACAGCCATAATCTTCCGGTAGTCGGGGTTGCAGATACCCGCAAGATCGCAGGCGACCTTGCGAGCGCCTTTTATGACTACCCTGCTGCCAGGCTCACCCTGATCGGGCTGACCGGCACCAACGGCAAGACCACCACCACCTATATCCTGGAGGCGATTGTCCGCGCCGCCGGTGGTCAGCCCGGCGTCATTGGCACCATCAATTACCGTTACGGTGGACGCGAGGTCCCGGCCCCCTTCACCACCCCGGAACCCTTGGAATTGCAGCGTCTGCTACGGGAGATGGCAGATGGTGGGGTGACCCACGTCATCATGGAGGTCTCCTCGCACGCCCTGGCCATGTACCGCATTCAGGGTCTGCTGTTTAATGCCGCCCTCTTTACTAATTTGACCCGCGACCATCTGGATTTCCACGAGGACATGGAGGCCTATTATCAGGCAAAAAAACGGCTGTTTACCGATTACCTAGAGGCACATGGCGTGGCCGTCATTCTGGTGGATGCTGAAGGTGACGAGACCCCCGCCCACTGGGGCCGACGACTTTATGAGGAGATCGCCGACCTGCGCCATGGTGGAGAGGGCACCATACTTTCCTGCGGCATGGGCGCTGACCTTGACGTCTCGGCCCCGGCCTTCGCCTTCAGCTTAAACGCTACGACTGCCACCATCATGGCCAAGGGCCAGCCGTTTTCGATCAGCACCAATCTGGTGGGGGCCTTTAACCTCAAAAATATCCTTGGCGCGGTCGGGGTTGCCGTCGGCCTGGGGCTTGACCAGGCGGTCATCGCCCGCGGCTTGGCCGCCCCGATCATGGTGCCGGGACGACTTGAAAAAATAGGGCCGGACAACAGCCAGGCCCAGGACAGGCCCGCCGTCTTTGTCGATTACGCACATACCCCGGATGCGCTGCATAATGTCCTTACGACCCTGCGCCAGTTGAACCCGAAACGACTGATTGTCGTCTTTGGTTGTGGCGGCGACCGCGATCCTGGCAAACGGCGGATGATGGGCGAAATTGCTGGCCGCTTGACGGATGTAGTAATTATCACTGCTGACAACTCCCGTTCCGAATCAACCGAGGCGATCATGATTGAAATTGAGAAAGGGTTAGTCGCGACCGGCAAAAAAAGCCTTGATACACGCTGCCCATCGGCCACCGGCTACCTGGCCATCAGCGCCAGGGGCGAGGCCATCTCTACGGCAATTGATCTGGCCCATGGCCAAGACATTGTGCTTATCAGTGGCAAAGGTCACGAGACCTACCAAATCTCGACATCAGGCACCATATTTTTTGATGACCGACTGGAGGCCGCTAAGTGTCTCCGTCATGAAATGACTCATTAAATGATAAACGTAACTGCTCAGGTTGTTAGGCTATAGGCTGAAGGCTGTTAGGCAAAAAAACGGGGCACAGGATGGCCAGGCACGACCCATATCTCGTGTTTTTCTGTTGCTAACCGCCTAAACACCTACAGCCCATAGGGCTTAAAGCAGTTACCCAAAATGAAGGATGACAATAATGGGCTAGGCATGATCTGATTAAGTTGACCTGTTGATAAAAGGAGGGGACATGGCAGTAGGAATAGAGCGGTATACGGTGGAAAGGCAGAAAAGCCCCCCGGTCTCTGCGGGCTTTGGTTACGGATTTGCGACCTTACAGAACCCCTCCTGGACCCTGGATCAAATCCTGCTGGCCACCGGCGGCCGTTTGGCGTCAGTTGGAATTTACCGGGGTGTCCGCCAGGTCGGCAATGGTCTCGGCTCTTTCCGCAGTATATCGACCGACAGTCGGACCATTACACCGGGCGATATCTTTCTGGCCCTGAGCGGAGAAAATTTCGATGGCCTCTCCTTTGCGGCCCAAGCTGTCAGTCGCGGCGCAGCAGGACTTATTGTTGATCGCGCTATAGAGCCGCTGCCGCCGGTGCCAGTTATAGTGGTAGCTGACAGCCTACGGGCCTTGGGAGACCTGGCGGCCTATCGTCGGTCCATGATCAAGAAACTGAAAGTGGTTGCCATCACCGGTAGCTCCGGCAAGACCACCGTCAAGGAGATGACGGCCAGCATCCTCGGGCGATGTGGCAAGACAATTAAGACCCAGGGCAATTTCAACAACTTAATTGGCCTGCCGCTGTCGCTCTTGCCGGTCAATTACCGCCATGACTTCGCAGTGTTAGAGATGGGCATGAATGTCCCCGGCGAGATCGAGCGGCTCACTGAAATCGCCGACCCGGACGTGGCCTGCATCACCAATATCCACCCCGCCCATTTGGCTGGTTTAGGCAGTATCCAGGGCGTGGCCCGGGCCAAAGGCGAACTATTCGCCGGTTGCCGGGGCTCGGCCATTCTGGCCGTGAACCTTGAAGACCCACTGGTTCGCAGGATGGCCAGAGGGGTCAGAAAAAAGATAGTCCGCTTTGGCTTCCGGCGGGAGGCCTTGGTCCGAGCCACCCGCATCACGGCCCTCGGCCAGGGAGGGCTGGCCTTCACCCTTGACCTGGCGGGCAAAAAGGCCAGGGTCAGACTGCGGGCCATTGGCAGGCACAATGTCTTAAACGCCTTGGCGGCAGCGGCCATGGCCTTTTCTGCCGGAGCTGACCTCGGCAAGATAGTAGCAGGGCTTGAGGCCTTTTCACCTGGGGAGAACCGGCTAGGTCTTTGCCAAATCCCCTGCGGCTTACAGGTGATTAACGACTCATATAATGCCAACCCTGCTTCAATGAATGCCGCCTTGGCAACCGTCGCCATGATTCGCAAAGGCGAACGGACGGTTGCCGTGCTTGGCGACATGCTTGAACTAGGCGCCTTCAGCCGCGAGGCCCATAGCGAACTGGGCGCCATGGTGGCGGCCCAGGGCTTCGACTACCTCTGTGCCTTGGGAGAGTATGCCGAGACCATGGTTATTGCCGCCAGGAAGGCCGGAATGCCGGCGAAGAACACCCGTCAGTTCAAGGCCAAGGACGAGGCGGCCGCCTTTATCACGGGACTGCTGAAGACCGGCAAACTGCACAGCGGCGACCTGGTTCTGGTCAAAGGTTCACGCGGCATGCGGATGGAACAAATAATCGCTGCCCTTAATCCTGAAACTTAAAGAATATGCTCTATCATTTTCTCTATCCGCTCCACACCCTGTTTGGCGGCTTCAACGTCTTCCGCTACATCACCTTCCGCTGTGTAGGGGCGACGGTGACCGCCTTTTTGATCGTGCTGATTGCCGGCCCCAAATTCATCGAATATCTGCGGGGCGCCAATATTGGTCAGGTCATCAGGCAAGATGGACCGGAGAGCCATTTCAGCAAACAAGGGGTGCCGACCATGGGCGGGGTGCTGATTCTGGCGGCACTGACGCTGACCACCCTCCTCTGGGTCAACCTAAGCAACCGCCAGGTCTGGATTGTCCTCCTGGTCACGCTTTGGTTTGGCTTGATCGGCAGTTATGACGACTATCGGAAGATCAAAAAAAATAACAGCAAAGGTCTGAGCGCGCGGGGCAAATTACTGCTGCAGGTCCTCGGCGGCTTGGCCACTGGCCTGGCAGTCTATAAAAATCCGGGCTTTCGGGGCGAACTTTTTCTGCCGTTTTTTAAGCATCTGACCTTTACCCTGGGGGCTGGTTACGTCCTTTTTATAATCTTGGTGGTGGTCGGCGCCTCCAACGCCGTCAATCTGACGGATGGCTTAGATGGACTGGTCTCCGGCCCGGTCGTGATCACCAGCGCCGTCTACCTGGTGTTTTCCTATCTAGCAGGGCACGCCACCCTGTCGGCCTATCTACAGATCCCGTTTGTACCCGGTGCCGGAGAAGTCGCCGTCTTTTGCGGGGCCATGGTCGGGGCCAGCCTGGGGTTCCTGTGGTTCAACGCCTTCCCGGCCGAGGTCTTCATGGGCGACACCGGCGCCCTGGCATTAGGTGCGGCCTTGGGCTGTGTGGCGGTGATCATCAAGCAGGAGGTCCTCCTGGTCCTGGTGGGCGGTATCTTTGTCATGGAGGCACTGTCCGTCATCCTGCAGGTAGGCTATTTCAAGTTCAGTGGCGGCAAACGGATATTTTTGATGGCGCCCTTCCACCATCACTTTGAAAAAAAGGGCTGGACCGAACCCAAGGTGGTGGTCCGCTTTTGGATTATCTCGATCATCCTGGGGCTGTCGGCCCTGGCAACCTTGAAACTCCGCTAAAGGGGCAAGACGAGGAATTAATGGCGGCAAATTCCTTCAACATGGACGGCAAACATGTCCTGGTGGCCGGCCTTGGCAAGTCCGGGCGCTCGGCCATTGACTTCTGCAGGCGGCAGGGCGCCACCGTCTCCGTGTCCGATGCCGCCCCAGGCCGGCCTGAAGATGCGGCCTGGCTCGCTGCTCTAGGGATTGCCAGCGAGTTTGGCGGCCATAGTCAAAAATTTTGCCACGCCGCCGACCTGGTCCTGATCAGCCCCGGCGTGCCCCATGACCTCCCCGTTTTTCAGGAGGCCAAAGACAAGGGCATCCCGGTGATCGGCGAATTGGCCCTGGCGCCAGACTATCTCCGTACTCCGGTGATTGCCGTCACCGGCACCAATGGCAAGACCACGGTCACCACCCTGATCGGCGATCTGTTACGGGCCTCGGGACTTAAGGTCTTTGTCGGCGGCAATATCGGCACACCGCTGACTGACTATCTGATGACTGCGCAGGAGGCTGACTGGCTGGTCCTTGAGGTCAGCAGTTTCCAATTGGACGCGGCCGGGGCCTTCCGGCCTGAGATAGGACTGCTCTTAAATATTTCGCCCGATCACCTTGATCGCTATCCGACCTATGATGATTATGCCCTGGCCAAGCTGAACCTGTTCTCTCGCCAGCACCTGCAAGATGTGTCGATCTTTAATGCAGACGACCCTGATACGGCCCGCCTGGTCGACAGCCTGAAGGGCCTGCGTCCTGGCTGGGCGACCAGGCGCTGCCTCTCCTTTGGCAGACGGCTGGCAGGGCGGCCCGGCGCTGAGGTGAATGGCCGCAAGGTACGCCTAGTGGGTGATTGGCTGGCCGGGCCTGATGACCTTTATGAGCTGAGCAACAGCGAACTTGCCACCTCGCCGAACCTGGAAAACGCCGCAGCCGCCATCCTGGCAGCTCGGGCGGCAGGTTGCCAAGCCACTGGCATCAAACAGGGTCTGGCCGCCTTTCATCCCCTGCCCCACCGGATGACGCTGGCCGCTGAAGTTGATGGGGTGCGCTATATAAACGATTCGAAGGCCACTAATATTGGTGCGGTGCAGGCGGCGCTCGATGGCATGACCTCCCCGGTGGTGCTCATCGCCGGTGGCCGCGACAAGGGCGGCGATTATACGCTGCTGGCAGACCTGGTCCGGGCCAAGGTCAAGGCCATGCTGCTGATCGGCGAGGCCAAGGACAAGATGGCGGCAGTTTTTGAGACCATGACCCAGGTGGAGAGGCTGGACTCCTTGGGCCAAGCTGTCCAACGGGCACGAGGGCTTGCCAGCCCTGGCGATGTGGTTTTACTGTCGCCGGCCTGCGCCAGTTTTGACATGTTTTCCGGCTACGCTGAGCGCGGTCAGCTCTTTACAGAATTGGCAGCAGGCTTGCAGGACTAGACCCATGTCCCCCGCCTCGAACTTTACTTTGGTCATCACCGGCGGCGGCACCGGCGGGCATCTCTTCCCCGGCATTGCCGTGGCCCAGGCGATGATGCTTCGGCTGCCCGGCGCCAGAGTGATCTTTATCGGCACTGGTCGGGCCGTGGACCAAAACGCCATGGCCCAATATGGCTTTGCGAGCCGTGCCGTGCCGTGTGGGGCCTTAAAGGGCGGCAGCCTCACCGCCAAGCTCAAGACCATGCTCCAGCTGCCATGGAGTCTTCTCGAAGCTTGGCGCCTGTTGCGGTCAATCAGGCCCAATCTGGTGCTGGGGGTGGGTGGCTATGTCACCGGGCCAGTGGTTTTGGCCGCCAAAATCTTAGGCGTTGCCACCTGCATCCACGAACAGAACTCGGTGCCCGGCTTGGCCAACCGCTGGCTGGGCGCCATCGTAGACCGGGTATTTGTCTCAATCCCCGGCAGCGAGTGCTATTTCAACACAGAGCGCTGCCTGTTAAGCGGCAACCCCCTGCGTCGGGAGATCCTGGACTTGGCCCAGCAAGCGGCGCAGGTGAGCTGCCCGACCCTGTTGGTCTTGGGCGGCAGTCAGGGCGCCCATCGGCTGAACACCTTACTGCCGGAGGCGCTAAGCGACATCGGCCACTTACCGCCAGGATTCAAGGTGATTCACCAGACCGGCCGGGACGATGAAGCAACGGTACGAAAGGCCTACCAGCAGATTGGTGTTGAGGCCGAGGTGGCCGCCTTCTTTACCGACATGGCCGGGGTCTACAGACAGGCCGGCCTGGTGGTGTCCAGGGCCGGGGCCACGACCCTGGCCGAACTTACCGCCTTGGGCAAGCCCTCGATCCTGGTGCCGTTTCCCTTTGCCGCCGATGACCATCAGCAGAAAAACGCTGAAGCCCTGGTGGCGGTCGGCGCGGCGCGAATGCTGTTGGAAGAGGGCCTGAGCGCCAAGGCATTGGGCCGGGAGATTGCCGCCATTATGAATGATCAGAGACAACGGCAGCAGATGCGCCAAGCGGCCTTAGGCTTGGCCAGACCGGAAGCGGTTGAAACGATTGTGGCTAAATGCCTGGCCCTGGCGGCGGCCTGAGAGTATGGAGGATAGCTATGTACAAAAAAAATAAACATATCCACTTCGTCGGCATCGGCGGCATCGGCATGAGCGGCATCGCCGAACTCCTCTTGAACCTGGGCTACACGGTGAGCGGCTCCGACCTCAGAGAGAGCGATATCACCAGGCGGCTGGTCGGCCTGGGCGGCCAAGTCCATATCGGCCATCGCCCTGAATGGATCAAGGGCGCCGATGTGGTGGTCACCTCGACGGCGGTGAAGGGCGACAACCCGGAGGTGCTGGCGGCGGCGCAGGCCCAGGTGCCTATCATCCGGCGGGCCGAGATGCTGGCCGAGCTCATGCGTCTAAAACGCTTCGGTATCGCGGTGGCTGGCAGCCACGGCAAGACCACCACGACCTCCATGGTGGGCTGGGTACTGGCCCAGGCCGGGCTCGACCCGACCGTCGTCATCGGCGGCCAGGTCAACAGTCTGGGCACCAACGCCAAACTGGGGCAGGGTGAATTTTTGGTGGCCGAGGCCGACGAGAGCGACGGCTCCTTCCTGCACCTGTCACCAGTGGTGGAGGTGGTGACCAATATCGACCTGGAGCACCTCGATTATTACCGGGACATCGACCATATCAAGGAGGTCTTCCTGGAGTTCATCGACAAAATTCCATTTTACGGGGCCGCCGTCATCTGCCTGGACGACCCCGATGTCGCCGACCTGCTGCCCATGATCAAAAAAAGGCTGATCACCTACGGCATGAGCGCCCAGGCCAACATCCGGGCCCGAGACATCATCACCAAAGGCCTCTCCACTCGCTTTGAAGTCTGCCGCGCCGGCGCCTCGCTTGGCCACATTGTCCTGCCCATGGCTGGCATCCATAATGTCTATAATACCCTGGCGGCAGTAGGCGTCGGCCTGGAACTCGATATTCCGTTTGCGGTCATCGCCGAGGCCATGGCCTCTTTTTCCGGGGTGCAACGCCGCCTGCAGGTCAAGGGTGAGATCAACGGCATCACGGTGGTGGATGACTATGGCCATCACCCCACCGAGATCAGGGCGACCCTGTCCGCCATGCGGGCGGCCTGGCCCAACCGGCGTCTGGTGGTGCTCTTTCAGCCCCACCGCTACAGCCGGACCCATGGCCTGCTGCGCGAGTTCAGCACGGCCTTTTATGAGGCAGACATCCTCTATGTGACTGAAATTTACCCGGCTGGCGAAGCGCCGATTGAAGGGGTGAGCGCCGCGACCTTGATCGATTCGATTCAGGCCCACGGCCACAAACAGGTCTTCCCGGCCCCAGAGCTGCCAAAGATTGCCGCCCTGGTCACCCCGATTCTGGAGCCTGGGGATGTGGTCCTGTCGCTCGGCGCCGGCAGTATCTGGCAGGTCGGCGAACAGGTCCTTAAACACCTGCGGGAGATGGAGGCCACGGCCTGACTTGACTTCCATCAAGGACCGGATCAGCCGATGCTGGACTGGGGACATCCTCTGGAACTGCCCGCTGGCCAACTATTCGACCCTGAGGGTCGGTGGCCCGGCAGACGCTTTAATTAAGCCGAAATGCCAAGAGGACTTGGTCCGCTTAGTCGGCCGCCTGACTGAGGAGCAGCTCCCTTGGCGGGTCATTGGCCGGGGCAGCAATATCCTGGTGGCGGACCAGGGTGTTGAAGGGGTGGTCATCATCCTGGGCCGTGATTTTGCCTCTATCCGCGAGTTACCCGCCGCGGCAGGCCGCCTGCTCTTCGTCGAGGCGGGGTGCAGTCTGACCCGGCTCGCGAATTGGTGCAGCGGACGGTCGCTGAGCGGTCTTGAGTTTGTTACCGGAATTCCGGGTAGTGTAGGCGGCGCCATTATCATGAACGCCGGGGCCTGGGGCAGCGAGATTGGCCAGGTCGTGCGCGCCGTCGAACTGCTGGACGACTTAGGAATACTTGAGTCTCGACAGCTCAGTCCTGCTGATTTTTGTTATCGGGGCTGGAAACAACCGCACGGCAAGGTGGTGGTGGCTGCTGCCTTCGCGGTAAGCTTAGATGACAAAACGGCAATTAGCGAACGCTGTCAGCGCTATGCCAGGCAACGGGCCGCGAAACAACCGAAAGGCGTCGCCAGTGCTGGCTCGTTTTTCAAAAACCCGCCAGGTGATGCGGCTGGTCGCCTGATTGAGCAGGCCGGCTTAAAAGGCCTTCGGGTCGGTGGAGCTGAGGTCTCAAGCATCCATGCCAATTTTTTGGTCAATCTTGGCACGGCTAAAGCCGAGGATTTACGACTTCTGATGGAGATGGTGCAGAAAAAGGTGCATGATCAGTTTGGGGTCGCACTCCACCCTGAGGTGGAATTTATAGGCCGCTGGAAAAAAAACGATGAATAACCCCTTGCTGAAAAAAAATAATAAGGGATGGGCCAACAGCCCTCTGCACCGCAATAGTCTGCACAAACCCGAGGTCAAAAAAGGGTTCCTGATTATTGCCTTGCTGTCCGTTGTCGTGGTCGGTGGTCTAGCCGGTTGTGCAGTTTACAGTTACCGCTGGCTGTGTCAGTCTGATTTTTTTCAGGTGACTGCCATTGATGTCATTGGCAATCAGGAGGTGGACAAGGAAAAGATTATCCAATTGGCAGGGATTAATACTCCCGCCAATCTTTTGGCCTTGGATCTTGAAGCCATTGCTCCACGAATACAGGGCTATAGCTGGATCGAGAAGGTCACTCTACGCAAGGAATGGCCCAGCCATCTGTATATTGAAGTGCGGGAGCGCCGCCCGCTAGCGCTCTTAAATACACCGAATGGTCTTTTTTATGTTGATGGCAAAGGAGAACCCTTTGCCCCACTGAACGAACAGACCGAGATTGATTTCCCGGTCATCAGCGGACTGGAGAATGCCCTGACCTTCGAAGGAAATGCCGTACAGGTCAATGCCCCGGAAAAAATACAAGCCGCCCTTCAGTTCATTGGCTATGCCGCCAAAGGCACTTCTGCCCTGCCGGCCCAGAATATCTCCGAGATACATTGTACCGATGATCAGGGGGTCGTTCTTTTTTTGGCAGACAGACCATTCCCGATTTTTTTAGGAAAAGAATTAGGCAAAAAATCGTATAATCGTCTAGCCAAGGTGCTCTACTGGTTGTATAAGAAAAAGGAGTTTCAAGCCGTTGCCTATATCCGTTTAGATTACCTGGAGGACAAGATCCTGGTCGGCAAGGATCTAGGCAATGAGACCGCTGGGACCATGGGCCATTACCCTGTTGAACGGTACAATTTTTCGGTCTTAGGTGAATGGCCTATGCTGGGTAAACTTATAAAGAAAGGAGTTAACCGCACCGCGGTTAATCGACCATTTGCAGGATAAAAGGTGCGTTGATGGGGCGTGATGATTCAGAATTGATAGTTGGACTGGATATTGGCACCACCAAAATTTGTGTCGTGGTTGGTGATGTCTCGGATGGCAAGGTCAATATTATCGGCATGGGAGTGCACCCGTCCGTTGGCATGCGCAAGGGGGTGGTCGTCAATATCGAAAGCACGGTCAACTCAATCAGCCAGGCGATCCAGGAAGCCGAGATGATGGCCGGCTGTTCAATCTCAACGGTGTACGTCGGGATTGCCGGCAGCCATATTAACGGCTTCAACAGCCATGGCCTGATCGCCATCAAACATGATGAAATCCGCAAGGAGGACATCGAGCGGGTGGTGGAGGCGGCTAGCGCCGTACCCATCCCTCCTGACCAGAAGATTATTCACGTCCTGCCCCAGGAGTTTACGGTCGATGATCACTCCGGCATCCAGGACCCCCAGGGCATGACCGGGGTAAGGCTGGAGGCCAATGTCCATATCGTCACCGGCTCGGCCACCTCGATTCACAACATCGTCAAATGCTGCAACCAGGCCGGCCTTGAAGTGGCGGCTGTTGTCCTTGAACAACTGGCCTCCGCCGAGGCGGTCCTCACCCCGGAGGAGTTGGAACTGGGGGTTGCCTTGCTGGATATCGGCGGTGGCACCTCTGATCTGGCTGTGTTCTCGGACGGCGCCATCAAGCATACCTTTGTGCTTGGCCTAGGCGGCAATAACCTGACCAATGACCTCTCCATCGGCCTGCGCACCCCTATGAAAGACGCTGAGCGCTTAAAGGAGATGCACGGTTGCGCTATGTCCTCGATGATTGATAAGGACCAGACCATTGAGGTGCCCAGTGTCGGTGGCCGTACGCCACGCAAGCTGTCCCGCCGGGTCATGGGTGAGATTCTGGAACCCAGGGTTGAAGAGATGCTGACCCTGATCAATCGAGAACTGTGTGATCTCAAGATCGGCGATGGCAAGGTCAAGGACCTGGTGAATGTTGGCATCGTCCTGACCGGCGGCACCGCGCTGCTCAACAATATCCAGGAACTTGCCGAGCAGATTTTTGACCTGCCGGTCAGGGTTGGTATGCCTCGGGGGGTTGGCGGGGTAAACGACATCATCAATACCCCACAGTGCGCCACCGGCGTGGGCCTGCTGTTATACGGCATGCGCAACCGGGCCGAGGCCCAGGCCCTGGCCCACAGAAACAGGAAGATGATGGGGAAAATCAGCCATCAGATCAAGGGGCTTTTCGGCAGGATTTTTTAATCAAAAAACAGGTCTGAACACGGTTAAAAAAAATATACTTTTGGGTTGCAAAAAACCTGTATTCAGGGTGTAATTGGACTGAAGTACGGAGGGAAATATGACGTTTGAATTCGCTGAATTAGATACTCGGGCCAAGATTACGGTAATCGGGGTTGGTGGTGGTGGTGGCAACGCGGTCAACACTATGGTTGACAGCCATTTGATAGGCGTCAACTTTATTGCCGCCAATACGGATTTACAGGCCCTGGAATCGTCCAAGGCCGATCTCCGCATCCAGTTGGGGCCCAAAAGGACCAAGGGTCTGGGTGCTGGTGGATGCCGACGCCGTGGCGGAGAATTTTCGAGAGTTCGCGGCCGTAGGGGGAACGGAAATCGGCGTCGTCGAGGGCGCGGGC
>JANNQL010000168.1:0-3888 GCA_031400755.1 Pseudomonadota bacterium | reverse complement strand
CGGCGGATTCGGCAGGTTCGGGGACCGCCTCATCGGTTGCCAGGCATTGGCTCGGCAGGATGAGAGACACGGCTATGGTCAAGGCAAGATATTTGGTTGCAAATATTAGCTTGCCTATTATTATCGGTATGATGCTGTTTTTGGAGGCAGGGAGCGGCATTTTTGTAGTTGATAGCTTTCTTAAAGGGGATGGGCATCGTATTGATTTTTTTGAGATTGACAGAAAAGGCAGGCCTTGTCAAGAATTCTGGACACCTGGGCGTGCGGGGGCATGTCTTTTCGTGGCGATGAGAGATAACAATCGTTTGCTACTGTTGATTGTGCTGTCGGCCCTGCTGGGGGTGAACCAGTCCTGCGTTAAGGCCAAGCAGGCGCGATTGCAAGCCGACACCTCACGAGTTGAGTTTACCGGCAAGTGCCAGGAAGGCAATTGTCAGGACGGCGCCGGGACCTTTCTGCTCGACGTCGGTGGGAGTTATGTCGGGGGGTTTGCCGAAGGCCTGTTACACGGGCAAGGGACAATCACCTTGGCCGATGGCAGCAGCTTTGCGGGTAATTTCCGCTACGGCAAGTATGAGGGCGGTGGGGCGGTGCTTACGGCTGACGGCAGGAAGGGTAATTGCTTAAAAAATAGCGACTGTTTGAATGGGGTGGGGCAGATTACCTTTGAAGACAAGACGGTGTATGACGGCAGGTTTCGCTTGGGTCTCCTGGAAGGCTCTGGTTATATTGAGACGGCCGATGGCAAGAAGTATAGGGGGGTCTATGTCAAGAACAAGCTTGAAGGTAGTGGCACTATAACCACTGACAGTGGCGCCAGCACGACTGGAAAATTCAAGGACGGAAAACTGGAGGGTGAGGTGCTGATCATCTTTCCAACCGGCACCAGGTTTAAAGGGATATTTAAGACTGGCGAATACCATCAGGACGGGGTGCTTACCTTCCCAAATGGGATTACCGGCAAGTGTCTTGAAGGGAATTGCATTGATGGCGTTGGCAGTTTGGCGCTGAGCGACGGTGCGTCCTACCAGGGCGGTTTCAAGGATTGCCGCAAACATGGCCAGGGGGTCTTTATCTCGACGGATGGGGCGATCTATAAGGGGGAATATAAGGAAGGTAAGCGGCATGGACTTGGCACCTATATTTTTCCAAGCGGCATCAAGTACACCGGCACCTACAAGAATGATCAGCGCCATGGCAAAGGGGTCTATTTTTTTGCCAATGGCAAGACCCATTCGGTGAACTATGAGAATGGGGTGCTTAAAAGTGAGTAGTATGGCAACGAATGAGGGCCGGGTGGCGCCGAGCCGAATGTTCCTTGGTTTGGCGCTCATCTCTGCCGTATTGATTCGTTGTCTGTCATGGCGTAATTTTGTCAACCCAGATGGGGGCTTTTATTTCTACAGCATTGATTCCTATGATCATCTCCGCCGGATTACCCTTGGGGTAAACCGCTTCCCATCCCTGGCTGATTTTGATTTTTACGCCGCCTTTCCGCATGGCCTTGGCCAAATCTGGACGCCGGGCTTTGACTATCTGCTGGCCGTCATTTGTCGCTTGGCTGGGGGCGGCAGGGTCAGCATTGAGACCATTTGTTTTTTCTTTAATCCAGTTGCGGCCGCGCTGGCCGTCTTGCTTATTTTCTTTATAGCGCGGGCGGTCTTTAAAAGTGAGGTGGCTGCTGCTGTTGCCGCTCTTCTTCTTGCCCTTCATCCAGCCTATATAGCGTACAGTCTGCCGATGAATTTTGATCATCATGCGGTTGAACCGCTGGTGGCGCTCCTCCTGTTTGCCCTGCCGCTCCTTGAACGTCAGGGTCGTTTGCGCCTTTCCGGAATGGGGATGGCGGTTTGTGGCCTTTTGTTGGCCATTGTTCTCTGGCGGGGCAGTACGCTCTACTGGGGGCTTGCCTTCGTCTCGGCCTTGTGCCGGGTGGTGATCGGCGATAATCGGCCTGCCGCACTGTCATACAGTCTGGTCTTCGGGGTGGTTGCCCTGATTCTGGCTGCTTATTGTCTGATTGATCCATGGGGTGGCGCCGGTCAACTCTCCTTTGGACTGATCTCCTGGTTCCACGTCTGTCTGCTGGCAGGGTGGTCGGGTATATTGTTGCTGTTTTGGGTGTGCCGGACACGGCGGCTATTTTTTTTGTGCCTCGCTGCTGTGGCGGCATTGGCCTTTGTTGCCATGCTGACCGGGCCGTTGGCGGGAATGGCAAAGCAGTTTGTGGGCGGGTTGTCTTTTGTGCGTGGTCAAGGGGACCCTTGGCTTGAATCAAATAGCGAACTGCGTGGGGTTTTTAAGTCACGCTATAGCCTCTGGTATTCCGCCAGTTATCTGACCGGTTTTTGGTTTCTGGCGCCAGTCGCCCTTCTTTTGGGCTTTAGAAAATGGAGTAAGGGCGGGCGGGCCGACGCCTTGCTACTTAATTTTATGGTCTGGGCCCCGTTGCTTTTCATGGGCTTTATCATTCGTTACAGCCATATCGCCGGAGTATTCATGAGTTTGGCCGGTGGTTTTTTGGTGGCTGAACTTTGGGGTGCTTGTGCTGCCCAGCGCTCACGATGGCTCTTGATCGCTGGGCTTTTTTTTATGCTGTTGCCAGGGATAACTCATTTCCGGGAGGCAATGACCGCTGATTTGCCTTTCCACATGAAATTCGGGTTACATGGCGAGCAAGGCCTGCTGGCATGGCTGCGGCAAAAGACCCCAGTAACCTCACATTGGTTAAATCCGGTTGAAAAACCGGAATATGGGGTGTTGGCCCGCTGGTCATTAGGCGCTCAAATTTATCAAATCGCCCAGAGACCGTCCTTGTCCACCGCCTTTGGCTGGGAAACCTATGGTTTTTATCAGGAGGCTGGTTTTTGGGTGACGGAAGAGGAACCGAAGGCCATGGCGATTGCTCGGGAGGGCCAGGTCCGTTATGTCGTCGCGCAAGCAGTCCATGACCTGAAAAGTGATTTTGACATAGTGGCCCAGGGCCAAGCCCGGGGTGATTTGCCGCCAAACATCGCAGGCCTTGCCTTCCGGCCCGAACGGGCCATGCACACCCGGCTCATGCAGGGCGATGGCAGCATGATGAAGGTGGGGGGAGGCATGCTGCCAGCCCTGGAATCCATGCGTTTGGTTTACGAGAGCAGGTTTTTGGCGAGTGCTACGCAGGGGGGGACTGCTGATTTGAGTTATTATAAGGTGTTCGAAGTCGTCAAGGGGGCGGTCATCACCGGCATGGCCGCTCGTGCTGAACCGGTAATCCTGATGCTTGAGCTACAGACTACGCGGCAGCGCAAACTGACCTACCTGAGCCGGGTATATGCCGGAGCGGAGGGGACTTTTGTGGCGCGGGTGCCCTATGCCACCACTGTTCAACAGGGTGATTCGCGGCCCTTGGCTGATTATAAGGTCTATGTTGGCAGCGAGTACAACCGGTGTCAATCACTACTTTGTTTCTTGGCCGATCAATAGAGATATCCTGCTCACACCTTGACTCCTTAAAATCCAGATAAGCCTGTAAAAGGCAAATCATGCACCTTGATGGGCTTACAAAATAGCCTGTTTGACGGGCGGTTTTTCATTCCTACGAACTTTTTTGCTTTCCTCTGTGATTTTTTTTGACAGAGTGGTAGGCTTTGGTATGGTCCGCCCGCTCTTCCCTAAAGGCAGTCAGGGGCGCCGCGACCGATCCAACCATGGATGGCCGCGGTGTTTTTGTCGGCTGGAAGGTTGCGCAACATATGCTCGCGTAGCTCAGGGGTAGAGCGCGTCCTTGGTAAGGACGAGGTCGGGGGTTCAATTCCCCCCACGAGCTCCAGCGGCAACATGACCGGACAGCAGCCTCAAGCGAATATCACCACCACCATGGCCAAAGAAGCATTCAAGCGCAAC
>JANNQL010000167.1:0-22501 GCA_031400755.1 Pseudomonadota bacterium | reverse complement strand
ACGCGGTTCCTGGATGCTCAAGGCCGCGGCGATGATGATCACCTGATGCAGGACCCGCCGCTCCCGGGCCTCAAGGACCATGCGGGCGATGCAGGGATCGAGCGGCAGACGGGCCATCAAACGCCCCTGCTTGCTGAGATGCAGACCCGGACGGTGGTCGCGCGACTCCTCAACCGCCGCCAGTTCGTGCAGCAGGGCGAAACCATCCTTGATGGACCGGGGATGGGGCGGGTCGAGAAAGGGGAATTGGGCCGGATGGCCGAGACGCAGGTCGAGCATGCGCAGGATGACCTCGGCCAAATTGGCGCGGACGATCTCCGGCGGCGTGAAGGCCTCTTTGTTTAAGTACTCCTCTTCGCTGTAGAGCCTGACACAGACCCCCGGCCCGACCCGGCCGCAACGCCCCCGCCTTTGATCGGCACTAGCCCGGGAGATGGGCTGCACCGGCAACTTGGTGGTGCGGGCCCGCGGATTGTAACTCGAGATGCGGGCCAAGCCGCTGTCAACCACATAGCGGATGCCGGGCACGGTGATGGAGGTCTCGGCGACATTGGTGGCCACCACGATCTTGCGCTCTGAAAAATCGGCAAAAATCTGGGCCTGCTCACGACCCGACAGCCGCCCGAACAGGGGCAGGACCATGAGGCCCGTGCTCTTGTCCCTGATCTCGCCCCCTTGCAGGGCCTCGACCACCTCCAGGATATCGCGCTCAGTGGCCATAAAGACCAGAATATCACCTGCGGGTTCGTGGCAAATCAGATCGGTAACCACCGTTACCGTCTGCTCGACGATTGATTGCTCAGCGCCGGGGCCGGTCTCCGGGGCCGGACAATAGCGGACCTCTATCGGGAAGGTCTTGCCGGGGATGGAAATGACCGGGGCGTTGTCGAAGTGGCGGGAAAATTTCTCGGTGTCGAGAGTGGCGGACGAGATGATGATCTTGAGCTCGGGGCGAAGCTTTACGAGCTGCTTTAAGATGCCGAGCAGGAAATCGATGTTCAGACTGCGCTCATGGGCCTCGTCGATGATGATGGCGTCATAGCGGCTGAGCCTGCGGTCGGTCGTCGCCTCGGCCAACAGCATGCCGTCGGTGAGAAATTTAATGCGGGTGCTCTTCTTGGTGCGGTCGGCAAAGCGGATGCGGTAACTCACCAGCGCCATGTCCGCATCACCCATTTCAGCCGCAACGCGAACGGCAACCGAAGTGGCGGCGATGCGGCGGGGCTGTGTGCAGGCGATCATCCGCTCAGCGCCAAGACCTGCCTCCAGACACATCTTGGGCAGCTGGGTGGTCTTGCCGGACCCGGTCTCACCAGCCACAATCAGGACCTGATGGGCCTTGATCTTATCGATGATCTCCTGGCGCTGACCGCTGATCGGCAGCCCCGGCGGGTAGTGAATAGCGTTCGGCAAGGTAATTTTTTAGATTGCTGTCTCTACTCTAGGACTTGGCCTTGGCTTCCAGTATCTCTTTGACGAGCACGCCATCGGCGGCCTTGCCGAAATGCTTCATGATCGGCCCCATGGCCTGCATCGGCGTCTTGTATTGACTAAAATCGATATTGGCCTCTATCCAGGCCAAGATGGCCTGTTGGTCCGCCATCTTGGGCAGATACATTGACAGGATCTCCAGGTAGGGGGAGGAGGCCTCTTTCTTGATCTCCAGCACCACCTTCTCCGACTTCACCAAGCCCTGGATGATGGACAGGATATCGTCATTGGTGATCTCATCGTCCTTCTTGCAACGGAAACTTTTCTTACCGCTTTCCAGGGTAAGAGGCACGGTCAGCCTAGGGAACTCGCTCATGACCTGACGGATAGTGTCCCGGGCCGCATTGTCCCTGCCAAGCATGGCGGTCTTCAGATCAGCCTTCAGTTTTACAAGGAGGGTCCTGGTCATCTCCTGATTCCAGCCATAGTCAGACATCGTTTTTTCTCCAATTGGTTTCATATGCAAAAATTGTATTTAGCCATGACTTGTATCATAATGCCTATTTTTATGCTATAGATGAGTCAAAGTCTTGCCCGCAATCAACCAAATGCACAAAAAAACTTAGGGATTCTGACTCCTGAATTCTGACTCCTGAACAGTTCCCCTTCCTTTTGCCATAACTCCTTGTAAAAATTCATGAACGAATACACCCAAACCATCCACCACTGGCTGACCTCTTACGCACCCAGAATCATTGCCGCCATTATTATTTTCGTGGTCGGGCGTTGGCTTTCTTCCTGGCTCACCAACCTGGTTGTCAAGCTTCTGGAACGTAATAAGGTTGAGCCCACCCTGGTCAAATTTTTAAAGCATATCATCTTTTACGCCCTGGTCATCGCGGTGATTATCGCCGCTCTTAACCAATTAGGGATCGACACCACCTCATTTTTGACCGTTATCGGCGCCGCCGGTCTGGCCATCGGTCTGGCGCTAAAGGACTCGCTCAGTAATTTTTCAGCCGGCACCATGCTGGTCCTGTTCAGACCTTTTAAGATTGGCGACCTGATCACCGCCGCCGGGGTCACCGGCATCGTCAGGGAGATCTCCATCTTTAACACCGAGCTGTCCAGCCTGGACAACCAGAAAATTATCGTCCCCAACAGCAGCATCATGAACGGGGTGATCACCAATGCCTTTGCCAACCCCACCCGCCGCATAGACCTCACTATCGGTATTAGCTATGACGATGACATGGCAAAGGCCAAAGAGATCCTGACTGCGATTGTCGCCGCCGAACCAAAGGTGCTGGAAGACCCCGCCCCTGCCGTGGCCGTGGCCGAACTGGCCGAAAGCAGCGTCAATCTCATCTGCCGGCCCTGGGTCAAGACCGAGGACTACTGGCCTGTACGCTTCAGCCTCACCGAAAAAATCAAACAGGAGTTCGACGCCGCCGGCATCAGCATCCCCTTCTCCCAGAAGGACGTTCGTTTGTTCATTGAAAAAGGCATACCCCAACAAGGCCGTTGATGGTTTATGACTCTTCGGCTTAAATAAAACCAAAACAAGGAGAAAAATTGTGAAAAAACCGACCAAATTCATGATCGCCATTTTTATTGGCCTGCTGACAACCGCCTGCGCCAGTAGAAACACACCTGCCCCATTCAACCCCAACGACCTGAATGTCAAGATGGCCCGCGGCGAGTATGTCCAGAAGGTTGACAATTTTTTGGTCATCTTCGACGACTCATCCTCCATGGCCATGGACAAAAACTGGCAGAGCAAACTTGGTCAAGCCAAACTGCTTATCACCAACATGAACAACACCATCCCCAGCCTGAAACTGCAATCTGGGGTCAGGGTCTTTGGCCCCTTGAATTACTCACTGGCTGATGGCAGCCCCATGCTGCACGGCATGACCACTTACAACAAGACAGCCTTTGGCGAGGCGATCAATTCCATCACCATGACCGGCGGCAACACCCCCATGTCCCGGCCCATTGATCTGGCCATTAACGATCTGGCCGCAACTAAAGGTGACATCGCGGTCATCGTCATCGGTGACGGCATTGAAAACGTCGGCGCCCCGGCCGTGCTTGCAGCCCAAGCCCTGAAAGACAAATATAAGGACCGGGTCTGCATCTATACCATCCTGATCGACGATGACCCGGCAGGGCGCGCCACCATGGAACAGATCGCCAAGGCCGGGGCCTGCGGCTTCGCAACCGATCAAACGGCCGTAAGCACCCCGGACGGCATGGCCGCTTTTGTTGAGAAGGTGTTTCTGAAAAAGGCCTCATCTCAGACCACTCTTGCCGAAGCAAAGAGCTTCACGGTTGAACTGAAGGTAGAGTTTGATTTTGACAAGGCGACCATCCTGCCCAAGTACAACAAGACCTTGGCCGAATTCGGCGAGTTCATCCAATCCCATCCTGTGCACACCGTTAATCTGGAGGGCCACACCGACAACTATGGCACGGATGAATACAATGTGAAACTCTCGCAAAGACGGGCCGATAGTGTCAGGGCGTACCTGCTGAAACACTTTCCAACCATTGATCCAGCCCGGATCACGACTGCTGCCCATGGTTTATCAAGGCCAATCGCCGGCAACGAGACCAAGTCCGGCCGTCAGAAGAACCGCCGGGTCTTCGCCACCTTCACCTCCATGAAATAACTTGACAGTAGTGAACTGTTCTGCTGTAATAATTACAGGTAAATAACATATTAAGTTGTGAGACAACCGACACCTCATGAGACCCCGGCAGCACAGGAAAGAGCAGTAACCTTTTATATAAACCGGCAGAAAGCGTCAACTTGCTTTACTGCTATAAACAAAACAAGGAGAGGAAATCATGAAGAAACTGACCAAATTCCTTATCACCATTTTTATGGGCCTGCTGGCAACTGCCTGCGCCCACAAAAATATGCCGGCGCCATTCACCCCCACCGACCTTAACAGTAAGGTGACCAGCGGCGAGTACGTCCAGAAGGTGGATAATTTCTTGGTCATCTTCGATGACACGGAGTCCATGTATCTCGATCGGCACTGGCAGAGCAAACTTGCCCAGGCAAGGCTTGTGGCCACCAACATGAATAACACCATCCCCACCCTCAACTTACAGGCAGGGATGCGGGTCTTTGGCCCCAGGAATTATTCCTTGGCAGATGGCAGCGCCCTACAGCACGGCATGGCCGCCTATAACAAGACCGGCTTCGGTGAGGCCATCAACTCCGTCATCAAGACCGGCGGCAACACACCCATGACCCGGGCCATAGAGCTAGCCAATAACGATTTAGCCAATTCCAAGGGCGACATCGCAGTTATCCTCATCAGCGATGGCGAAGAAAACATCAAGGTCCCAGCCGTGGTTGCCGCCCAAGCCCTGAAGGATAAATATAAGGACCGGGTCTGCATCTACACCATCCTGATCGGCGATAGCCCAGAGGGACGCGCCACTTTGGAACAGATCGCCAAGGTCGGCGGTTGCGGATTCGCAACCGATGCAACAGCGGTCAGCACCCCGGACGGCATGGCGGCCTTTGTTGAAAAAGTCTTCCTGAAGAAGGCTGAAAAAATTGCTGAAACAGCGCCAAAATGCTTTACCGTCGAAGTGAAGGTGGAGTTTGAATTTGACAAATCAATCATCAGGCCCCAGTACTTCAAGACCTTGACCGAATTTGCTGACTTTGTGCGCTCCCACCCAGATTACTCCGTTAACCTGGAAGGCTACACCTGCAACATTGGCACCGATGCTTACAATAAAAAACTCGGCCAGCGGCGGGCGGACAGCGTCAGGAGTTTCCTGCTCAAGAACTTCAAAGACATCGATCCTGCCAAGCTGACAGCTATTTCCTATGGTGAAACAAAGCCCATTGACAGTAACGAAACTAAGGTTGGCAGAGAGCATAACCGCCGGGTATTCGCCACCTTTACCAATTGTTGTAAAAAATAGCCTGCGACGCTGGCGGCAGGGGAAAGCAAAAAAACGCCCAGAGGTAACTTCACCTTTGGGCGTTTTTTTGCTGATATTTCAGTCTGCTGCAACACTGGCCAAGGATGTCACAGCACCTTGCACCAACAAGCCCGCAGGTTATAACTCTTTGTCCTCCAGTCCGGCGCCTCTGTGCATGGCCAACCACAACCGTTTCATACTCTCTCTCGTCTCCAGATCGTCAATCGAGTTCAAGCTCATCGAAAATTGGGCGAACTGCTCGTGATCAATTTCCTGGACAAATGCCTTTTGCAGCCGGACCGGTTGCTGCCGCCGCCCGTAGGACGGATCGAGCTTAAACTTCAAGTCCGATAAACGCAGTGCAGCCCCATCGCCACGCCCATTGCCCGCCGAGTGCCCTCCTTCACCAAGCCGGGCATTAAGCAACTCCAAAAGATGATAGCGTTCAAATTGCAGCTGCTGCATCCAGATCGAGTCAGAGACGGTGAGCCACAAGACATCGCCCTTAATCACCTGCGGCTGGGCGTGCCTGGCGATTTCACTGCCAACCACCTCGTCCCAGAACAAAAAGACCTGGTGGAGCCGCAAGCGTCGCTGCCAATCCTTTTGCTTAAGGACAGAGGCGAGTAGGCTCCCCAGGTCGGATGGAGTGTTGGATTTGGCCATGGCGGTGCGGCAACTGGCTGGATGTTTATAAGTGCCACGGGATGGCTAGGTAGTTGTAGGTTGGGTTAGCGAAGCGTAACCCAACGCCTCAAACGCCTTTGGTGTTGGGTTACGGCCAGACGACGGTCTAACTCAACCTACGATATTTGACGCGTTACAACCTACCAGCCTTTGCCGATCAATGTTTGAATGAACGCTGGCCGGTAAACTTCATGGCCACCTGGGGCTTGGCCTCGTTGCAGGCCTCGATGGTTTCGAAGTCCCGCATGGAGCCGCCAGCCTGCAAGATGGCCGAGACCCCCTGCTTGATGCCGACATCGGCCCCGTCCCGAAACGGGAAGAAGGCGTCGGAGATCATCACCGAGCCCGGCAGTCCGGCCCGGTCGGCCTTGGTCTGCTCGTCAATCTTCAACTGATCAGCCTGGGGCCGCTTGCCCTTGTCGATTTCGAGGGTCAGGTCGCCATAGGGGATGCCGTAGGTGTCGAAACAGAGCATGTCGGCATACTTGATGTAGGCCTTGTGCACGGCAATCTCGGCCACGCCGACCCGGTCCTGCTCGCCGGTGCCGATCCCCACCGTACAGCCCTCCTTGACGTAGATCACCGAGTTGGAGGTCACCCCATGCTCAACGGCCCAGCCAAAGAGCATGTCATCAATCTCACGCTGGCTGGGCTCGCGCTGCACGGTGTAATCGACGCCCTTAAAGGTGTTGGCCGCAGGCTTCAGGTCGGCGAGGGTGCGGATGGAGTTGACCGCCGATTGCTGGACAATGATGCCGCCGTCGATCAGACTCTTGAAGTCGACAAAACGGTGCTTCTCAAACTCCGCCAGGCGGTCGATGCGGCTGATCTTAATGACCCGCAGGTTTTTACGGCCCTGTAGAATCGCTAAAGCCCCGGCCTCAAACTCAGGGGCCGCCACCACCTCGAGGTAATTCTGGTTGATGGCCTCAGCGGTGGCCTTATCACAGGGGCGATTCAAGACCACGCAACCGCCAAAGGCAGCGATACGATCGGCCCGGTTGGCCCGGTCATAGGCCTGGCTCAAGCTGTCGCCAAGGGCAACGCCACAGGGGTTATTGTGCTTCAAGATAGCCGCCGCCGGTCGCTCCATCAGGTACTTCATGATGTTCAAGCCATTGTCGATATCGGTCAGATTGATCTTGCCGGGGTGTTTGCCGACCTGCAGCATATCTTCCACCGTAATGCCGCTGACCAGACCATGCCCCGGCTTGATAAAATGGCAATCACCGAGGACCAGATTGCCGTTGACCAGCTCGTAGAGGGCGGCCTCCTGATCTGGATTTTCGCCATAACGGACCCCGCGCTCATCGATCGTGCCATCCTCCATAGGTATCTTCCAGGTCCTTTTGCGATAGACCAGGGTCTGCTCGCCAAAGGAAATTTTCATCTCCATGGGGAAATGGTCGCCGAGGATTGTTGAATACATCTTTTTCAGATCAGCCATTGGTTTACTCCTGTCAAAAATTATGAAAAATTTAACTGTCCAGCAGCACCACATCTGCTTTGTCATAGGCCTGCTCGCATAGCGCTGCTATAGCTCGCAGACCTATTCCGCGCATCTGCGGCGCTTCTGAACAGTTACAGTTCTGGGGGGCATGCTCTTTTTGTGGCTTATTGTCTAGTAGGTTGTAAAGCTTCAAATATCGTAGGTTGGGTTAGGCCGCCGTATGGCCGTAACCCAACGGCAATGGCGCATGGGGTGTTGGGTTACGCTTCGCTAACCCAACCTACAAAAAGCGTGGTCATTTTTTCTATTATTTTAAGAAGATAAAGTTAATTTATGGGTGTGATAAAAGCAGGATTAATTTTCTCGAAATAAAAATAAAATGAGTTTTCATTTTTTGCGATTGTAACCAACCGCCAACCTTCTTTTGCTAGTTCATTAAGCTGTTGTTCATTGATTAGAGAATCTGCTTGAAGAATTTTATATTGGATCATTGCTCATAACCTATCAATTTTTTTATAAATTTACCATGATTTAAGGCATGAGAGTGCTGTGCGTGCAGTGCATCTCGCTAAAGCCTGCCAGAAATCAAGATCTCTTTGCGTGACTTGCCATTCTGTCATTGGCTCTGATTCTTGGTGCCCTTTGCGGGCATAAAAAATAATGCCTGAACAATCTTCATTATACTTCCAATTGGAATGAGCCAGGGCATTCCTAAACGCTCTAACTGGATTATTAAGTAAAAAGTTGCAGCATTTTTTTGCAACACTTCCTGTTTCCAAATGTTTTTTTAAATTCTTGAAACAGGCCTCACCGAGATAAACGAAACAAATATAATTTTGGACGATTACCTGCGCCCTTGTTATGTGTGCTTAAGTCAACGGCATTGAAAGGTATCAGCTCGAATGCGAACTGGAATCCTGGAAGCAGGAGTCCCAATCCTTCCGCACCGGGTCAAAACCCTGGCCATGAATGGCCTCGCAAACCTCGGCAATCGTGCGCTGATCGTCGACGGCGAACTGCTCATCCGAGTCTTCGTCATGGGCATAGCCGCCGGGGGCGGTGCAGGAACCGGCCGAATACCTGGTCGGTCCCAGACCCAGCATGCCGTTCCGATAACGGGCCTCTTCGCGGGTGGAGAGCAGCAAGCCGACATTGTGATCAAACAGCCTGAGCGCAAAGATGAGCTGACTTAAATTCCGTTCAGAGACCGGAGTCAGGGCCTGGAAGCCGCCCTCGGCCGGTCTGATCCTCGGAAAAGACACCGTCAGTCCGGTCCGCCAGAACTGCTTTCTGAGCCAGGCCAGATGCAGGCCCAGGGCCAAGCCCTCACTACGCCAATCACCCAGGCCCAGAAGCGCGCCGATGCCGACCTCGCGCATACCGGCTGCCGCCGCCCGGGCCGGAGTGGCCAGGCGATAGCCGTAGTCAGCTTTGCGGCCGGACAGATGCAGCCGTTGATAGAGCGCTGGGTCATAGGTCTCCTGATAGACCGCCACACTGGTGATGCCAGCCGCAAAAAGCCTGGCATACTCGGCCTCGGTCATGGGCTGCACCTCGATGGACAACGAGGCAAAGCGGTCTTTGAGGCGCAGGGCGACCTGCTCGATAAAGTCCACACCCATCATCTTCGGGGCCTCGCCGGAGACCAGGAGCAGGTGATTGACGCCCCGTGTTTTCAGGGTATTGGCCTCGTCTTCCACCTCGTCAAGCGTCAAGCAACGACGCCGAATCTTATTTTCAGCCGAAAAACCGCAATAGAGGCAGGAATTCGTGCAATAATTAGAGAGATAGAGCGGGGCATAGATCTGGATCACCCGGCCAAAGCGCTGCTGGGTAATGGACTGTGAGCGGCTGGCCATGGCTGGCAAAAACTCATCCGCCGCCGGCGACAAAAGGGCGGCCAGGTCATCGATCGACAGGTCGCTTACGCGCAGGGCACGAAGGACATCGGCCTGGCCCCGGGAGGCGATAAGCGGTGCCAACGCGGCAAAATCAGGCAGAGAGAAGGTGTTCATCATCGGATAAAGTCAAGACCAGCCTGGGGCGATGAGGCGCTTGCCTCGTCACTTGCCGCCCCCAGCCCTGCCTTGAATGCCTCCCGCCCAGCAATGACTCCGAGCCGAAAGGCAGCGGCCATCCTTACCGGATCACCGGCGACCGCGATGGCGGTATTGACCAGCACGGCGTCGGCCCCCATCTCCATGGCCTCTGCGGCATGGGACGGAGCGCCAAGACCGGCGTCCACCACCACCGGCACCTGGGCCTGGGCAATAATGATCTCAATCTGGTAGCGGGTGATCAGGCCCCGATTGGTACCGATCGGCGCGGCGAGCGGCATGACCGCCGCGACCCCGACCTCCTGCAGACGAAGCGCCAGGATCGGATCGGCATTGATATAGGGCAGGACCACAAAACCATCCTTGACCAGTTCGTCGGCGGCCAGCAGGGTGTCCACCGGATCGGGCAGCAGGGTGCGCGGATCGGGCGTCACTTCAAGCTTGACCCAATTGCCGCCGCCGGAGGCACGCGACAAGCGGGCCAGGCGGACCGCCTCGCTGGCATTGCGCGCCCCGGCCGTATTGGGCAAGAAAAAGAATTTTGTGCGGTCCAGAACCTGCATGATGTCATCTTCAGGGTCATTCAAGTCAATCCGGCGCAGGGCCACCGTCACCATCTCGCTGCCCGAGGCGATAAGGGCCTGTTGCATAACGGATGAGGAGGCAAATTTACCGGTGCCGGTGAAGAGGCGGGAGGAGAAGGTCTTGCCAGCGATGCTCAACATCTCAACCGCCTCCAATGAAACGAATCAATTCCAGTTCGCAGCCTTCAGTCAAGCGGCTCTCGGCATAGTCCACCCGTTTCAGGATCTGGCCATTCAACTCCACCACGACTGTTTCCGGATCAAACCCCAAGCTCACTACGTACTCTGAAACAGAGCTGGCGGGAGGCGCCTCTTTTTCTTCGCCGTTGACGATTATCTTCATAATAAAACTTAGTCTCTTTTTAGTTTTGCTTGCGACAACTTGTTATAAAAAGCCTGGGTGTTGGGTTACGCTTCGCTAACCCAACCTACAAAAGCTTCATAATGATATGGATACGTTCGTTTATGTTTATTAAAAATAATGTAACTATCCCAACCCCAACAATATCCTCAACACCTGATTGGCCTGATGGTGGGCGGCAATCCCTACCCTTGGCGCCATCAATCCCTGGCCGGGTTTGGCCTCGGCCTCACCGTCGCCAACAACATAGACATTTTGGCGAATTTTTCTGGTAGTGATCAAATTGTTTGGTTCAAAACCAGCCAGCCCCGAGGCCCCGACATAGCCAATGTTCGGTAGTATGGTCATGGCGACCCTAAGTGCCGTTGCCTTCATCCTGGCCCCATCAAAACACTCGACCAGGACATCCACCTGGTGAAAGACAAAAGGGATGTTGGATTCAGTCAACTCGTCATCAAAGGTCTCAACCTTTAGATATGGATTGACCCGGGCCAGATTCTGCCGCATGGCATCGGTCTTCTTCAGGCCAACTTGGTCGACAAAGTACTGCTGGCGATTAAGATTACTGGGCTCGACCACATCATAATCGGCCAAGAGCAAGGTGCCAACCCCAATCCGCGCCAAGGCGCCCGCCACCACCGAGCCCAAGCCGCCCAAGCCCATAATGCCGATGACACTGTCCTTGACCTTGGCCTGCACCCCAGGGGTATGACGGGCATAGAGCAGATGCTCCATCTCAGACAGACTGATCTGCTCGCCACGTTTGATAAGCCAACAGCTGTCACCATCGTGCAACTCGGTGGCAGGGGGCACGGGAAAGCCATTGACGATAAATACATCCGCCTCCGGCTTCAAACGGCGAGCCAAATCATTAAGGCGTAAGCCACTGTGGAACTCGTAAGGTCTTTCGTTCACCTGCAACATGGTCATGATCCTGACGAGTAAAGTGACTTCATTACGAAAAAATTCTCCCTCGCAGAGGGATAGCCTTACTGTCTGGTTGGGACACGAGGAAGCAAATAATACTCAAATTAAGCCTGGTATGGTAGGACTTTTTTCCTGTTTGCCAAATATCCACACTCAATCAAAGACGTAACACTTTAAGCAGTTGATTAATTCCGATTGTTAATCAAAAAAAAGTAGGGTATATATTGGCCCACTCAGTAGCACTAATCTATTAGATTATGAGGGGTGCTCCCCACACGGAAACAAGCACGCCCCCTTGCTGCACATGTATCACTTTCACGTTTACCGTAACCTCCCCTGGCTCAGTACAAAAAGCACAGACCGTGCCAGGCGTTAAATGCAAATAAATGAATAATCAAAACGAATTTAAAGGAAATAAGGAAGTTGCCGCCATGAGGGAGATACGCTAGCACAAGTCCTATTTTGCGACCACTATGCCGCGATCTGACCTGCGCCTGTAAGGGTTTGGTTCATTCAACCCCCCATTATCCTCCTTTCTCGCCGCCTCTTCTTTATGGTAGTAAACATGCACACCACCTCCCCCTATCCTGGCCAGGAATCGATAGATTCCACCCCTGGCAATCTGCTGATTGTCGATGACGACCCCATAAACCGCCAAGTTCTCCGTTGCCTCTTTGAGCAGGAACAGTATCGAGTCATTGAGGCTAATGACGGCCAAGAGTGCCTGAGACGGGCCATCGATGACCGCCCCGACCTTATCCTGCTTGACATTATGATACCGGGCATGGACGGTTATGCCGTCTGCCAAGCCTTGAAGGCGAACGAGAATACCGCCTCAATCCCAGCCATCTTGGTCACCGCTTTAAATGGCTCTGATGATGAGACCCGCGGTCTTGAGGCCGGGGCTGTTGATTTTATCACCAAGCCCTTCAATCCTCTGGTCATCAAGGCCAGGGTCCACGCCCATCTGCAATTGAAGCGGGACCGCGACATCTTTGCCAACAAATCCGCCAAGCTCGAACTCACCAACCAGCTTCTGGAACAGGAGATCGAGGACCACCTGCGGACCGAGCAGGCCCTGATCGCCGCCAAAAATGAGATAGCCCAGAACAACCGCATGAAGGAAGGGGTGATCAAGGACCTGTTCCAGGCCATGTGCGAAATGCTCTCCTCCCGGGACATGTACACCTTTGAACACGGCCTGCGGGTCGCCTCCATCGCCCGTCTCATCGGTGAGGCCATGCACCTGCCCGACCATGACATCGACGCCCTGGAGTTGGGCTGTATGCTGCACGATATCAGCAAGGTGGCCATCCCCGATGACGTCCTCCTCAAGCCCGGCCTCTTCAATGCCCAGGACCGCAAGATCATGATGATGCACCCGACCATGGGGGCCAAGATCTTTTCGCGCCAGGCCTGCTCCCCGGCCATTATCGACATCATCCATCACCACCACGAGCGTCTGGACGGCAGCGGCTATCCCGACCATCTACACGATGGCGAAATCAGCCTGCTGACCAGAATCGCCATGGTGGCTGACAGCTATGAGGCCATGATCGCCCGGCGGCCATACAAAAAGTCCATATCAAGGGCAGATGCCATAAGTCGCCTGCGGCAGGAGGCGGAAAGCGGCCGGCTTGACAATGAAGTTGTCAGCCGTCTGGCCGAGGTGACGGAGTCATGGGACCCCTTGGCGATCCACCATGATTTTCACGACGCCAGCAACAAAGAGCTGGAACTGTTTAGGAAAAAGACTTACTTCAAAGAGCCGCTAAGCGATTTTTACAATTACCGTTATCTCTTCTATCTCGAAGAGGTCGGCCTTCTCGAAAGTCAGGCCCAGGGTTACACCTTAGTAAAAATCACCTTCTCCAACCTCGAGCAGATCAACGGAGAGCACGGCTACCTGGTGACTGACCAGATTATCGATGAGGTAGGCTCAAGCCTGTATGAAACGATTGACGCTTTAAGCGAGACCGAGGCGGCCGGCTGCGTCAATATCCTGCTCAGAAAGGGGACGACCTACCTGATTTATTCCAATTGTCCGGCGGCGGTCCTCAGCATCCTGGATCACGAAATCAATGAATGTGTTCAGCGCCTGGCCCAGGAATGGCGCTGCGAGACCCAACGTTTCACGGTAAGTTTTAAAAATGGCCACCCAGTGCTGGATGCGGTTTATCAGATGCTTGATCAGACTGCTGAGGGTTGAGGAGGGACTGGGTGCTGAGGACTGAGGAAAATCATGCCGTCCCCTCAGTCCCATAAGCGCTAACATAGGAGCCTCTTGCAAATAAAGAAAAAGCCGTCAGTAAAGCCGTCATTCCGGCATGCTGTTAGCCGGAATCTCGATCTTACTGCCTGAAGGAACTGGATCCCCGCTAACAGCATGCGGGGATGACGGTCATTTTGCAAGAGCCTCATAGCCTATATTTTTCCCTCTCCCTGAGGGAGAGGGAATAGTATCGTAAAGTTAGCGCTTATGCCCGCCAGTCCTCAGTCCTAGTCAAACGATTTAGTTACCCGGCAGCCGTAAGCCTTTGTTGTTCAACCAGGGTGTGAAAAAGGCCACGTTTCTCCCGCAATTGCTGATAGGTCCCCTGTTCAACGATACGGCCCTGATCGAGAACTATGATCCGATCAGCACCCCTGATGGTGGACAAGCGATGAGCAATCAGGATGCTGGTCCGGCTGTTGACCGTGGCCCGCACCGCCTTTTCCACCAGCATCTCGGTCATGGAATCAATATTGGCGGTGGCCTCGTCCAGAATCAGGATGATCGGGTCCCTGATCAGCACCCGGGCCAGGGCCAGAAGCTGCTTCTGGCCAGTGGAAAGCTCATAGGCCCCCTCGCCGACCATGGTGTCAATCCCCGCCGGCAGTTGCCGCACCACCTCGGTCAACTGGGCCTTGGCCAAAACCTCCCGCAAGTCCTCCTCGGACACCTCCTCCCCAAAACAAATATTATCGCGCAAGCTGCCCGGAATCAGCAGGACATCCTGGATGACCAGACCGATCTGCTGCCGGAGCCAGAGCAAATCAAAATCACGCAAGTCATGGCCATCGAGGGTGATGCGGCCTTGCTCCGGGTCATAGAGCCGTTCCAGGAGATTGATGATTGTCGTCTTGCCGGAACCGGTGGCGCCGACGATGGCGATGGTCTCCCCTGCCCCAATCGTCAGATTGAAGCTAGAAAGGACTGCCTCCTTCGCCTTGTAAGAAAAATGGATGTCAGCAAAACAGACCTGGCCGCTGATGGAACCATTATGCAATGCGCCGCCGCCAACCGCCGGGGTCCGGTCGAGCAGCTGAAAAATACGCTCGGCCGAGGCCATGGCCGACTGGACAATCGAGTATTTTTCCGAAATTTCTTTGACCGGCTTAAAAAAGAGCCGCATATAGGCGATAAAGGCGGCAAGCTCGCCAAAGGACATCTGTTTTTTAAGTACCTGACCGCCGCCATACCAGATGATCAAGGCGATGGCGGTGGCGCTCAAGACCTCAATGAACGGCAAAAAAATAGCAAACAACCTAATCTGCCTCATGTTTTTAATCGTATAGTCCTCATTCGCCCGCCTGAATTTGGCCAGCGCATCGTCTTCCCGTAAAAAATGCTGAATCAGGCTGATGCCGGCCAAGGACTCCTGCAAAAAGGAGTTAATCACAGCAAGCTGGGTGCGGATGGCCCGAAAGGCGTCGCGCGCCAAACGGCTGAACAGTACCAGGTTGATAATGATAAGCGGCACCAAGGCCACCATCATCAGGGCGAGACGCCAGTTCATCGAACAAAGAATGCCCAAAATTGCCAGAAACTGCACCCCGTCGTTAAACAGGGTGACAATCACCGAGGTGAACATCTCGTTCATATTTTGGATATCGTTACTTAAACGCGTCACCAGTTTGCCGGTGGGCGTCCTGTTGAAGAAGGCCATTTCCTGCTTCAAGAGATGGGAGAAGAGGTGCTGCCGCAGGTCGTGCATGATGTTCTGGCTGGTCCATTCAAGGACCGTGACCTGAAAAAAATTGGCCACAAAGCCGATGACGACCATCAATGAAAACATGGCGGTCAAGTGCTGGAGACCGGACAGCCGGGCGGCTCGTCCGATGGTCTCGTCCATGATGTAGCGGTCAATAGCGATCTTGGTCAGGTGGGGCAGAGCGAGACCGGTGGCAATGACGGTAAGGGCCAGGAGAATGGCCAGCAGGATGAAATTCTTCCAGGGCAGGCCGTAGATAAGGATCCGCCTCCAGAGCTGGATGTCCTTCAGGTCGCCAAGCTTGTCCTCCTCAAAGAAGCCATAATTATGCTGCATGGCCATCCCTCTCCGAGTCAGGCTCGGTCTGCTTGTGGTAGATGGCCTGGTAGTAATCGTTTGTCGCCAGCAACTCCTGATGATGGCCCCTGGCCGTGAGACGGCCTTCCTGTAAAACTGCCAGTTGAGACGCCTGGGCGAGCGGGGCCAAACGGTGGGAGGTCATGATCACGATATGAGTTTGGGCGTAATCGAGAAGGGCCTGCATGATATGCTGCTCAGTGCCGGCGTCAACTGCAGACAAGCCATCGTCAATAATCAGGATAGGCGCCCGGGTGAGCATGGCCCGCGCCAGAGAAATTCTTTGTTTCTGGCCACCGGACAGCATTACCCCCTTTTCGCCGATTTTGCTGGCATAAGCATTTTTGAAATTTTGAACCTCGTCATGGATGCCAACTGCCCGCGCCACTGCCTCGATCTCAAAGGCCGTCGCCTCGGGCCTGCCAAAACTGATATTGGCGGCGATGGTATCGGCAAAGAGAAATGGCTCCTGGGGGGCATAGGCCACGGCGCGACGGTAATCGGCCACGCGTATCCGGTTCAGATCCTGCCCGTTGATAAAGATGGCGCCAGCCGGCACCGGATACTGCCGGGCCAGGAGATGACAGAGAGTGCTCTTGCCTGAACCGGTTGGCCCCACCAGGCCAAAGAGTCCGGTGGAAAGCACCAGACTTATACCATGCAGGACAGGCGTTGGCTGGCCAGGATAGGTGAAAGTTAAGTCACTCAGTTGAATGGAGTCAATAACAGCCGGGACCGGGAGGCCAGCGCCATCGTCAATGAGAATCGGCCGCTCAGCCAGGACCGCCTGGATGCGCGCCAGAGAAGTCATACCCCGTTGAAAAAGATTGGCAACCCAGCCAAGGGCCATCATCGGCCAGACCAGCATGAACAGATAGCTGATAAAGGCGACAAAGTCGCCGATGGTGATGATATTGTTGATCGCCATGCTGCCGCCCATGATGACCACCAGCAGTAGACTGGTATTGGCGACCAGCCCTGAGATCGGGAAGAGTACCCCCTGGATGGTCGCGACCCTCATGTTGTGCTTGATGTACTGGCGTCCCAGCTGGTCAAAGCGGGCGGTCTGATCGGCCTCCCGCGTATAAATCTTCACCAGACGCATGGCGTTGATGGCGCTGCGGGCCAACTCCGTCATCTCGGAAAAGGTCTCCTGGACTAGGCTAAATCGATTATGGAGTCTGTTGGACAAAAGTTTGGTCAGGATGGCCAGTACCGGCAAGGGGCTCAAGGCGATCAGGGTCAGGGTCGGATTGATGTAGGTCATGAACATCAGCACCGCACCGGTCATAATGATCGCATCGACCAAGGCGATCAGGCCCATGCCGGCGGCCAGTTGCACGGCGGCGAGGTCATTGGTGGCCAAGGCCATCAGTTCGCCAGTGGTCCTCTTTTGAAAAAATGCTCTGTCGAGGCTCAACAGCTGGCCGAAGAGCTGGTCACGAATGTCTTGTTCCATGAGCCTGGAAAATCCTAAGATCAGATTGCGCCAGACAAACCGGAAGACCGCCACCCCGAGGGCCAGACCAATAATCGTCAGGCCATAGCGGACGAGGGCCTGCTGGCCCATCGCGCCGGACCTCAGGCCATCAATACTGAGCTTTGTCACCCTGGGGATGAAAAGCTGGCAAAGATCAACCCCCACTAAGGCCAGGATACCAAAGAATATCCGCAGCCAGTATTTCTTGAACAGAGGCAGAATCAGGGCTAAGACCGATGTGCTTTGCACGGTAATGGTTGGAGGCTGGCTGGACAAGATGAGGAATTAAGCTCCGTTTAAGGTCGCAAACAATGCCGTGAACTTATTGAACATGCACATTGGAGTCATACCACAACGAAACGAAAAAAAAGAGCCAAAATGGAGGGCCACCCGTAAAAACCTGGGGGTGGAAACGATAGAAAACCCAGTGTTGTCCGGTTAAGGACTTGCAGGGAACTCCCTCCCCCCAGGATTTTCGGGGGGAGGGACGGGCTCAGTTCAGTCCCCGCTTGACGGGGGGTGGGGGCTAATGCCATTGACTTAAGGGGCAATGCTGTTCCCTTAACCGTTCGTGGTGAGCCTGTCGAACCACCAGCCACTCATTACCGAAAAAACCCCATCCCGGCAAAAAATCAGGATGGGGTCAGTATACATCTCATTAGGGACTTGGAAGTTATAAAAAGTACCGTTTATCTTTGCCGTCATGCCAGCATGGTTCTAGCTGGCATCCAGCAAAAAAACTGGATTCCCGCTTAAAATCATTGCGGGAATGACGGCGTTTCGTGACTTGGTAAACGGTATATCAGTTAAACAAACAAAAACCCCACCGCCTTGTGAGCAGTGGGGTTTTTGTTTGTTGCAACCCTTAAGTTTTCTGAGTGATAGAGTTCTTAGATAAACGAACCTGCAATCAAAGAACCTGAGGCGGTGCCAAGCAACAGAATCCACGTATCAGCGGTTGTAATGTCTTGGTCTCCCACAGCACTGGTATCAAGGAGCAGGGTGTCTGCACCAAGGCCATCGGCAGCAATTGTGAATAGGCCCGTATCAGCACCGTATCCACCAGAGAGGAAAATGGTCTGGGTTGCAGTAAGGGTTGCCTCGTTCAGCCCGATACCCGTAACAGCCGCACCACCAGCGCCTACGTTCAGGACATCGGTCCCACCAACGAAGCCGAGGATAATATCAAGGCCGTTACCGAAAGTGATCGTCTGTCCTGCTGCGATGACGCCGGTCGTCGTATTGACAGTCATGGCTTTACTATCGCCATCAGCCTGATTGATAGTGTCTGTTGCTGCAAAACCGCCAGTCACCAGGTTGATGGCATCAGCGCCAGCGCCCGCTGTAATGGTGTTAGCCCCAGCCGCATCAGTCGCATAGAGGTTGATTGTATCGTTGCCAACCCCAGTTGAAATAGTCGTCGCCCCTGAACCGGAGGTTGCGTCGACTGTGACCGCACTTGCACCAGTACTGGTAATAGTCTGCGCCCCTATAATGGCTGTTGCTGTCACTGAGGTAAGATTTCCACCACTGATAGTCTGGGCGCCATCATTGGAGTTTGCAATCACGGCGGCAAGACCTGTGTTACTAGCAGTGACAGTCTGCGCGCCTGAAACTGATGTTGTTGCTGTGATTGCGGCAGCCCCAGTAAACGTACTCATGTCAATAGTAATCGCACCTTGAATGGTTTGCGCCGTCAGCTCTACACCTGCTGCCGAGAATGCTGCATCAAACAAAGCACCTGTGGCAATGGTCTGGGCGCCAATACCGGTGGTGTCGAACACAACCTTTTCGATATTGGTAATACCAGTCCAAAGGGCGTCAGGCGGGGTGATAGCAATTTCTCCAGTAGTGATAATCAGCGTATCGGCAGCGCCAACGCCACCATCGAGCGCATCAAGAGCGCTAAAGGTATCAGTCACTGCACCCGCATCATAGGTGCCCGTAAAAATGTCATCCGCCTCAGTTCCGGTGAACAACAAACCGATGTCCGCACCCGTTGTGAGCGTGTAACCCGTCCCTAATGTGGTAAAGTTCAGGTCAGCCGAGCTGTTGGTCCCGGCATAAGGATTGCCCGCCGTGTCATTAACCACCCCGGCGGCCATTGCCACATAGTAGGCCGTGCCAACCGCCAAATCGGCGGTCGGGTTAATCGTAACGCCCGTGGTGCCGTTGAAGGTCACTTGTGTAGCATCGTCCACTGCTATGGTCGCTACCGTGCTGTCGTTGGACACCTGCTTGATCAGGAAGTCGCCCGTACCGGCCGCTACGTCCTCGCTGAAGGTCAGCACAATGTCGTTACTCACGGCAACAGCCATGGCGTTGTTTGCCGGGGTGCTGGATAATAGCGTCGGCGCGGTGGTATCCGCGTAAAACGAACTTTCAATCAAAGTACCTGAGTTGGCGCCACTTAATAAAATCCATGTATCAGCGGTTGCAATGCTTTGGTCGCCAATAGCAGTGGTATCAAGGAGCAGGGTGTCTGCGCCAGCACCATCGGCTGCAATAGTGAAGACGCCGGTATTTGCAACGTATTCGCCAGAGAAGAAAATGGTCTTGGTCGCAGTAAAGGCGACATCGCTTAGGCCGATACCAGTAACCGCAACGCCACCAGTGCCGACGCTTAAGACATCGATCCCACCAACAAAGCCGTGGATAATATCAAGGCCGTTACCGAAAGTGATGGTCTGTCCTGCCGCGATAGCGTCAGTGGTCGTCTTGGCAGTCATGGCTTTACTATCGCCATCAGCCTGATTAATGGTGTCTGTTGCTGCAAAACCGCCAGTCACCAGGGTGATGGTGTCAGCACCGGCGCCGGCTGTAATGGTGTTAGCCCCAGCCGCACTAGTCGCATAGAGATTAATTGTATCGTTACCAGCCCCAGTTGAAATAGTCGTTGCCCCTGAGCCAGAGGTTGCGTCGACTGTGACCGCATTTGCACCAGTACTGGTAATAGTCTGCGCCCCTATAATGGCTGTTGCTGTCACTGAGGCAAGATTTCCACCACTGATAGTCTGCGCGCCTTCATTGGAAATTGCGGTCACGATAGCAGCGCCGGTGCTGCCGGTCGTAATAGTCTGCGCCCCGGCAACGATTGTTGTTGCAGTCACCGAGGTAAGATTTGCACCACTGATAGTCTGAGCGCCTTCATTAGAGGTTGCGGTCACGGTGGCAGTGCCGGCATCACCAGTGGTAATAGTCTGCGCACCGGCAACGGTGGTTACTGCATTGATTGCTGCATCCCCGGTAAACGAGGTCAGGTCGATATTAATCGCCCCGCTGATGGTCTGGGAGGTCAGGTCTACCCCTGCCGTTGCGAAGGCGGTATTAAACTCAGCGCCTGTGGTAATGGTTTGAGCGCCGGCGCCGGTGGTGTTGAATACGACCTTTTCGATATTGTTGATCTCCGTCCAATAGTCGTCACTCGGTGTAATAGCTTCACCGCCAACAGTGATGTCCAGCAAATCGGCGGCGCCATCGCCACCATCAAGCGCATCGTTAATATTAAACGTCCCAGTCCCATCTTGAATAAAGGTGCCTTTAAAAGTGTCATCCGCCGCAGTTCCGGTGAATGACAAGCCGGTGTCCGCAGCCGCAGTAAGGGTAAAAACCGCCCCGCTGGTAAAGGTAAAGTCGGTCGTGCTGCTGGTCCCCGAGAAGGGGTCACCCGCTGCGTCGGTCACCGCTGTGGCCGCCACCGTCACGTAGTAATCGGTATTACCCGTCAGGTCGGCGCCCGGGTTGATCGTTACCCCAGTGCCGCTGGCTGTCACTGCACCACCACCATCGCCTATACCGTTGGATACGTTGAAGGTCTCGACCACACCACCGCCTGCGGTCATGAGTACGATGTCGCCGGTGCCCAGCGCAATGGCTTCACTGAAGGTCAGGACAAGGTTGCTGCCCACCAGCGTGCCGATGGCATTGCCCCCCGGTGTGCTCAACGCCAGCATCGGCGCGGCGCCATCCCCGTTGAACGAACTTGCAATCAAAGTAGCAGAGTTGGTGCCGCTCAATAAAGTCCACGTATCAGCGGTCCCAATGACTTGGTCGCCAATAGCAGTGGTATCAAGAAGCAGGGTGTCTAAACCTGCGCCATCGGCAGCAATAGTGAAGACGCCGGTATCAGTAACGTAATCGCCGGAGAGGAAAATGGTCTTGGTTGCAGTAAGGGCGCTATCGTTCAGCCCGATACCCGTAACCGCAACGCCACCAGTGCCTACGTTTAAGACATCAGTTCCACCAACAAAGCCGTGGATAATATCAAGGCCGTCACCAAAAGTGATGGTTTGTCCTGCCGCGATGGCGTCAGTGGTCGTCTTGGCAGTCATGGCCTTACTATCGCCATCAGCCTGATTGATCGTGTCAGTTGCTGCGAACTCGCCAGTCACCAGGGTGATAGCGTCTGCGCCGGCGCCGGCTGTAATGGTGTTAGCCCCAGCCGCACTAGTCGCATAGAGGTTAATTGTATCGTTGCCAGCGCCGGTTGAAATAGTTGTCGCACCCACACCGGATGTTGCATCGACGGTGACCGCACTTGCGCCAGTACTGGTAATAGTCTGCGCCCCTATAATGGCTGTTGCGGTCACTGAGGCAAGATTTCCACCAGTAATAGTCTGCGCGCCTTCATTGGAAATTGCGGTCACGATAGCAGCGCCGGTGCTGCCAGTCGTAATAGTCTGCGCCCCGGCAACGATTGTCGTGGCGGTCACTGAGGTAAGGTTGGCACCACTGATAGTCTGGGCGCCTTCATTAGAGGTTGCAGTCACCGTGGCAGTGCCTGTATCACCAGTGGTAATCGTCTGCGCCCCGGCAACGGTGGTTACTGCATTGATTGCTGCAGCCCCGGTAAACGAGGTCAGGTCGATATTAATCGCCCCGCTGATGGTCTGGGAGGTCAGGTCTACCCCTGCCGCTGCAAAGGCGGTATTAAAGTCCGCGCCTGTAGTAATGGTTTGGGCGCCAGCGCCGGTGGTGTTGAATACGACCTTTTCGATGTTGCTGATCTCCGTCCAATAGTTATCAGCCGGTGTAATAGCTTCGCCGCCAACTGTGATATCCAGCAAATCGGCACCACCGCCACCATCGAGCGCATCGTTAACATTAAATGTCCCAGTCCCATCTTGAATATAGGTGCCGAGAAACGTATTGTCAGCTGCAGTTCCGGTAAAATCGTCCAGACCAGAAGTAAGCGTTAAAACCGCAGAAACCGGGGCTGGCTCCGGGGTCGGGGTCGGGG
>JANNQL010000166.1:0-26187 GCA_031400755.1 Pseudomonadota bacterium | reverse complement strand
TCTCTGAGGTGCAAAGTGCTGCCGAAAATGTCGCCGGCGGCGGGCAGGAACTATCGGCCACGGCCCAGCAGATGTCGCAGGGCGCGACCGAGCAGGCGGCCAGCGCCGAAGAGATTTCTTCGAGCATGGAAGAGATGGCGGCCAATATCCGCCAGAACACCGACAACGCCATGCAGACCGAAAAGATCGCGGTCAAGAGCGCCTCCGACGCCAAGGACGGCGGCAAGGCCGTGATTGAGACGGTCTCGGCCATGAAGCAGATCGCCACCAAGATTTCGATTATTGAAGAAATCGCCCGCCAGACCAACCTCCTGGCCTTGAACGCGGCAATAGAAGCGGCGCGGGCCGGCGAGCACGGCAAGGGCTTCGCGGTAGTCGCCTCCGAAGTCAGAAAGCTTGCCGAGCGCAGCCAGGCTGCCGCCGGCGAGATCAGCCAGCTATCGACTTCGAGTGTCGCCATCGCCGAGCAGGCCGGCGACATGTTGAACAAGATGCTGCCCGACATCCAGAAGACGGCGGAACTGGTCCAGGAGATCACCGCCTCCAGTAAAGAACAGGACACCGGGGCCGAGCAGATCAACAAGGCCATCCAGCAATTGGACCAGGTCATTCAGCAAAACGCCAGTGCTGCCGAGGAGATGGCCTCCACCACCGAAGAACTCTCCAGCCAGGCCGAACAGCTCAAATCCATCATCGCCTTTTTTACTTTGGATACAGGCGGGCGGCAACGGGTTGCGTCAGCGCCAAGGCACAGCGCCGCAAGGCCCATTGCCATCGCCCATCACGCCGTGCCGCACACCACCATCCATAAATCAGCCAAGGCTGGCGGGCATGGTGGTGCGGTAAACCTGGATATGGGAGGGAAGGGCTGTGGGGATCATCTGGATGATGAGTTTGAAAAGTATTGATGTGCTGTCCGATGCCCCCCTTCCTTGACGGGCATAAGCGCTAACTTTACGATCTATTCCCTCTCCCTCAGGGAGAGGTGTAAAAATATAGGCTATGTTAGCGCTCATGCCCTTTGCGGGAGGGGGGTAATGTCGTTGATTTAAGTCTGCTGACAGAGCAGCTATCAACCAAAACAGCACCTTCTTTTCGTCACCCCGGCATGACGACTCTGCGCAATTTTATTGAGTTGCGCGCTTAAGTCAACGGCATTGAGTGGGGGATGGGTTTAACCTGAAGGCCTGACCGTTTGAGAACTTAACATACAAGGCGTGAGGTATGATTTCACAAAAGGCCTCTCGTCATGTCTTTTACTATAGGGAGGACTAAGGTCATGAGTGTGGCTGCAATCACTGAAACAGTTCAATATCTGACCTTTCAGTTGAGCGACGAGATCTTTGCCATTGACGTATCGAAGGTGCGCGAGATCCTGGAATTCATTTCGATCACCAAGGTGCCGCAGACGCCGGAGTTCATGCTGGGGGTGATCAACCTGCGGGGCAGCGTGGTGCCGGTGATCGATCTCAGGCTCAACTTCGGCATGGAGTGCACCGAGCAGACGGTGAACACCTGCATCATCGTGGTCGAGGTCAACCTGGACGGCGAGCTGATCGTCCTCGGCGCCCTGGCCGATTCAGTGCAGGAGGTGGTGGAGATGGAGCCGGATAAGATCGAGCCGGCCCCGCACCTCGGCACCAAGTTGAATACCGATTTCATCAAAGGCATGGGCAAAATTGATAACGATTTCGTGATGATTTTAGACATCGACAAGGTCTTCGCCTCTGAGGATCTGGCCGTGGCCCAGTCCAGTCTGCGCTTGGCTGAGGTCCAAGCGAACGCCTGAGCAAAAATCGTGGATGATAAAAAAATAATATAGGCGGAATCTCGCAACAGTAACCAAGAAAGGAGGCAGGATGATGTTCAAGGACATGAATCTCAGTAAACGTTTGGCGTTAAGTTTTTTACTGTTGGTGGTGATCATGCTGGTCCTGATTTGGATTGGGATACAGGGGATGTCGAAAATCAAGGGGGACATGGAGAGGATTGTCGAGGTCAACAATGTCAGGATAATGGAAATTTCTAAAATTGATGATAATATCTCGAAGATTGCCATCAATGTCCGCAATACTATTTTGAACAAAGATCCTGAAAAAAAGAAGGAGTACCAGGAGCGCATTGCCAAGTTCCGTGAAGCATACAATGTGAGCTTCAAAAAGATTGAGGAGCTGACCTCTGCTAACGATACCAAGGCCTTTGAAATTATCAATAAGATCAAGGAATCAATCAAGCCCTTGCGGGATTTGAACAACAAGATCATTGAACTGGCCCTGGCCAGTAACGAGGAAGAAGCCGAGCATATAAGGACCAAACAAGGCGGCCCGGCGGAACGTTTGGTGGGTGATCAAATCGACGAACTGATGGAGCACAACATGGAGCGCAACAAGATCCGCTACGAGGATGCGGTTGCCACCTACTTGGCCTCTCGTAACACCATGCTTGGCCTGGGCGTCGCCGCGGTACTGCTCGCCATCGCTACCGCCGTCTTCCTTACCCGCTCGATCCTGCGTCAGCTTGGCGCCGACCCGAAAGAAGTCGGAGAGGTCGCCAACCTGGTTGCGGTCGGCGACCTCTCCCGCGAGATTACCCTGGCTGCCAGCGACACCACCAGCGTCATGGCCGCCATGAAGAAAATGGTCGACACCATTCGCCTCTTGGTGGCCGACGCCAAACAGTTATCGAAGGCCGCCGTCGACGGTAAGCTTGCCAGCCGGGCCGATGCCTCTCAGCATCAAGGCGAGTTTCAGCAGATCATCGTAGGATTAAACGACACCCTGGACGCAGTGGTTGGCCCGTTGAACGTGGCGGCGGAATATGTGGATCGCATTGCCAAGGGCGACATGCCCCAAATTATCACCGACAAGTATAACGGTGATTTCAACGCCATCATCAATAACTTGAACCTCCTGATCGAGGCCACCAACGGCATCACGGCCAATGCCAAGCAAGTTGCCCAGGGCAATCTGCTGGTGGAACTCAATAAACGCAGCGACAGCGACGATCTGATGGAGTCATTGTCCAACATGGTCGCTAAGCTAAAAGAGGTGGTCACGGAGGTGCAGACGGCAGCAGAAAACGTCGCCGGCGGCGGCCAGCAACTCTCGGCCACGGCCCAGCAGATGTCCCAGGGTGCGACCGAGCAGGCGGCCAGCGCCGAAGAAATCTCCTCCAGCATGGAAGAGATGGCGGCCAATATCCGTCAGAACACCGACAACGCCATGCAGACCGAAAAGATCGCGGTCAAGAGCGCCTCCGATGCCAAGGACGGCGGTAAGGCGGTGATCGAGACGGTATCGGCCATGAAGCAGATCGCGACCAAGATCTCGATCATCGAAGAGATCGCCCGCCAGACTAATCTCTTGGCCTTGAATGCCGCTATTGAAGCGGCGCGGGCCGGTGAACACGGCAAGGGCTTCGCGGTGGTCGCCTCCGAGGTCAGGAAGCTTGCCGAACGCAGCCAATCCGCCGCTGGTGAGATTAGCCAGCTGTCGACCTCGAGTGTCGCCATTGCCGAGCAGGCCGGCGATATGTTGAACAAGATGCTGCCCGACATCCAGAAGACGGCAGAGCTGGTGCAGGAGATCAGCGCCTCCAGCAAGGAGCAGGATACCGGGGCCGAGCAGATCAACAAGGCCATCCAGCAATTGGACCAAGTCATCCAGCAGAATGCCAGTGCGGCCGAGGAGATGGCCTCCACCACCGAAGAGCTTTCCAGTCAAGCCGAACAGCTCAAAGCCACTATTGCCTTCTTTACCTTGGACACAGGCGGAGGCCACCAACGGCTTGCCTCAGCGACACGACATAGTGGCTCAAGGCCCATTGCCATTGTCCATCATGCCATGCCGCACACGACCATCCATAAGTCAGCCAAGGCCGGCGGTCAAGGCGGCGTAGTAAGCCTTGATATGGGAGGTAAGGGCGGCGGTGATCATCTGGATGATGAGTTTGAAAAGTATTGATCAGGTGTCGGCAGCCCCCCCCTTTCAAGGGCTTTTTTTAGTCCCCGCTTGACGGGGAGGAGGTCAGGAGGCAATGCCGTTGACTTAAGGTGCATGGTGTTGCCTTACGCCGTCACCCCGGCGAAGGCCGGGGTCCAGAACAGCTTGAAAAGACTGGATTCCGGCCTTCGCCGGAATGACGACCACAATTTTTCACTGCTGGTGATGGCTTAAGTCAACGGCATTGGGTCAGGGGGACAAGGTGAAGCTAACAGCTTAAAAACTTAATTCACCTGGCGGGGGAGGCCTGGTCCCATCAAAAGTTTCTCACTCTGTCTTTAACCATAAGGAGGTCTGTGCCATGAGTGTGGCTGGAATTACTGAAACAGTTCAATATCTGACCTTTAAATTGAGCGACGAGATATTTGCTCTTGATGTCTCGAAGGTGCGCGAGATCCTCGAAATCACCTCGATCACCAAGGTGCCGCAGACGCCGGACTTCATGCGGGGCGTCATCAACCTGCGCGGCAGCGTGGTGCCGGTCATCGACCTGCGGCTTAACTTCGGCATGGAGTGTACTGAGCAGACGGTGAACACCTGTATCATTGTGGTTGAGGTGAACCTGGGCGGGGAGGTCATCGTGCTTGGCGCTTTGGCTGATTCGGTGCAGGAGGTGGTGGAGATGGAGCCGGACAAGATCGAGCCGGCCCCCCATCTCGGCACCAAGTTGAATACCGATTTTATCAAGGGCATGGGCAAAATCGATAACGATTTCGTCATGATTCTCGATATCGACAAGGTGTTCGCCTCGGAAGATTTAGCGGTAGTGCAAAGCAGTGCCAGCAAATAAGCCCTGAGTATGATGCCACAAAACCCTGCCAGTATGAAGGACAAGGAATTTCAGCAGTTCAGCGCCTTCATCTATGATACCGTCGGCATCAAGATGCCGCCTGCCAAGAAGACCATGCTTGAGGCGCGTTTGCAAAAGCGTCTCAAGGCCCTTAACATAGAGACTTTCGAGGCCTATAGTGATTTTGTCTTTAGCCCTGCCGGGCATGACACCGAGCTTGTTCATTTAATCGACGTCATCACCACCAATAAGACAGATTTTTTCCGTGAACCGGGTCACTTTGATTATTTGACCAATACCGCCTTGCCGACCATCCTTGCCCATCGCGAGAATTGCCTGAGGAAGCCGTTGCTGATCTGGAGCGCCGGTTGCTCCAGCGGCGAAGAACCTTACACCCTGGCCATGGTCCTGGCGGAATATGCGGCAGACCACCGAGACTTTCGATTTTCGATCCTGGCCTCTGACATCAGCACCAGGATTTTGGAACGCGCCAAGACCGCGATTTACCCGGAAGACCGCATTGAACCTATTCCTCCCGATTTTAAAAAGAAATATCTACTGCGCAGTAAAGACCGGACTCGTTCACTCGGACGGATCGTCCCGCAACTCCGCGCCCTGGTTAACTTCAGAAGAATCAACTTTATGGATGACGACCTCTGCGTGGCCGAGAAAATGGATATTATTTTCTGCCGCAATGTCGTAATCTATTTCGACCGGGGCACTCAGGAAATTTTAATGCGTAAGTTCTATAATCAATTACGACCGGGGGGATATTTGTTTCTCGGCCATTCAGAGACCTTAAACGGGCTGGATGTCGATTTTCGCGCCGTGGCCTCGACGGTGTATCGGAAAACATGAAACGTCTCATCGCCTCCCACAAGAGCAATATCTTTCTCAAGCCAGGCGAGGCGGTCGTTTCCAGACGGCCAGTCCTGGTTGCCACTGTCTTGGGATCGTGCGTGGCCGTGACTATGTTTTCGCCAAAACTCGGGGTCGGCGCCATCTGTCATGCCATGCATCCCGCCAATTCATGCAAACAAGATGACCTGCTATGTGTCGAGACGGCGGTGCACTATATCTATCGTAAAATGATGGCATATGGCGCAGAAAATGATATGGTGGTCAAGCTTTTCGGCGGGGCGCAGGTGCTCGATGCCTTGACCTATACATCCGAAAAGCTGACCATTGGTGAACAGAACGTGGCGCTGGCGGAAGAGGTAATTAATTCACTTGGCCTGACGGTTAGCAAGGCCAATACTGGCGGGGTTCGTGGTCGAAAGTTATTTTTTTCAATTAAAAATGGAGACGTCTATCTGCGAAAGATGGGGCACAGATGTGATCTCATCGATCGGGAGTTAAAACCATGAATAAGATCAAGGTGCTGGTGGTTGATGATTCGGCGTTGGTGCGGCAGACGCTCTGTGACATACTTAATTCCGACCCCGAAATCGAGGTGGTTGGGACGGCTGCTGACCCATACATGGCGGCGGAAAGACTGAAGACGATCGTGCCTGATGTCATTACCCTCGATGTCGAGATGCCACGGATGGATGGCCTGACCTTCCTGCAAAAGTTGATGAGTCAGCACCCTATCCCGGTCGTCATGTGCTCTAGTCTTGCCGAGGAAGGCAGTGAAACGGCGCTTAAGGCCATGGAGTACGGGGCGGTCGATATCATCACCAAACCGAAGATGGGGACCAAGCAGTTCATCGAAGAGGCCCGCATCATGATCTGTGACGTGGTCAAAGGGGCGGCGGCCGCCCGTCTGGGTAAGAGAAGGCCCGAGCGCAGCACCTTGAAAGAGATCCAGCCAAAGTACACCGCTGATGTGATCATGGAAAAGCCGAATTCCAAGGCCATGATCCAGACCACCGAGAAGGTAGTGGTCGTGGGTGCTTCAACCGGTGGCACCGAGGCGCTCAAGGTCTTTTTGGAGTCGCTGCCCGAAGATACCCCCGGCATTGTCATTGTGCAGCATATGCCGGAAAATTTTACCACCGCCTTTGCCAAACGGCTCGACTCCACCTGTCGGATAACCGTCAAGGAGGCCCAGGACAACGATACCGTGGTGCGTGGCCGGGCCTTGATCGCCCCTGGCAATCACCATGTCCTGCTCAAGCGCAGCGGCGCCCGCTACTATGTCGAGATCAAGGACGGCCCGCTGGTTTCACGCCACCGTCCATCGGTGGATGTACTCTTTCGCTCGGCGGCGCGTTATGCCGGCAAGAATGCGGTCGGCGTCATCATGACCGGCATGGGAGACGATGGCGCCCGCGGCATGAAGGAGATGTTTGATGCCGGCGCCATCAACATAGCCCAGGATGAGAATACCTGCGTGGTATACGGCATGCCGAATGAGGCGGTCAAGCATGGCGGGATCCACAAGATTATGCCCTTAGAGCATATTGGCCCTGAGGTCATCATGCTGTGCCGATAGAGCAGTAGTTTTTTTTTTGTCTGTTTTATCTGATTTGTGCTACACTGTAAAAAAAATGCAATCAGTCCCCTTTTAACTCTTTATTCATGAGCCCAATATGTCCATAGATATCGTCAATGAACTTGACAGAGTCCTTGCCTCTGATCAGCACGACCCTTTCCGGGTCCTTGGTTTCCATATCATCGACCGCCAGAAACCATCGGCGGTGATCCGCACCTTTCAGCCCTTGGCCGAGTCCGTCCGTCTGGTGTTTGGTTCCCAAAAGATCGATATGTACAAGATGCGACCGGAGGGACTTTATGAGGTCATCATCTCCTCGTTTGACGAACCGGTTGATTATCATTTTGAAATCACCCTCTATAACGGCACGGTCAAGGTCATCCATGACCCATACCGCGCCTTGCCGCTGCTTACCGATTTCGACTGTCACCTGTTTAATAGCGGCACCCACTATCATGTTGACGAACGCCTGGGCGCCCATCCAATGACCATCGACGGCCTGGATGGGGTCCTCTTCCGGGTCTGGGCGCCATCGGCCCGGCGGGTCAGCGTTATTGGCGATTTCAACTACTGGGATGGCCGGGTCCACCAGATGCGGGTCATTGGTTCGTCTGGCATCTGGGAGTTGTTCATCCCCGGTCTTAAAGAAGGAAATTTGTACAAATTTGAAATTAGGACCCAGAATATGGATGTCCTGGAGAAGATCGACCCCCTGCAATTCTCCGCCGAACTGCGTCCCAAGAGCGCCTCAATGGTCACCAAGCTCGGTGGCTATGAATGGCATGACCAGAACTGGATCGCCAGCCGCGACTCTTCCTCGGTCTACAAATCCCCCGTCTCTATCTACGAAGTACACCTGGGTTCCTGGCGGCGTGATCCGTTCAACACTGATCGCTTTCTGTCGTTTAGGGAATTGGCCGATAGCCTGATCCCGTATGTCAAGGAGATGGGCTTTACCCATATCGAACTGATGCCGATCATGGAGCACCCACTCGATGAGTCCTGGGGCTATCAGGTCACCGGTTACTTTTCAACCAGCAGCCGTTTCGGCTCCCCGGTTGACTTCATGTTTTTTATCGATCAATGCCATCAAAACGGCATCGGCGTTATCCTGGACTGGGTGCCTTCCCATTTTCCCACCGATGGTCACAGTCTAGGGCGCTTTGACGGCTCTTCCCTCTACGAACATCAGGACGAGCGCCAGGGCTTTCACCCGGAATGGGGCACCTTTCTTTTCAACTACGGACGTAATGAAGTCGTGAGTTTTTTGATCTCCAACGCCATCTTCTGGCTCGAAAAGTTCCATGTCGATGGACTGCGGGTCGATGCAGTGGCCTCGATGCTCTATCTCGATTACGCCCGCCGGGAAGGTCAGTGGCTGCCAAATCCCCATGGCGGCAAGGAGAACCTTGACGCCATTGAGTTCATGAAGCACTTGAACAGCGTTATCTACGAGCGCTTTCCAGGCGTGACCATGATGGCCGAAGAGTCCACCAGCTTCTACGGGGTCTCGAAACCAACGGACGCCGGTGGCCTAGGCTTTGGCTATAAATGGAACATGGGCTGGATGAATGATACTCTGTCCTATTTTACGCGCGATCCGCTCTATCGCAAGTTCCACCACAATGCCTTGACCTTTTCCCTGCTCTACGCCTTTTCGGAAAATTTCGTGCTGCCCTTGTCTCACGATGAGGTGGTGCATGGCAAACGCTCGCTGCTCTCCAAGATGCCTGGCGACGAGTGGCAGCAATTCGCCAATCTGCGCCTGCTGTTCTTCTACCTATGGACCCATCCCGGCAAAAAGATCCTGTTTATGGGCGGCGAGTTTGGTCAGCTCTCCGAATGGTATTGCAAGACCAGCCTGGATTGGCATCTGGTGGAAGAGCGCCCTCTGCACCAGCAGGTACAGTCCTTCGTCAAGACGCTCAATACGTTTTACCGGGAGCAGCGGGCCTTATGGGAAGAGGACCACGACTATAAAGGCTTCCAGTGGCTGGATTTCAAGGATGTCAATAACAGCATCATCGCCTTTGCGAGGAAGGCGACAGACCCGAAAGACCATCTTGTCTGCCTGCTGAATTTTACCCCGCAGGTCCATTATGACTATAAACTTGGGGTCCTGGCCGATGTCCCTTACCGCCAGGTTCTCTCTTCGGACAGCGCCCAGTTTGGCGGTAGCGATATCGATAACAGCGGCGTCAAGATGCCGATTCACGAACCCTTCGGTGAGGCGCCCATGCATATCAGGGTGACGGTGCCGCCGCTCGGCGGGGTCATCTTCAAGCCGGACCGGTGCTGACATGAATGGGTCTGACTGTATCAAACCCCCTGGCGACAGGATCAAAAAGGCCATTCAATGGTTGGGTGAGGCGGTCTTGAGCCAACCTGACAAGAGCCGTAAGCGGCTCCTGGAAGAGGCCGAAATCCGCTTCAATCTTACGCCTAGAGAGTGCGAATTCCTGAATTGTAATTTTGGGGAAGCGCTGAAGGGAGAGTAATCGTTGTAATCACCAAATCCCAGCCCTAAAACTGATAGCCGCACCATCATAACGCCAACCAATCCTCATATTGCGTACTTAAACGCCGCCAACTGAAAGGCTCTGCCAGGTCCCTGGCCTGCTGTCGACTCAAGTGCTTATTCTCCAGAAAAAACCGTAGTTTTGCCGTGAGTTCGTCATCGTCATAGAGAAATTCATCGTTAAAAAGTTCAGGATAGGCCAGACGCCTGGGAAGGAGTGGGCAGCATCCGGCCCGCACCGCTTCAAGCACCGACAGGCCAAAAAAATCATGACGGGCGGTTGAGACGACCAGATCGGCACAGGCAAGCCAGGCAAGGTATTCGCTTCGGACAGGGACATAGCCGAAGTGGAGAATCCGGTCGGCCAGGACCTCTTTGGCCTCGGCAAAGACCTTGGGCCTCTGCCTGAAAGATTCCCCCAGCACGATCAACTTAAAAGCAACGCCGTCGGCCTGCAAGGCATAGAGGGTGTGGAAGAAAAAATCAGGGTCCTTGTCATACTCCCAGCGGTGGTTCCAGACAATGACCGGCGCCTGCGCGGTCTTTCTATGTGCCGCGATCAGGTCGATCTCGGTAAAGTCAAGCCCTGGGTGCAGTATGCGGCTCTTGGCGCGTATTTCATTCTGATAGTCGGCCAGGTCCATATCATCATTTTTGACGAGCAGATTATGACAGCCGCTCAGGAACGACTCAAGGTTGTAGGCGCTGTTAAAGGCCAGGGAGTCGGCGCTGAGCGCCGTGCTAAGATTGGTCAGGGCGAAATGGACATCCCGGGGGTCATCCTGTTGGACGGGGTAAGCAAACTGGTTTTCATGAAAATAGGCGAGGATGGGAAGGTGCTGGTAGGCACTTGGCAACAGGCCTCTAAAGGCGGCCACGTCAAGAAACGAAGAGCAGACAATGGCCTTGGCGCTGCTCAGGTCGATCTGTCCACGCCGTATCTGCCCTGCAAAAAAAGGGGCGGCCAGCCGCATCCGCCACTTCCAGCGATTGGCCGGCAGGGTGTGGAGCTCGAAATCATGGGGGAGCTTGAGCAGGCCATCAATAAATGTCCGGTGCGAGCCGCCGTAATATGGTTCAAAGACCAAGATTTGCGCCAAGGGCTTACCGATCTTTTTTCAATCAATCATTATCGATAATGGTCAGCACCGCGGCATCCACGTCCACTAAGTAAACTTCGTAAGAACTGTCAAAAAAGAGGCGCAAATCTACCGTCTCATTACCTTCCTGCACCGCATCATCAAAGACGGTAACAGTAAAGGTTTTATCGGTTGTGTCTCCAGCCTCCCACCTAAGTCTACCGAAGACCCAACCGAAATCACTCCCCCCTGTTGCCTCGCCGGGCCCATTCGGGGTATAATCGTACCGGTTTTCATAATATAAAAACACCAAATTGGCCGAACTGCCTAAGCGCTGGACGGTGATGGTCGCCGTGCCGGCGTTTTCATTGACGCTATAGGCTGAGGCGCTGAAGGCGAAGGTGGCAGCATCATCCTCGATAATGGTCAGCACCGAAGTATTGGTGACGCCCTGGAGAGTAACACCGCCGGTGGGAGCGGTGAGGGCCAGGTTCACCGTCTTGTTCGTTGTGGGGTCAGAATTGTCAATGATTGGAATGCTGAAACTCTTGTCGGCCATATCGCCATTCGCCCAACTAAGGGTGCCGGAGGTGGCGGTATAGTCAACGGCTGCCGCTGCCGTGCCGCCGGTCGTAGTAGCGTAGCTCACGCCCACCGCGCCGGTCGAATTACCTAAGCGGGAGACGGTTATGGTCGCTGTGCCGCCGTTCTCATTGACGCTAAAGGCGGAGGAGGTGAAGGCGATAGCCGCGTCATCATTGACAATGGTCAACAGCGCCTCATTGGGACTGCCCAGGATAGTCGTGCCGCCGGTGGGAGAGTTGAGCGCCAGACTGACCGTCTTATCGACCGCATAGGCCGAATTGTCGGTTATGCTGATCTCGAAAGTCTTGTCGGCCATATCGCCATCGACCCAAGTCAGGGTGCCGGAGACAGGGCTGTAGTCAAGGCCCTCCGTAGCCGTGCCGTTGCCTGTCGTCGAATAGCTAACCCCGGCAGTGCCTGTGGGATCGCCGGTCCGGGAGACGGTGATAGTCGCCGTGCCGCCGTTTTCATTGACGCTGTAGCTTGAGGCGCTCAGGACTACAGTGTTGGGAGGCGCCGGCTCATCATTGACAATGGTCAAGGTCGCCGTGGCCGGTGAGCCCAGGGTGGAGTTACTGGCTATGAAAAGGTCTAAAATCACTGTCTTATCGACGTCATACACCAAATTATCATAGATGCGAATACTTAAGGTCTTGTCGGTCGTATCGCCATCTTCCCAAATTTTCATGTTTCCGTAAACTCCTCTATAGTCCGTGCCGCTGATTGCTGTGCCGCCGCCCTCATTGCGCGTCTGAACGTAGACCGATGCCAAGCCGTTGCTGTTGCCGCTTCTCTTGAGGGTGATAATCGCATACTCCGTAGGGTCATTTTCGTTGACGCTGAAGGTCGAAGAGCTAAAAGTTATGATGGGTGGTATGTCGCCTTCAACAATGGTCAAGAGAATCATATTGGGGGTGCCCAGGACCGCGCTGCCGACGGCGTTGGAGAGGCTGAGGTACACCGTCTTATTGTTGGTAAAATATTTCCCATTATCAATTATGTTAACAGTAAAGGTCTTGTCGGCCATATCACCGGCTCCCCAGTTTAAAACGCCGGGGGTGATGGAATAGTCGGTCCCTTTCGTCGCCGAGTTGCCGGAAGCTGTGTAACTCACGGACGCCGCTCCGCTCAAGGGCCCGGTCCTAGAGACGGTAATGGTCGCGGTGCCGGCATTCTCATCGATGCTGTACGCCGAGGCGGCAAAGGCGATGGTGGTTTGCGGCGCCGCCTCATCATTGACAATGGTCAACAGCGACGTACTTGGGACGCCCAGGGTCGCATCCTCGCCGGTTGGAGCGGAGAGCGCCAGGGATATGGTCTTGTCTGGGTCATACGATTGATTATTAATAAGGTTGATAGTGAAGGGCTTATCGGACATGTCGCCGTCGGCCCAGTTCAGATCGCCTGAGATGGGGGTGTAGTCGACGTAGGCTGTCGCCGTGCCGCTACCCGTGGTGTCGTAGTGTACTGACACCGCTCCGTGATTACTGCCGTTTCTTGAAACGGTGATGGTAGCCGCGCCGCCATTCTCATTAAAACGGTAGGTCGGGGCGCCCAAAGCTAGGGAGGCGGTAGCTGGCACAGCAAAATTGTTATCTCCAAACTTGTTAATTGTAATAACGGAATCGGTTGCAAAGGGTTCATCATTCGCCCAGGTGATGACCGGCTTGGTGTTGGCGGCGCTGGCAAAGGCCTTGGAGGCGATACCGCCTCTGAGCCCATTTACATAAAATTCCGCATCCTCTGTATAGCTCTCGGTATCACCAGTCCGGTTTGCCGAGGAGATGTCGGTCCAGTTGTAGATCGCGTAGCCGCCGGGGTTAACACTGAGTGGCGACGGGTTGACCGCCAGATTGTAATATTCAAACCAGGTGGAGTTAGAGGTGCGGTAGCCGCCGCTTTCGGCAATCGGGTTGGTCTGATTGACGTTATAGTAGCTTGCGATAGAAGCGCCCAACACCTCATAGCCGCCGTTAACCGAGACTTGCACCGTATTGCCTGTTCGTGAGTCGATGTCGGTCTCGGTCAGATAGCCAATCCAGGTTGTCGCGTATGAATTTTGAACAGCCGCCTGGGTCAATGGCTTGCCGCCATAGGTGACGCTGAAGGTCTGTCCGTAGGTCCCACCGTAGATGGTCTTACATGAGACAGCCACCAGCAGCAGCCGATTCGGTTCGGATCCGATGTCGAATTCAGTGCTCATAGTGGGGGCCGAGCCTAAGATCTGCGGAGCAGCAGGCCAGGCGTCCAGTACCTCGATGCCTGGGGCCTCGATAGTCAGCACCCCCTGGCTCGGACTGCCTAAGGTCGCGCCGCCAGTCGGGCTGCTGAGACTGAAAGCCACAGATTCATTTCCTTCAACCTCCGAATCCGGAAGGATGGTGATGGTGAAGGTCCGGCTGCCGGTCTCGCCATTTCCCCAGGACAGGTCGCCTGAGTTGGCGGCATAGTCGCTGCCGGCTGTTGCCGTGCTGTCGCCCGGGTCAGTCGCATAGTGCACGCCTACCTGACCGATCGATCCCCTCGTCCGGGTGGCGGTGATGGTCACTGTGCCGACGTTTTCATCAACGCTATAGGTAGCTGTAGTCAGGGCGATGGTGCCGGCCTTTGCTTCATCATCACTTATGGTCAGCACAGCCGTGTCCTGTCCCGCAGCAAGGGTCGCGCCGCCTGCAGGAGAGGTGAGCGCCAGGTTCACGGTCTTGTCCCCGGCCTGCGCCGAGTTATTAAGAATACTTATGGTGAATGTCTTGGCAACGGTATCGCCGTTCGCCCAACTCAGGTTGCCTGATTTGGGCGTGTAGTCAGTGCCTGCGGTTGCCGTGCCGCCGGTCGTCGTCGCATAGTGTATGCTTACTGCCCCATTGTAGCCACCTGTCCGGGTAGCGGTGATGGTCGCCGTGCCGGCGTCCTCGTCTACCGAATAGTTCGAAGCGGTCAAGGCGATGGCGCCAGGCCGGTCTTCATCATCAACAATGGTCAGCACAGCCGTGTTCGGACTGCCCAGGGTGGCAAGGCCGGTGAGCGGGGTGAGCACCAGATCCATGGTCTCATTGCCTTCCCACCGGGTATCGCGATTAATGTTGACGTCTAAAGTCTTGTCGGCCATGTCGCCGTCCGCCCAGGAAATGGTGCCGGTATTAGTACAGAGATGGTAGTCCCAATAGGTATTGTAATAGTCCAGTTCCCAGTCAACCGCCGTGCTGCTTGAACTCACATATCTAACCGTCACTGCCCCATCGGCACCGCCGGTCCGCCTGGCAGTGATGGTCGCCCAGCCAGTGGCGCTGTCCTCGTTTACCGAGTAAGTCGAAGAGGTCAAGGCGATGGTGCCGGGGTGGTCATTGTCGACAATGGTCAGCACCACCGGATTCGTGGGCAAAAGGAAGGCGCCGCCAGTCAAGTTGCTGAGCGTCAGAGTTACGGACTCGTTTTCTTCAGGCGTTGTATCGTCAAGAATGGGGATGGTAAAGGTCTTGGCGGCCAGATCGCCTTCCGCCCAAGTCAGTTGGCCGTTGGCGGTGCCGCAGGCGGTGCCGACCACAGCCGTTGCGCCCGTATTTGCACAGTCCACGCTTAGCGCGCCGGTCGAAGTCCCTTGGCGAACAACGGTAATGGTCGCCTGTCCGCTATTTTCTTTGATGCTGTAGGTCGCGGCACTGAACCCAATGGCGGACTCGTCCTCGGCAATGGTCAGCACCGCCGTATTCGGGTCCCTCAGGGTCGCGCCGACGCCGGTGGGGTTGGTGAGGGCCAGGCCTACCGTCTTATCACCGGAAAATTCCTGATTATTATTGATAAAGATCTTGAAGGTCTTGTTGGCCGTATCGCCTATGCCCCAGGTCAGAGTGCCGTCGACCGGGGTGTAGTCAGTGACTGGCGTCGCCGTGCCGCCGGTGGTGGCGTAGTGTACGCTCACCTCCTCGGTCGAACTACTCTGCCGGGAGGCGGTGATGGTCACTTCCCCGCCGTTTTCACCTACGCTATAGGTCGAGTCGGTAAAATTGATTTGCGAATCAACGTTGATAATGGTCAGCATAGCCGTGTTGGGACTTCCCAGGATCGCACCTTGGGGGGAGGTAAGCGCCAAGTTTAGTGATTTGTTGTAATAAGTCGCCTGGTCATGAATTATAGGGATATCGAAGGTCTTGTCGGCCATATCATTAATACCCCAGTTCAGATCAACGCCGAAGGGGGTGTAGTCGACGTTTGGCTGTGCCCAGCCAGTATCACCAAAAGTGCGGTCAGCGTGTACGCTTACTGCCCCGAGTGCACTACCCAGGCGGGAAACGGTGATGGTCAACGCCCCGCCATTCTCCTTGACGCTGTAGCTTGAGGAGGCTAAAGCGACGGCGGTTGTTCCGGCATAGGAGTTTAGGGTAATGCCAGAACTGGCCCCCTCACTACTTGAGGGAGAGGTCCAGGTGACGGTTGGATTAGTGGTTGCGGCGGCGGGGACTGGTTTTGATGCAACCCCACCTAAAATCCCAGATGAATTAAAACTTGTCTTCTTCGCGTAACTCTCGTTGTCACTATTCCAGTTAAACCCGTTGGACCAGTTGTAAATAGCGTAGGCACCGGGGCCAGCCAGCAGCGGAGAGGCGTTGACCGCACTAGCCCACCACCCCTCCCCGTGATAGATGAAGACTGTGGCCAAGGAGTTGCCCCCGCTAGCGGCAATCGGGATGGTTTGATTGACGTTCTGGTAGCTGGCGATAGAGGCAACTACGCCGGTGTGTACGCCATCTACTGTGACATTCACCCCATTACCTGTTCGACCGGCAATGTCGGCTTCGTTAAGGTAGCCAATCCAGGTCTGGTAGTTACTCAAATTCTGAATGTCGGCTTGAATTAAAGGCTTGCCGCCATAGGTAGCGCTGAAGGTCTGCCCTGTTATACCGGCATTGGCTTTACATGAGACAGCCACCAGCAGCAGACGGTTTGGACCATTACCTATGGTGAAGCTGCCGCTCAGATTGCCGCTTGTACCAGTAAGCTGCGGAGTTGCCGACCAGTCATTTAAGACGGCTACGGCTGGGGTGGTGATATTTACCACAGCTCTGTTCTGGGTGCCCAGTTGGGCGCTGCCGGTTGGATTGCTGAGGTAGAGGTTAAGTGCCGTATTCTGGACAGTCACCGTGTCTTTAAGGATGTCTATGGTGAAGGTCCGGCTGCCGGTCTCGCCATTTCCCCAGGTCAGGGTGCCTGCTTTAGGGGTGTAGTTGCTGCCAGCCTTGGCCGTGCTGCCGAAGGAACTAGTCGTGTAGTCCACGCTCACCGCCCCGGTCGAGCCGCCAGTCCGTTTGACGGTGATGGTCGCTGCGCCGCCATCTTCGCTTACCGTGTAGGTGGAAGGATCAAAGGCAATGGTGCCGGCCAGAAAGTCATTATCGACAATGGTCAGTTGCGCCGTGCTTTGTCTCCCCAGGATTGCGATGCCGCCGGATGGTGGGGACAATGGGTTGGTGAGCGTCAGGTTCACGGACTCATTGCTTTCGGGCGTTGTATCGTTATTAATAGCGACGGTGAAGGTCTTGTCGGTTTCGCCATCGTTAAAAGTCAGGGTGCCGGAATTGGTGGTGTAGTCATTGCCTGTGCCTGCCGTTGCCGTGCCGTTTGCGGTCGTGTAGTTCACGGTCACTTTACCGTCTTTGCTGCTGGTCGAACCACCTGTCCGGGAGACAGTGATGGTCGCCGTGCCGCCGTTTTCGGCAACCGAGTAAGTCGGAGCGCTGAAGTTGATGGTGCCGGGGTTGGGAGTGGCAATCCGATAGCCCAGGACATTGAGCCCCAAGGAATTAGTGGTCTTCACATCCACTGTGGAGCCGCTGGCAGGGTAGGTTGGGTGGTCAATGGTCGCTGTGCAGTTCGACGCGGTGGCGGTCATCGGATAGGAGACGCCGCCGTACCAGGTATTCAGGGTCGAACAGCCGGAGGCGTTGCTGGTGCTGGCCACTACCGTCAACTTGAATGTGCTGCTGTCATAGATGGCGTTTTTCACCTTGACGCTGTCTGTCGCCGGCGGTTGGCTGGTGAGCGGGGCAAGGCTCGCGAATACTGGCACCGACCTGGTCGTGGCGTTTAAGGTTGTGCTCGCCGGGACGCCAAGTTGCGCGGTCTCTGGCACCGCAATCCTGGTGAAAGCTGGGGTGTCGTAAGCCGGTGAGGTAAAGGCAATTACATCCATTGCCTTGCCATAACTCACATCAGTGAACGAGCTCCGATAGTCGCCGCCAAAGCCCACGGCGAGGTAGTCCTGGGGGGGGTCACCATAGTCTGAATGAAATATATTGAAACCACTGATGCCCGATTGCGGTGCAATGTCGGTAGCCCGCCATTTAGACCGGCCGGGGAGATAATGGGCATAGTCGCCAAGCCTTTGGTACCAATCGATGGGGGCAGCATAACTGCCGCTGCCACGCATGAATGTCTTGCCTGCGTTGTTGCCGAAGGTCCAGGCCGTATTGCCGGACTGGCTGGGATGGGCGTGCCAAAGGGTGACTGGAGGGGCCACTTTAATGTTACCCTGGTAACGCTTAGTGTTGCCCTGATAATGGCAGCTCAGGCAGGTCCCGTAGTTGTTGATCCGGGTCCCGGTCATGGGAATGGTGTGAGCAGTTGTCCTGGTCCAGTCAGTGCGATAGGAGGTGTAGTCGGTGCGTTCGAACTTGGTTACCTGCATGCTGCCGCCCGCGAAGGTCACATGGCATTTAAGGCAGGCCATTTGGGTGGGACGGTACTGGGTTAATCCGCTGGCGGTGGCGCCATACTGGGTCGATCCGGCGGCGGTGCCATTGTCGCCTGGGATGTCCGGGCCCCAGCTCGGCCGTGGATCGGCGTGGCAGGTTTCACACTGGCCAACTGCCGTGCGGGTGCTGGTATGGTGATAAGACGAGATGTCTGAGACCGGCACCGTATGGCAGTTGGTGCAGATGCCGCCGCCGTCCGTTCCGCCAATGGAGCCACCATCAGGCAACATTGTGTCAGCATCACCGTTGACCCCTTTCTGGTTGCTGAAGTTCACCAAGACGCCGCGTTTATTGGCGTCAAAGGTGTGACAGGTCCGGCAGGAATCATGGATCGCCGCATCAGATAGCGACAGCGGTACGCCAGTTATCGTGCCTGCCGTGCCGGTGTGGCAGGAGGCGCAGGCCGTATCGGCAGCCACCGTGCTGCTGTGGTTCACCGTTGTATGGCAGGTAATCGCGCAGTCATTATTGGCCGCCTCTACGGTGTCATGATGGCCGTTGTACGTGTTGTGGCATGTTTGGCAGTCCACATTTGCGCCAATTGTCCCCATGCCGGCAGATATGGCATTGGCCACGGTGGTTGGATCGAGCTTGGCGCCGGTATAGCCATGACAGGTCGTGCAGTTTGATTTATGCAACGTATCCACCGCCATTGCCGTGTCAGCCACGTGGCAGGAGGCGGAAGCGCAACTGTCCACTTTTTGCCGATGGTTATGTACTGCCGTGCTGTCATCATGTTTGGTCGCACCATGGCAGGTCGTGCAATATACCGGGGCGCCGGGATTAATCCGGCCGGCATTAATGGCGGTCAGGACCTCCGGTCTGGCGCTAAAATGACACTTGAAGCAATCATTTTTATGGACAGACCAGATAGCGTCGAAGTCTCCGCTACTGCCACCATGACAGCCTGAACATGGCGTGACAGTTTGAAGATTGTTGTGGGCTGGCGGCAGGGTGTTTATGGTTGCGTCATGACAGGTGATACAGGGCTGATACCAAGGTTCTTCCGGCTTCTGGGAAACTAGGTGGTTCATGGCGTTTCCTGCCAAGACGATAGGCACATGCTCAAAGGTATGACAGGTCTGGCAATTCACGTCCGCGCCGTTTGGTCCCTTGCCGTCAGCTATGGCGTCGGCCACGGTGCTAGGATCGAGTTTGACGCCGGTGTAGCCATGGCAGATAAGGCAACCATCTATGTTGTGTAGCTCATCGTTATGTATTTCATCAATCTCAGCCGGGACTACAGGATGGCACACAGCACAGGTGTCTACGGTATTCCGGTGATTATGATCTGTCGCAGACTCATGGCCTACCGTATGGCAGGTCTGGCAGTTGACATCCGTGCCGGTGGCCCCTTTGCCGGTGGCGATGGCGTTGGCAACGGTGGTCTGGTTGATCTTGGCGCCGGTGTAGCCATGGCATGTGTCGCAACCCTGTTGGTGCAGGGTGTCAATTGCCGCTTGGGTCGCGATAGTATGACAATCAGCGCAGCTTGCCACCGTCTTCCGGTGATTATGGTCCGTCTCAGTCGCATGGCCGACGGCCGTGTGGCAGGTCTGACAATTTACGTCCGTGCCGCTCATGCCGGTGGCGATGGCGGTGGCAACGGTGGCCTGATTGAGCTTGGCGCCAGCGTAACCATGGCAGGTGGCGCAATCGTTCTTGTGCAGGGCATCAATCGCCGTTGCATTGGCCACCGCATGACAGTCCGCGCAACTCGGGGTTGTTTGGCGATGGTTGTGGGCCGTTTCGCTTGTATGGGCCTTAACTCCGTTCACCCCGTGGCAACCTTGGCATGTGCCCCTAAGAATCGCTAAGACCAGAGGTTTAGTGGCCGGATCGGCCAGGGTCGGCGGGGTGGTGGTGTGGCAGTGCTGGCAGTTATTTTTATGGACTGCTAAAATGTCGCCAGAGGGGTGGCAGGTCATACAGAACGGGGTTTCTTCCAGAAAGGTGTGCGGTCCACCTGATACCTTAAATCCCGTTTCCGAATAATGGCATAATGTGCAGGTGATGGTGGGGTTGTGCAGTTCGGTGCTGAGATTGGTATCACCGTTATTGCGCCAATACTTGGTTACTGTATGGCACACCTGACAGACCCCGTCCCTCGGTGTGGCGCTGGTCGTAATCAGCCCATCCTTGCCATCAAGAAATTTGACGCTGCGAGGGCCGCTATGCGGCGTCTTGATGATGTCTTTGACCAGCTGGCCGTAGAAAAGTCCAAACGGTGTGTTTTTGTAATTGTTGGGAAGGGGGGCGTTGCCGTTCTGCACGGTGATCGTTCCCGCGCCAGTGGCCGGCAGCTCGGAAGGCATGGCGGTAACCGAGGCGGCGACCACCTCATAGGTGAGATCGACCTTCCCGTAGCCGAGCGCGAGGATGAGTCCTCGACCGTCGTGGCCCGATTTCATAGTCCAATCGGCGGCGTCTTCCCAGCCCTGCTTGGCAAGACCGTTGTCGAAGTTAAAGGTAGTGGTGCCGTCCCCAATGTCTTGAATGGTCCTCATCTCCCCTTCAACCAGGAAAACACCACCGGCCAAGGTCCCATCATTAAAAACTGGGGAGGAGGGCAGCCAATTGACTTGTTGCTGAAGGTGCGGGTCGTGGCAATCGACGCATTTTGTTGACCAGGTTCCGGCCACCGGGTGCGGAGCGCCCATGCTGGCCGTGGAATGGCCGGCCTTGACAAAGGCCGGGCCGGCGCTGCCATGGCATTGATTGCAGACAGCGTCGGCTATCGTAGGGTAGTCGCTCGTCGCAAAGACCGGCGAATATCGCCACCATAAGGAATATGAATGGCATTTGCCACAGGTGATGTTGTTGGTCTCATTGTGTGGGGTATCGACAACGGATGCTGCCGGGGCTCCGACATGGAAGGCGAAGGTCAGGATGACGAACAGTAAGGACTTGGCAAGGAATGCCAGTTTGCGCTCAAACATGGCGAGCACCCTCCATAGAAATAAGCTGGCGGCGATAAGACTGGTGTGCCGATGGAGGCAATGCATCCAAAATGAGTCGTTTTTTCATGGCAGCTTCCTGTATGTTTTTGTTAGTGATTTATCCATTTTGCTTTCTGCAATGATTAAGCCATCCGCTATCAATTTAAAATGAATAAATAGTATTAGTTGTAATGCTGAAATGTTACTCCATGGGCTACTGCCACAATGCAGGAGTAGCTGGTAATTAAATAAATCATAATATGTTCACATCAGGGTGTAACATTGGGTTATTTTACTCAACAGCTAGTTGTTTAGTCAATCTATTATGTAAAATAACCCAGGTGTGTGCTGTTGAGCTGAGAGGTACAAGAAAAGATGTCGGACCAGGGGGAATTGATGGTGCGGGGATGCCCGGCTGCTACCTGCCTCGGCCACAGCGGAAAGAGGTCAGAATAGGGTTGGAAGGGGCACCGTCAGCGTTGTCCGGTTAAGGACTTGCAGTATGCATCAAAATGTCAAAATCCCCCCTGGCCCCCTTTTTCAAGGGGGGAATCTTGGAATCACAGGGGCATCATGAACTTTCCCCTTTGAAAAAGGGGGATTGAGGGGGATTTCTTGGACGATAACGCTGCATTTTAGCTACATGCAACATCTTAACCGGACAGCACTGGGGCACAGTGGGAACTATTGAAGTTTGATCAAATCTAAGGCAAGCCGGGCGGTCTTATGTGAAGCCCCCGGGGCGCCGAGGCGTGAGATCACCTCGTGCAACCCCAGGAGCAAGGCCTGGTGTCTCTCTGTCCCTGGCCAGATGGCGAGGAGTGCCAGGGCGAGATTATTTGGGGTGAAATCCTGTTGAATTAATTCTGGCACGACCTCACGGTCGGCCACCAGATTGACAAGCGAGGCGTATTTGACCTTGACGAGCAGGCGTCCCAACAGATAGGTCAACGGCGCAAAGCGGTAGGTGACCACCATCGGGACCTTGAGGATCGCCAGTTCCAGGGTAACGGTGCCTGAGGCGGTCATGACCAGATCGCAGGCTGCCATCAGGTCGTAGCGATGATCACTAATGACCTTGATGTTCAGTTCGCCCAGCAGCTTATCGGTCAGGCCCAAATCTTCAGTGGTCAAGGTCGGGGCCAGCGGCAGCAGGAAAAAGAGATTGGCCTTCTGTTGTTTGAGCAGTCGGGCCGTCTTGATAAAATCAGGCAGGATGGAGCTGATTTCCCGCTTGCGACTGCCCGGCAGGATGCCGATGACAATGGCCTCAGGGGCAATGCCATGTCTTCGACGAAATTCATCAGGCGGAAACTCCATGCGCACCGAGTCCACCAGGGGATGACCCACGAACTCCACCTGTCTGACGCCGCGACTTATGTAAAACTCTCGCTCAAAGGGCAGGATGACTGCTAATCTATCCACCAGCCGGGCGATGGTCCGCACCCGACCGCTCCGCCAGGCCCAGACCTGGGGGCTGATATAATAAAAGATCGGGATGCCGAGTTTTTTTGGCCCGCTTGGCCAAGATGAGGTTGAAGTCAGGAAAGTCGATCAGGACCAGTAGGCTGGGAGGTGTGTCTTGCAGGCGGCGGCTCAAACCGTTTAAGGCCGCCCGTATCTCCCGCCAGTGGGTAAGCACCTCAACAATGCCGACCACTGCCAATTGGTTGGAGTGGTAGAGGATGTCAACGCCGTGCGCGGCCAGGGCCTTATCTCCGACCCCAAAAAAATGCAGCTCCGGGTCAAGGGCGGTCATGGCCGCCACTAGGCTGGCGCCATGCATATCACCCGAGGCCTCGCCGGCCACAATCATGACCTCCTTCATCTGATTTTTAGCGAGATTGTCATTGTTTGCCGCCCAAGTTGCGATCAGCCCAACAGTTCCTGATGCTCAAGGATGAAGTTTTTCATTTGGTCGATTATATGGAGGGCGGTTTTTAAGGCCAGGCGGCCTTCATGACCGCCGACCTTTGGGGCCGAACGGTCCCTGACATTCAGGACAAAGGTCCGTAACTCAGTCTCTAGTGCGTCTTTCTCGGGGAAAGCGAAATGATGGGTTGTCTCTTGGGGCAGGCCGTTTTGGTCTCGCTCGTCTAAGTGCTCGATCACCAGGATCTCTTTTTTGCCGTAATCAAGAGAGATATAGGATTTTGGCTGAAAGATGCGCAACTTCCTGGTATTGGTCTTGGAGATGCGGCTGACAGTGAGGTTGGCAGTGCAACCGTTCTCGAAGATGATCCTGACGTTGGCGAAATCGGAACTGCCGGTAACCACAGGGATCCCCACTGCGTGGATGAGTTTGATTGGCGAGGGTACGATGCTCAGGATGATATCTATGTCGTGAATCATCAAGTCGAGTACGACATCGACGTCAGCGCCCCGGGGATTAAAGCTATGGATGCGCTGGGCCTCGATAAAGACCGGGGTGGTGAGGTACTGCTCCATGGCCAGGACAGCAGGGTTATATTGCTCTATATGCCCGACTTGGATGATGCGGTTGCAGGCCAGGGCCTTGGTGATCAAGGCGTCGGCCTCGGCCAGAGTGGTAGTCATCGGCTTTTCGAGGAGGATGTCAACACCGTAATCCAGACAGAAATTAGCCACCTCAAAATGCTGTTTGGTGGGGACGACAATGCTGACTGCATCGACTATGGGCAGCAGGGCATGATAGTCATCGAAGGCGCGGGTCCCGTAGAGCGCGGCGATCTCCTTGGCTCGGCCCAGATTGACATCGGCCACTCCCACCAGTTCGACATCGGCCATGGCCGCATATTTGGCGGTATGGTGCTTGCCGAGGTAACCAACCCCGATTACGCCAATTTTTGTTTTATTCATACTTAAGTCCATCGTCAGGGGAACAGAAAAGTCCAAACCGCTAATTCGGTCATGGGGGTCATGCAAGGGTGGTCACATTTTAAGGGCGGCGTCAAGTGCCGTGTTGTAGCGTTTACGAATGATATTTTCATGCTCCCGCGGCACAGCGCCAATCTGTTGCCACTCCAGTTTGACCGCCTCGATTTCATCTTTGGCCCGTTTTTTCTTGTCGCGGGCATCATCAGCAGAGAGCACGAAGTTTGTCTCAAAGGCGACCTTGAGTTGTTCGGCCAGGGTCAGACCAGCCTTTTTCTTCCCCGGTTGCATCACCGGTTGCGGATTGATCCCGGCGAGTATTTCAAGGCGCAGACAGATGGTCTCTTTCTTTTTGAGATTCTCCCGCTGCATCTGATCAATCTCCTCCAAGGACTCACGTCGTTCTTTGAAAAAGGTGTCGCAGAGTAACTTGAATTTTTCCTGCAAGGGGCGTTCGCTTTCCTGGCTGGCAGGGCCAAGCCGCTGCCATTCTTCTTGAATGGCGACGATCTCCTTGACTGATTCGCGGCTGACAGCGGCGATGCTTAATTCCTTGATTCTAGAGAGGAAGGCCTCCTTCTTGGCCTGATTCTCCGGGCGTTGTTGGTCAATTTCTTCATCGTGGAGTTTTTTTGCCGCATAAAAGGTGTCGCAAAGTCCTTTGAATCGCTGCCATATCGAGTGCTGCTGCTCCTTCGGCACCGGGCCAATCTCCTTCCAACGGCGTTGCAAGGCGGCCACTTTTTTGGCGACTTGAATAAAATTGGTCGTCTCTGGACCGATGGCGGCGGTCAGTTCTTCAACTGCAGCGCAGAGGGCCTCTTTTTCGGCCAGATTTTCCGGGCGCAGGGTGTCCAGCCAGTCGTAATAGCGATTGCAGGCAGCTCGGAAACGAAGCCAGATGGCCTCTTCCTGGCCTTTGGGGACCTGGCCGATTGTCTTCCAGGCGGTCTGTAGCTCTTGAAATTGCTCTTTATGTGTGACCTCAGGCTGGTCGGCCAGGGCTTCGGCCCGCAGGCACAAGGCCTCTTTCAGGCTGAGATTGGCTTGGCGCTCCTGGTCGAGCGCCTCATGATGGGCCTTGCGTCGTTCAAAAAAATGGTCGCAGGCGGCCCGGAAGGCTTGAAACACTGCCTCCTCTTTGTCCTTGGGGCCGCGGCCAATTGCCTTCCATTGGGCTTGCAGGTCTTTGATAAAGTCGGAATTTTTTTGCCACTCGCATGATTCCTGATGGGCCACTGCCAGGTCGCGCAAGCGGGATTTTTCCTGAAGGTTGCGCTCGGCCTCTTCATCAAGGGCCTGGAAATAGATGCGGCAGCGGGCGAAGTTGCGCTCAGTGGCCTGCTGGAAATGACGCCATAAAGTTTTTTCCTCTTTGGCGGGGACGGGGCCAAGGGTGCGCCAATTTTCTTGCAGTTCTTTGATCCGCTTGAAGACCTGGCGCAGGTCGGTCGATTCATCCAAGGCCACGGCCTCTTTGATCAGTTCTTCCTTTAGATTTTTATTCTGCCAGCGCTGCCACGTCTCTTCCTGGTGGGCGGCCGCGAGCTTACCGGCAAAGAGCCGTGAGGTCTCGGCAAATTCAGGCTGTAGGTCTGGGGCGTCGCCGGGCAGATCAGTGGGTTTCCGCCAGATCTCTTTGATTTCCTTGAGACGCTGTTCCGCCTGTCTGATGTCGTCCGCCGTAAGCAGCCCCTTCATCTCCTCAAGCAGCTCTTTTCTTTTGATCAAATTGGTCTGCCGCAAAGCCGCCTGCGCCTCTTCGCGTCGAGTTGCGGCGGCACGATGCTGTTCCTTAAGAAGATTCAGGCGCTCGGTCACCTGTTGACGGCCGACGAGTTGGGGCTGCCACCCATAAAAAGTTCGTTGGGCTTCGGAGAGAGAATTTAAGGCCTGTTCCAGGTCGTCGGCATCGATGAATGAGGGGATTGCCGCCAAGGCGTGCAGCAGGTTGGCCTCTTCGGCGGATTCGTGGGCAATCAGGGTGCGGCTGCGGGTAAAGGCCGTACTCGCCTCGTTATAGCGCTCACGAAGATTCTCCTGGAGCGGGGCGTCGAGCGTCGTTGTCAGTGCCGACCATTCCTGTTGCAGGATGGCAAAGCGGGCCTCTTCATCACCGCTGCCGGATGCGGCGGAAAGCGCCATCACGACATCGTGCAGCCTGTCGCCGCTCAGGTCTCGCTCACCGTCACCGGAGCGGGCAGCGCGCTGACGCGCATCACGACGGGTAACGAGG
>JANNQL010000165.1:0-6982 GCA_031400755.1 Pseudomonadota bacterium | reverse complement strand
GCCGACACCAATGGCAACAGCATCGGCCAGGGCGACATGTTTATCTTCGAGGGTTATACCAACGGCTCTGACCCGGCTGCGTATTCAGGGGTGAACAGACTGGTTTATACGGTTGACCCGGCCAAAGATATCCAGGACCTCCTGACCCAGCTGGAAGACGCTTTTAACTGCACCGCCAGTGTCGATGCCCAGGGCCGCTTGCACTTAAGCGACACCACCTCTGGCGATTCGAGCATGTTCGTGACCCGCTTCGAGACCATTTCCGGCAAGGGTTCCACCCCCTTCGGCGGCGGGATTACAGTCCCTAACGCCTATTCAATCACCGATGATGGGATTACCTCTAACGGCACCGCTGTAGTCACCACTGCTACTCAGGCCTTGGCCGGGTTAAGGGGGACGGCGGTTGGGGTGATTGCGGCGGGCAGTCAATTTACCTTTTCCGGCACTGACGTGGATGGCGTGGCAGTCCCTTGGACGACCTTTACGGTAGGGAACCTGAACATGGTTACGATCAGTGACCTGCTGACTTTTATCGACAACACCTTTGGCGGGGCCGATAACCAAGTACAATCAGTCCTTGATTCGGATGGCAAGCTGCGGTTTGTCGATACGGCCCAATCGGGCAACTTGGTGATAAATGCCGGCTATGGCAGTGTGGCTAATAACACCCTGACCGCAAAGGCGGCAACTGCATCGGCCGACGCCGCCACCGCTTTGGCCACCGCAGTCGCTGATGGCGATGGCTCAGCCACCGCCCTCGCCGCCGCCGCCACCGCCAGCGCCAGCGCTGCCGCCCTGTTAGCCGACGCCACAGCCCTGCTTGGCGCCGGACACATATATGTAACGGGGCTCGGTACAGCATTTGCTGGCGCTGCACTTGCCAACGTCGGCGCAGGGACCGCTGTCTTAGCCGGCGCCGCCAATGTCGCAGGACTTGCCGCCTTGGCCGGCGCGATTTTGCTTGGCCCACCAACTGTCGCCAATCCTTTTGGTATTGTCGATGGGGCAGCCATCACTGCCCTGAGCCGGATGTCGTCCGTCGAAGGCCAGATCAATGTCACCACCTCCAAGAAGATGGTGATCTCCACCGGCCGGGGCTTCACCACCGATACCGGCGACACCAATCCGCTGGTGGCCACCACCCAGTGGGGCGGGGTCTATGATGATAATAGCGATCCGGCGATTAATGGGGGGGCGCCACGGCAGGTCAATCTTCTTGATGCCTACACGTTTACCGGCTTGAAGAGTGATGGTTCCGCCGCCAGTCTTACCTACACGGTAAATGACGTGACTGACACCATCCAGGACATGCTCGACCAGCTGGAAGTGGCTTTTTCTTGTCAGGCCTCGCTCGACACGGCCGGACGTCTGGTCCTGACTGACTGGAATTCCGATACGGTGGCCTCAACCAGCAGCCTGAGCATTTCCGGGGTCAGCTACCGATATACAAGTAATGCCCTTGCCACACCGTCGACGAGTGCGACGAGCGCCGATATCTTTGGTCGCGGCATAATTTATAATGGCCCTGGCCCTGATCCAGCCGGTCTCCTCGCTGGCACCAGTTTAGTCGCCTTTGACGAAATCCCGCCCGACATCAGCACCGAGGACGGCAGCCGGTTTGGCGATATCGTCACCACCAATTTCTCGGCTGAGGCCCTCTCCACCACCCAGTACGCCAACAGCTCAACCACCATTTTTCAGGACCAGGACGGCTTTGCCTCGGGCTTTTTGCAGTCGGTGTCAACCGATGTCGATGGCGTCATCACCGGCCATTACTCGAACGGGCAGGTCTTGAAAAAGGCCCAGGTGGCGCTCGCCAACTTCAGTAATCTGGCCGGACTCAGCAAGCGCGGCGGCAATATCTTTGTCGAGTCCACCGAATCCGGCGCCCCGGTTACCGGTCCCCCTGGCACCAACGGCTTAGGCTCCATCGCCCCCAACGCCCTGGAGCAATCCAACGTCGATCTCGGCGTCGAGTTTGTTAAGTTGATTACCGTACAAAGGGGCTTCCAGGCCAACTCCAAGATCATCACCACCACCGATGACATGCTTAACGAGTTGATCAACATCAAGCGGTAAGTCATCCCCCTCCCCTGGCGGGAGGGGGCTAGTTGTAGGTTGGGTTAGCGAAGCGTAACCCAACCTCACAGCTTTTATTTGGTGGGCAGTGCCCCCTTTTTGTCGGGTTACGGCGAAAAGACCGCCTAACCCGACCTACGACATTTGAAGCGTTACAACCTACTTGGAGAATTATGGGGTTTTATTTTATGAGCGGTCGGTAGGCGGCAATATTTGAGGGTGAAACGCCCCCGTGGCCTTTTGGCTACGGGGGCGTTTTGTTTTTCAAAACGTTGGCTTTCAACAATTCTCAGCTTTTCCCCTCCTCCGCCCCTTCGGGGCACCTTCTCCCGTTGGTGGAGAAGGAAGGAAATTGCCACGTCCCACCTTCCCCTCGCCCCCACCGGGGGGAGAGTGTGGCCGAAGCGCCGGGTGAGGGGGCAATTCACTTTCGGCGACCTCGAATTACGAGAAGATCTTATCAAAGACGGCGTAGGCCTCGCGGATGATCGGCAGGTCTGCGCCAAGTTCGAGGTATGACTTGCCTGACAACTCCTGATTGATAAGGTCGTCGCTCGCGTGGAAGATGCCGGCCAGGGGCAACTCCGCCTCCCGCACCGTTTGTTCGATCTTGGCCAGCAGCGCCGGGGGGACCGGATCGGGCATCCGGTTGACGATCAGCCATTTGGTCTGGACCTTGAGATTCAAGGGCTTGGTGATCTCCGCGATGCGACCGGCGGTCATGATCCCCCGGGCCGAGGGGTCGGAGAGCACCAGCAGGTGGTCGATGACGGTCAGGTTCAGACGGCTCAAATGCTCCATGCCCGCCTCGTTGTCCACCAGGATGTATTGGTAATTGTCAGCCAGACGGTCCATGGACATGGCCAGAAACTGGTTGGCGGCGCAATAGCAGCCCGGACCGTCCGGCTGGCCCATGACCATCAGATCAAAGCCGGACTCTTCGATCAGGGATTGCTGCATCTTCATCTCCATGAACTGGTCCCGGCTCATATGGGCCGGGACATCACCCTTCATTTCCTTTCTGACCTGGCCGATAGTCAGGCCAACCTGCAGGCCGAGCAATTCGTTCAAGTTGGTGTTGGGATCGGCATCAACCAACAGCACCGGGGTTTTCTTCTTTTCCAGCAGATATTTGAGCAGCAGTGCCGACGTGGTGGTCTTGCCGGTGCCACCCTTGCCAGCCAGGGCGATGACTTTTGGCATGATTGTTCTCCAGGCAGTGTTGAATTTTAGAGTTTGATGAGCTTACGGAATTTGGTGGTTTACTTACTCTTTGCCTATTTAATACTCCTCCGACACTGACCCCATCCCCCTCCTGGCCTCCCCCTTGAAAGGGGAGGAAATCCCATAAAATCCCCTCTCCCTCAGGGAGAGGGCTAGGGTGAGGGTGAAGTAAAGGTTGATGTGTCGGATTCATATTAATCTGTTTCTGAAATATATTCGCAACGGCCAGAAATGAAAACAGGAATTTTGGTCTTGCAACTTGTCTCGTACTTGGTATGTTATGCTGCTTTACTTTGTGCCACTGACATTGATTCGTTCAAGGAGTTATACCATGGATTATCGTTCCACCCTGAATTTACCCGACACCAAGTTTAAGATGAAGGCAAGCCTTGCCCAGCGGGAGCCGGAGTTTCTCCAGAAATGGGAGGACGAAGGCCTCTACGCCAAAGTCCAGGCCGCGACCCAAGGCCGTCCGACCTATATTCTGCACGATGGCCCGCCCTATGCCAACGGTCATATCCATATCGGCCATGCCTTGAACAAGATATTAAAAGACATCATCCTGCGCTCGAAAAGGATGGCAGGTTATCATTGCCCCTATGTGCCGGGCTGGGACTGTCATGGTCTGCCCATCGAGCATAATGTCGATAAGGAGCTGGGCGGCAAGAAGCGGGAGATCAACAAGTTGACCTTTAGGGGCGCCTGCCGCGACTACGCCGTCAAATGGGTCAAGGCCCAGGCCGAGGAGTTCAAGCGCCTGGGGGTGCTTGGCGATTGGGACCACCCCTATCTGACCATCGACTTTGGTTATGAGGCCGCTACCGCCCGCGAGTTCAACCGCTTTTTGGGCTCAGGGGCAGTCGTCCGCAGCAAGAAACCGGTGCACTGGTGTTCATCGTGCGGCACGGCCCTGGCCGAGGCCGAGGTCGATTATGCCGATCATTCCTCATACTCGGTCTATGTCAAATTCCCGCTGCCGGTTGATTTGTCGGATATCGCCGCTTCGTTGGCAAATCAAAAGCTGTTCGTGGTGATCTGGACCACCACCCCCTGGACCCTGCCCGCCAATCTGGCGGTGGCCATGCACCCGAACTTTGTCTATGCGGCGGTCAAGGTCAATGACGAAGTGCTGATCATGGCCGAAGAGCTGGCGCCCAAGGTGCTGGCTGATTTTGGTCTGACAGGCGAGGTGCTGACCACCTTTTCGGCGGCCACGCTTGAGGGCAAAAAATGCCGTCATCCTTTCATTGACCGTGATTCACTCCTGGTCCTGGCCGACTATGTCACCTTGGAGGCCGGCACCGGTTGTGTCCATACCGCCCCCGGCCATGGCCGCGAGGACTACCTGACCGGTCTGCGCTACGGGCTAGAGATCCTGGCGCCGGTGGACAGTCACGGGGTCTTTACCGATGAGGCGGGGGCCTACGCCGGGCTCAAGATCAACGACGCCAATCCGTTGATCTGCGACCATCTCAGAGAAAATGGGCTCCTCCTCGGCCAAGGCAAGGTCTCCCACAGTTATCCCCACTGCTGGCGCTGCAAGAAACCGGTAATCTTCCGGGCCACCGAGCAGTGGTTCATCTCCATGGAGGAAAACGGCCTGCGGGACAAGGCGCTGGCCGCCATCGGCCAGGTGATCTGGACGCCGCGCTGGGGCATGGAGCGCATCTACGGCATGGTCGCCTCGCGGCCCGACTGGTGTCTGTCCCGGCAGCGGGCCTGGGGGGTGCCGATCACCGCCATCCTCTGCACCAAATGCGGCGCCGTGCAGAACAACGAGGCGATCAACCAGAAAATCGACGAACTGTTTAGGCAGGAAGGGGCGGACGCCTGGTATGCCAGAGATTTAAGTGAGTTCATCGGCGGGGGCGCAGTCTGTCATAAGTGCGGGGCGACAGAGTTCAGCAAGGAGGAGGACATCTTAGACGTCTGGTTCGATTCCGGCACCAGTCACGCCGCAGTCCTTGAGGGCAGGGCAGACCTGTCCTCGCCGGCCGATCTCTATCTGGAAGGCAGCGATCAGCACCGGGGTTGGTTCCAGAGCTCGCTCCTGGCCTCGGTCGGCACCCGCAGGGTGGCGCCCTATCGCGGCGTCCTGACCCACGGTTTTGTGGTTGATGAGCATGGCCGCAAGATGTCGAAGAGTGTCGGCAATGTCGTGGCGCCAGAGAAGATCATCAAGCAGAACGGGGCCGAGATCCTCCGCCTGTGGGTGGCGGCCGAGGACTACCGGGATGATATCAAGATCTCCGACAAGATTTTAAGCCACCTCTCCGATGCCTACCGCAAGATCAGGAACACCATCCGCTACCTGCTCAGCAACTTAAATGACTTTGATCCGGCCACCGACCGGGTGGCCTATGACGCGCTCTCCGAGATCGATCAATGGGCCCTGTCGCAACTGGAGGGGCTGCGCGCCCGGATCGTGGCGGCCTACGAGACCTTTGAGTTCCACATCATTTTCCTGAGCCTGCAGAATTTTTGCGCGGTGACCATGAGCGCCTTTTATCTCGATATCCAGAAGGACAGGCTCTACACCGCAGCGCCCAAGTCCCTGGAGCGGCGGGCGGCGCAGACCGTGTTTTATGAGTTGGTAGACGGCATCCTGCGGCTGATGGCGCCGGTCTTGGCCTTCACCGCAGCCGAGGCCTGGGAGCATCTGCCGGTTGACGCCAGCCGTGAGTCTGATGTGGCGCTCGCCGCCTTTCCGGTGCCCCATCCCGAGCATCGGCAGGCCGAGCTTGACAAGAAATGGGAGCGGCTCATCGTCATCCGCCGGGAGTTGACCAGGGCCTTGGAGCTTGCCCGCACCGCCAAGGTCATCGGCCACTCCCTGGAGGCCCATGTGACGGTGGCAGTGAGCGGTGAATTGGCTGATTTTCTGGCGGACAACTGGACGACTTTGAAGAATATCGCCATTGTCTCGGAGCTGAGCCAGGCCGCTACCCTGACCGGCGAGGTCTATGTCAGCGAGCTGCCTGGCCTGTCAGTGGCCGTTGCTGCGGCTTTAGGCGAGAAATGCGAGCGCTGCTGGACCAGGAGCGTTACCGTCGGCGAAAACGAGGCCCACCCGACCGCCTGTCAGCGTTGCGTGGCTGTCTTGACCGAGATGGGGGTGTGAGGCACTCATGCTGGCGACGCTGATTATTATTCTGGTGGTGGCTGCTGACCAGCTGACCAAGGTCTGGATCATGGCCAGGTTTGCCATGTTCGAGTCCCGGGAGGTCATCCCCGGGCTGTTCAGCCTGACTTATCTCACCAACCGCGGGGCGGCCTTCGGCTTTTTAAATGGCGACTATGGTTCCTGGCGACATGCCTTTTTTGTCGGGGTGGCCCTGGTGGCCCTGATCATGATGGTGGTGCTTCTGCGCCAGATGCGAGATGAGGGCAGGCGATTTGTGGTGGCCATTGCCCTGATCTTTGGCGGCGCGGTCGGCAATCTGCTTGATCGCTTGCGGCTGGGGGCGGTGGTGGACTTCCTTGATTTTTATTGGGCTGGCCATCACTGGCCGGCCTTCAATCTGGCGGATTCGGCGATTACGGTGGGGGTCGGCATCTTCCTGGTCGCCAACTTCCTGCAAGCTCGTGGCAGCCAACAATGATGCTTTTCTTATTAGGATGCAGTGTTGTCCGGTTAGACTTTTGCATGGGGCGTTTGCAGTGAAAAATCGCCTCTCTT
>JANNQL010000164.1:0-20636 GCA_031400755.1 Pseudomonadota bacterium | reverse complement strand
CCACCATCCGCATGGCGGCGTGAAGTTGGCTGCCGCAATCGCAACGCATCGAGCCAAAGACATCACCGGTCAGACACTCGGAATGAACCCGGACCAGGACCGCCTTGTCCGGGTTGATCTCGCCCTTGACCAGGGCCATGTGCTCGAAATTATCGACATCGTTGGTATAGACGATGGCCTTGAAGTCCCCACCGAAACAGGTAGGCAGATTGGCCTCCGCCGCCCTATGCACCAGGGTGTCCATCCGCAGCCGGTAGGCCACCAGATCGGCGATGGTCGCGATCTTCAGGCCATGGACCTTGGCGAATTTCTTGAGGTCCGGCATGCGGGCCATGGTACCGTCATCCTTCATGATCTCACAGATCACCCCGGACGGCGTCAACCCGGCCAGACGGGACAGGTCCACCGAGCCTTCGGTCTGGCCGGTCCGTACCAGGACCCCGCCTTTTTTTGCCCTTAGCGGAAAGATGTGGCCAGGGCTGACCACATCGCCGGGCTGGACATCGGGGCGCGCCGCCACCTGGATGGTGCGGGCCCGGTCTGCCGCCGAGATGCCGGTGGTCACCCCGGTGCGGGCCTCGATACTGACCGTAAAGGCAGTCTCAAAGGGTGACTGGTTGTTCTGGACCATCATCGGCAATCTGAGCCGGTTAATCTGGTCCGGGGTCATGGTCAGACAGATCAGGCCCCGGCCGTGGGTGGCCATAAAGTTAATCGCCTCAGGCGTGACCAGTTCGGCGGCCATGCACAGGTCACCCTCGTTCTCCCGGTCTTCGTCATCCACCAGGATAATCATCTTACCGGCCCGGATATCTTCTATCGCCTCTTCAATCGTATTGACTGTCATTGTTGCCCTTCTTTTGTTAAATTTTACTTCAAAAACCCGTGTTCGGCCAGGAAGGCCATATTAATCTTGGATTGTTTCGTCTCCGGCTCATGAGTCAGGAGTTTTTCGACATATTTGCCGATGATGTCCACCTCGATATTGACTAAACTGCCAACGATAAGCTGCCCCAGAGTGGTGACCGCCATGGTGTGGGGGATGATCGACACCGAGAAGGTCTTGTCATCGACGCTGTTCACGGTCAGGCTGATGCCGTCGATAGTGATGGAGCCTTTTTGAATTATATAACGACCCTGACCAATCGGCACCGTAAAGGTAAAGATGGTAAAGTCGCCGTGCTTTGTCTTGCTGAGCAGTTCACTGACCCCGTCCACATGACCGCTGACCAGGTGGCCGCCCAGGCGGTCGCTGAGCCTGAGCGCCCGCTCCAGATTGACGCTGCCGCCCACCGTGAGCCGGCCAAGATTGGTCTTCGACAGGCTCTCCGGCGAGACATCGGCATGGAAACGGCGACCACCGATGCCCTTGGCAGTCAGACAGACGCCGTTGACGGCGATGCTCTCGCCCTCCTCGGGCTCGCTCAGGTCAAAGTCCGCCTCCAGACCGACGACGAGACCGCCGCCAGCCGGTCTGGTCTCGAAGACGCTGCCCTTGCCTTGGATGATGCCTGTAAACATAGAAAGATCTGGCTAACGGTAAAGGTTTCATCGTGTAGGTTGGGTTAGGCGCTGTTTTTTGCGCCACTTTGTTCAGTACCCCCTTGAGGGGTATAACCCAACAGCGTTGGTGGCTTCATGTGCCGAAGGCCTTGCGGGTGTTGGGTTACGCGAAAAAGCCGCTAACCCAACCTACATTTCTCATATCCCCCACAATCACCCGACCAGCCCTTCAATCATAACATCATCACCAAAACGCCGGTGGCGGATATCGTGCAGCCGTCTGGCCTGCTCGACCCGTTCAAGGCCCAAGCCAGTCAGCAACGGCACGCCATCAGCACCCAGGAACAATGGCCCGTAAAACAAGTTCACCTGCTGGACTAAGCCTTGGGACCAGAAAGCGCCATGCACCCGGCTGCCGCCTTCAACCAGAAGGCTAGTGACCTGCCGCCGCCCTAGCTCCCGAAGCACTGCCGGCAGGTCAAGCTGGCCATCGACAGCCAGACTGACCTGGCAAATCACCGCCCCGACCGCTGTAAGTCGCTCCCGCCGCTCGGTATCCACCCCTTGCCCGCAAAAAATCATGGTCTGGGCCGTGGACTCCTGGGTCAGCATCCTGGCCGTAAGCGGCAAGCGCAGGTCACGATCCAGCACAACTCGTAGCGGATCACGGTGGCCGCTCCCTGGCAGCCTAGTGGTCAGAGCCGGATTATCGGTAAGCGCCGTGCCGATGCCGACCAAGATGGCGTCGACCCGGTCCCGTAACTGATGGACATAATGCCGTGACGCCTCGTTAGTGATCCAACCTGAGTGCCCACTACGGACGGCGATCCTGCCATCCAGCGACAGGCCGGCCTTCATAATCACCCAAGGCTGGCCGGTAGTGATCCATTGGCAGAAAGGCCGGTTGATCTTCAGGCAGTCGTCCGCCAAGACCCCGCTACAGACCTCAAGCCCTTTTTCCTGCAAAAACCGAAGACCCTGGCCGGCGACCAGGGGGTTGGGATCAGTCATCCCCACCACTACCCGTTTGAAGCCAGCCCGCCACACCGCCTCGGTGCAGGGCGGGGTCCGACCGTGGTGGTTACAGGGTTCGAGTGTCACATAGAGCGTGGCGCCTTGGGTCTTGCCTTTAACCTTGGCGATGGCATTGATCTCGGCGTGGGGGGTGCCGGCCTTTTTATGATAACCCGTGGCCATGACTTGGCCGCCCTGGACAATCACCGCCCCCACCAGGGGGTTCGGCGAGGTCCGCCCCTGCGCCCGAACCGCCTGCTTTAGTGCCAGCCGCATAAAGCGCCGGTCCTCTTCGCTGCTACTTGCCATTGCCTCCCAGCATGCCCTTCAACTCGTCCATGAACTCACTTAGGTCCTTGAACTGGCGATAGACCGAGGCAAAGCGGACATAGGCGACATCATCGATCTGACGCAGACCTTCCATCACCTTTTCGCCGATCACGGTGATCGGCACCTCGCGCTCACCCATATCCTGGAGTTCTCGCTCCACATGATCGACAAACTCCTCGATCTGACTCATGGAGACCGGACGCTTTTCACAGGCCTTTTTCAAGCCTTCCACGACCTTGAGTCGGTCCCAAGGCTCCCGACGCCCGTCCTTCTTCACCAGCATGGGCATGGTGACCTCCAGCCGCTCGTAGGTAGTGAAGCGCCGTTCGCAGGAGTCGCAGAGCCGCCGCCGCCGGGTAATAGTATACTCTTTGTTAAGCCTGGAATCCACCACCCGATTATCGAAGTGGCCGCAATAAGGACATTTCATAGACTTTACCTGGAGGGGAGAATTATGCTTTTGCTTTCGCAAGCGCCATGAGCACCGAACCCATCTACCTAAAATCAAGCAAGCTGAATCAGGGGGATACCGGCTTCGGACATCATGAGCGAGGTAAGGGAATCAGGGTAGCCTTCCTTATAAAACACCTTGCGTAATTGGATATTGATCAGCATCTTTGAGCAGATTGAACAGGGGAGATTGGTGCAATACAGGGTCGCGCCACCGACGCTGAAACCGTACAAGGCCGCTTGAATGATGGCATTTTGCTCGGCGTGCAGGCCGCGGCACAACTCATGCCGCTCACCTGAGGGGATGCCTTGCTGTTCCCGCAGGCAACCCACGTCAAGACAATGACTGATATTGGCAGGCGCGCCGTTATAGCCGGTGGCGATAATCCGCTTGTCGCGCACCAGGATGGCCCCTACCCGCCGGCGCAGGCAGGTGGAACGCTGGGCCACCAGTTCGGTAATCCCCATGAAATATTCATCCCATGAGGGTCGCATTTTTGGGGCATGATCCGTCATGACGGGCTTAGGCCTCGCCAAGATCGGGATAAAGGGGGAAGCGTTCACAGGTGGCGCGGACTTCTTGACGGATCTGCCCCAAAACCTCAGGCTTGTTGAAGTTAGCGACCGCCAAACTTATCCAGTCGGCGATTTGTTCCATCTCAGGTTCCTTGAGGCCCCTGGTGGTCACCGCCGCCGTGCCGATTCTGATGCCGCCGGTCACGAAACGGCTCTGGGTATCAAAGGGGATGGCATTCTTATTGACTGTGAGGCCGGCGACCTCCAAGGCCTCTTCGGCGTCTTTGCCGGTGATCGACTTATTGTTCAAATCAACCAGCATCAGGTGGTTATCGGTGCCGCCGGAGACCAGACGGAAGCCGTCACTAGTCAGACGCGCCGCTAAGGTGCGGGCGTTCTTGACGACCTGCCCCTGATATACCTTGAATTCAGGTGTCATGGCCTCTTTAAAACTGACCGCCTTGGCCGCGATGACGTGCACCAGGGGACCGCCCTGAATGCCGGGGAAGATCTTGCTGTTAAGCTGTTTACCAAAGGCCTCTCTGGCCAGGATAAGTCCGCCGCGCGGGCCTCGCAGGGTCTTGTGAGTGGTGGTGGTGACAAAATCGGCATAGGGCACCGGCGACGGGTGCTCACCCGCCGCCACTAGCCCTGCGATATGGGCCATGTCCACCATAAACAGGGCGCCGATCTGATCGGCAATCTCCCGAAAGGCCTTGAAATCAATGGATCTGGGATAGGCGCTGGCCCCGGCCACGATCATCTTCGGCCGTTCGCGGCGGGCTATGGTCTCCACCTCGTCCATATCAATCATCTCGGTCTGCCGGTTCAAGCCATAGGAGACAAAATCAAAGAGTTGGCCTGAAAAATTGACCGCGCTGCCGTGGGTCAGATGGCCTCCATGTGCCAAGTCCATGCCCAGGACCTTATCGCCAGGCTTCAGCGCCGAAAAATAGACCGCCATATTGGCCTGACTGCCGGAATGGGGTTGAACGTTGGCGTATTCCGCCTTGAAGATCTGCAAGGCCCGCTCGCGGGCCAGGGTCTCAATCTGATCGGCGTACTGACAGCCGCCATAATAACGTTTACCCGGATAGCCCTCGGCGTATTTGTTGGTAAAGATTGAGCCCTGGGCCTCAAGCACCGCCTGGCTGACGATATTCTCCGAGGCAATCAACTCCAACTGATAACGCTGCCGCGCCAACTCGCTCTGAATGGCGCGATAAATTTCCGGGTCGGTATTTTTTAGAAAAGACACTGGGGTAAGGGGAAGGTAATGGGTTAAATAAATTACGAATTACGAATGAGGAATTACTAATTAATCGTCAACTTCAATCATTCCTAATTCGTAATTCTCAATTCGTAATTCAATCAGTTTCAAAACATCTCGATCCGGCGCAGGTGACGACCACCGGCAAATTCCGTTCGTAACCAGGTCTTGACGGTCTCCAGCGCCAGGCCTGGCCCGATCACCCGGGCGCCGAGACAGAGGACATTGGCGTCATTATGCTCCCGACTCATGCGGGCCGTGAACAGCTCGTGACAGAGGGCGGCGCGAATGCCCTTTATGCGATTGGCGGCCATCGACATGCCAATGCCGGTGCCACAGACCAGAATCCCGAAATCGGCTTCGCCATTGAGGACGGCGTCGCAGACCGCCCGGGCAAAGAGCGGATAATCCACCGAGTCGTTAGAATCACAGCCCATGTCCAAGACCTGAATCTGCTCCTGGTTCAACTGTAAGACCACCTGTCTTTTCAAATCAAGGCCGCCATGGTCACAACCAATCGCCACCCTCATCCTCTAGCCCTCATACTGTTTCATCGCTAGGACAGCATTGGTGCCGCCGAAGCCGAAGGAGTTGGAGATCGCCGCCCGGATCCGCATCGGTCGTGCCACCTTGGGCACATAATCCAGGTCACACTCAGGGTCAGGATTGTCAAGATTAATGGTCGGCGGGGCAATCTGATGAAAAATAGCGAGCGCGGTAAACACCGCCTCAATGCCACCGGCCCCGCCCAGGAGATGGCCGGTCATGGACTTGCTGGAACTGACCGCCAACTTATAGGCATGCTCGCCGAACACCGTCTTCAAGGCCCTGGTCTCACCCTGATCATTCAACGGGGTCGAAGTGCCATGGGCATTGACGTAATCGATATCCTCAGGCCTCATTCCGGCCCGTTCCAAGGCCATCCGCATGCAGCGCACCGCGCCCTCGCCATTTTCCGGGGGGGCGGCAATGTGATAGCCATCGCCCGAGAGTCCGCAACCGACCACTTCGGCGTAGATCTTGGCCCCACGGGCCTTGGCCTGCTCCAACTCTTCCAGGAGCATGATGCCGGCGCCCTCGCCGATGATAAAGCCGTCCCGGTCCCGATCAAAGGGCCGCGAGGCCTTCTCCGGCTCGTCATTACGGGTGGAGAGGGCCTTCATGGCGTGAAAACCGCCAACCGCCATCGGACAAATCACTGATTCGCTGCCGCCGGTTATCGCCGCGTCACAATCGCCCCGCAGGATGGAATGATAGGCCTCGCCCACGGCGTGGGTGCCGGCGGCGCAGGCCGTAGTCAACGACAGATTAGGGCCTTTCAGCTTGAAGATAATCGAAATCTGACCGGCGCCCATATTGGGGATGACCATAGGAATGAAAAACGGCGTGATCTTCTTGGCGCCCCGCTCCAACATGATCTGATGGTACTTCTCGATGGTCGGCAAGCCACCCAGGCCGCAGCCGGTAATCGAACCGATGCGGGTCTCGTTGGCCTCAGTAACGACAAGACCTGCATCATCAAGGGCCATCTTGGCCGCAGCCACGGCATACTGGACAAAATATTCCAGATGCTTGGCCGTCTTCTTGTCAACGAAGTCTTCCACCTGAAAATCTTTGACCTCAGCCGCGATCTTGACCTCATACTCACTCGCATCGAAACGGCTGATCAGACCAATGCCGCTCCGGCCAGCGCAGAGGTTCTTCCAGGTCTTGTCAACCCCAGTCCCTAGCGGCGTCACCAAGCCAAGCCCGGTGACAACGACTCTTCTCTTCACGAGGATATCCTACCCCTTGACCGATTGGATATGGTTGATGGCGTCTTGGACAGTGATGATCTTTTCCGCCACTTCATCGGCGATTTCGACCTCGAAGGCCTCTTCCATCGCCATGATCAACTCTACCAGGTCCAATGAATCGGCGCCAAGGTCATCAACAAATGAGGCGGCAGGGACCACCTTTTCCTTATCAACACTAAGTTGCTCGGCAATAATATCGATCAGTTTATCCTGCACAGACATAGTACTTCTCCTTTTTTATGGTTTTCTTTATCTATAAAATTAATTTACAAAAAAATCACATATACATGCCGCCATTAACATGGAGGCACTGGCCAGTGACATAGGCGGCATCGTCCGAGACCAGATAGGCGACAGCCGCGGCCACATCATTAGGGTTGCCCAAGCGGGCCAAGGGAATTTCCGCCATGATCTTGGCGGTCACCTCCTCGGAAAGGCCGCTGGTCATCTCCGTCTCAATATAGCCCGGGGCCACGGCGTTGACCGTGATGGCGCGAGAGGCAAGCTCACGGGCCACCGATTTGGTAAGCCCGATCAAGCCGGCCTTGGCCGCGGCGTAATTGACCTGCCCGGCGTTGCCGGCAAAGCCGATCACCGACGAGATATTGACAATTCGGCCCCAGCGTTGCTTCATCATCACCCTGGAGACCGCCCGGATACAGTTGAAGGCCCCCTTGAGATTGGTGTCGAGGACCGCGTCCCAGGCCTCGTCCTTCATCTTGACGAGCAGCCCGTCCCGGGTGATGCCGGCGTTATTGACCAGGATATCGAGACGCCCTTCATCCACGGCCACGGTCTGCAAGGCCTCGGCAACGGCATTGCCGTCAGCCACATCAAACTGAAGGGCCCGGGCCTGACCACCGGTGGCAAGAATCATGGCCACCGTCTCCAGCGCTGGTTCCGGACGGTTGACGTAATTGACGACCACCTTGGCCCCAAGACGGCCCAAGAGCAGGCTCACCGCCTGACCAATACCCCGGCCGCCGCCGGTTACGACAGCTACCCTTCCGTGCAACTCCATACGTCCCTCCGTCGTTATGCTTTTTGGGCCCGCAAACTGTCAATCAACTTCGGCAGGACCTCAAACAGATCGCCGACCACGCCATAGGTGGCGACATCAAAGATCGGGGCGTTCGGATCCTTATTGATGGCAATGATGGTCTCGGCTGAGCGCATACCCACCAGGTGCTGAATCGCCCCGGAAATGCCGCAGCAGATATAGACCTTGGGGGCCACGGTCTTGCCGGTCTGGCCGACCTGATGCGGGTAACCAATCCAACCGGCGTCAACCGCGGCCCGGGAGGCGGCCACTGCGCCGCCAAGGAGGTCCGCCAGTTCACGGATCAGGGCAAAGCCCTTTTCGTTGTCCAGCCCACGGCCTCCGGCCACCACGATGTTGGCCTCGCTTAAGTTTACCCTGTCCTGATCGGACAGTACCGAACTAAGGACCTCAACCCGAGAGGCAAGCCGTTGATGCTTGGGATCCAGTTCCACCACCCGGCCCGTGCGGCTGCCATCCCAGGCGGCGGCCTTCATCACCAAGGGCCGTACCGTGGCCATCTGCGGCCTGGTGTCCGGGCAGACGATAGTGGCCATGATATTGCCGCCAAAGGCGGGCCGCGTCTGTAGGAGATTACCATCCTCACCCACATCAAGATCGGTGCAGTCAGCGGTCAAACCAGCACCGAGCGCCGTCGCCACCTTGGGGATGAAAGAACGGCCAATGGCAGTGGCTCCAGCCAGGACGATCTCCGGTTTGTGCTCACGAATCAGGTCTTCCAGAATATTGGCGTAAGGTTCGTCGTTAAAATTGCCTAGTGCCGGGCTCTCCACCTGATAGACGGTATCGGCGCCGTGGGCGATCAGGGTCGCGGCTTGATTGGCCAAGCCATCGCCCAACAAGACCGCCGACAGGGACACCCCTTTGCGGTCGGCAATTTTACGGCCAACGCCCAGTAGCTCCAAGGCCACCGGGGCGAGTGCGCCATGCCGGTACTCAGCAAAGACCCAGACCCCGGCATAGGCGGCCAGATCAACCGTGGCCCCTTGAGCAGCGGCATCTATGGCCAAAGCGCCGACCTCACAATTGTCAACACAGGTGCCGCACAGGGTACATTTGTCATTGACCACCGCCACCCCGGCAACGACCTCAATAGCGCCAAAGGCGCACTGGGCCTCACAGACACCGCAACCTATACATTTTTCCGCGTCAATTTTCAGCATGATTATTGTAAAGAGTGGAGGATAGCGGCCAGTTGGCTCGCCTGTTCATGGACAGTGCCGGCCAACATGGTCCGGTCGCCGCGCAGCTCAGGGGCAAAGACCTTGAAGACCTTGGTCGGCGAACCGGCCAGGCCGAGACAGGCTGGATCGGCGCCAATTGCTGCCGCATCAAGGCGTCTGACCTCAGCTTTCTTGGCCCGCATCTTCCCCTTCAGAGAGGGGACACGGGGCTCATTGATCTCTTTGACCACGGTCAGCAAGGCCGGCAAGGCAACCTTCAACTCATCGTAGCCGTCATCCATCATCCTCTGCAAAAGCAAGGCGTTGTCCTGTATGCTATGTACCTTACGGACATAGGAGGCATAGGCAAAATCAAGTCGATGGGCCAGACCGGGACCGACCTGGGCGGTATCGCCGTCAATGGCCTGTTTGCCGCACAGCACCAGGTCGCAGCCGTCAATGGCCTTGATGGCCATGGTCAGGGTGTAGGTAGTGGCCCAGGTGTCGGAACCGGCAAAGGCGCGATCCGATACCAGTACCGCCTCGTCGGCGCCGCAGGCAATGGCCTCACGCAGCATCTCTTCGGCCTGGGGCGGCCCCATGCTGAGCGCCACCACCGTACCGCCGTACTTCTCCTTAAGTCTTACCCCCTCTTCCAAGGCGTGCCGGTCGTAAGGATTCATGATACTCTGCACCCCTTCCCGACTCAAGGTGTTGGTCTTGGGGTCAAGGCGGACATTCTTGGCGTCCGGCACCTGCTTCAGGCAACAGACGATCTTCATGCGGTGTATTCCTTGTTCAAGGCTTGGCCCACGACATTTCGCTGGATCTGATTGGTCCCTTCGTAAATTTGCAGAATCTTGGCGTCCCGCATCATCTTTTCCACCGGGTAGTCGCGCATATAGCCATAGCCGCCCAGGACCTGCACCGCGTCGACAGTGACCTTCATGGCCACGTCGGTGGCAAAGACCTTGCACATGGACGAGGCCTTGGACATATCGTTCGGATGGGCGTCGATATGCTTGGCGGCCTGGTAGACCAGGGCACGGGCCGCCTCGGTCTGGATCGCCATGTCAGCCAGCAGGTGCTGCACCGCCTGAAAGGCAATGATCGGCTTGCCGAACTGGACACGCTGTTTGGCGTAAACCACTGACTCATCCAGGGCCGCCTGGGCCAGACCAACCCCAAGAATAGCGATGCCGGGCCGCGACTTGTCCAAGGTCTTCATGACCGTGATGAACCCTGAGCCCGGTCGGCCGATCAAGCGGTCTTTGGGGATGCGACAGTCCTTAAAAATCAGCTCCCGGGTCGAGGAGGCGCGGATGCCTAATTTTTTTTCTTTCTGCCCGTAGGAGAAGCCGGGATCTGTGTCCTCCACTACGAACATCGAGGCCCCTCTGGCCCCCTTGCTGCGGTCGGTGATAGCGATCACCGAATAGATATTGGCCTCGCCGCCATTGGTGATCCACTGCTTGGTGCCATTTAAGACCCACTCGTCACCATCAAGCACGGCAGTAGTCTGGATGCCGGAGGCGTCGCTGCCGGCATTGGGCTCGGTCAAGGCAAAGGCCGCCATTTTTTCACCGCTGGCCACGGCTGGCAGATACTTCTGCTTCATCTCTTCACTGCCTGAGATGATGATGGGATAGGCCCCCAGGGCATTGGCCGCGAAACTGGTGGCGATGCCGACGCAGCCCCGGGCGAACTGCTCCAGCGCCAGGACGATATCAAAACTGCCGCCGCCGTAACCACCGTATTGCTCTTCGATATAAAGGCCCGCCAAATCCGCCTGGGCGATGTCCCGAATGATGGCGGAGGGAAACTCCTCGTTCTCGTCAAGTTCGGCACGACAGGGGATGATCTTCTCGTCCGTGATCTGCCGCGCCACATCAACAATCATTTGCTGTTCTTCAGTCAAAAAATAATCCATCGCCTTCCCCTGATCAAAGCCTTATCAATTTGTCATTTGTAACCATTCACCAGGCAAGTCCCTATGAATGGCAGAAAAGTCATCGACTACTACCATCTAATAATAGAAGCGCCCCAGGTAAAGCCACTCCCGAAGGCGCAACAAAGAAGCAAGTCTCCATCTCGCAACCGCCCCTCCCGATTGGCCTCGTCCAAGGCAATGGGGATGCTGGCAGCCGATGTATTACCATATTTGTCTATATTTACATAGATTTTTTCTGACGGTACGCCTAAGCGCTCAATCAGGCTATTAACGATACGGATATTGGCTTGATGGGGAATGAACAGAGTAATATCTTCGGCTGTCAATTGGCTCTGGGAAAGGACGTGTTCAACCGCGCCAACCATGGCCCTGACAGCATAACGAAACACGTCACGACCAATCATCGTGATAAATGAGCCTTGGTTATGATAATTGCCGAGATCAGGGTTCATGCCTTTAGCGGAATCCATGCACAGGAGATCAAAGAGCCTGCCGTCCGAAAACATCTTACTGGCCACTATGCCTGAGCCATTGGTAGAACCGGTCACCAGGCAGGCCCCCGCCCCATCGCCAAACAGGACACAGGTATCGCGGTCCTGCCAGTTCACCCGCGAAGACAAAGTTTCAGCGCCTATCACCATAATTTTCAAAGAGGGATCACGCTTCAGGTAGGCATCAGCCATATCGAGGGCGTACAGAAAACCGGAGCAGGCGGCGTTCAGGTCATAGGCAAAGGCGTTGACCGCTGCCAATTCCTTCTGCACCAAACAGGCGCAAGATGGCATACTCATTTCGCTCGTGACCGTACCAAGCAGGATGATGTCGATATCCGCCGAGGTCAGACCCGCCATGGCCAGGGCTTGACGCGCCGCCCCGGCCGCCAGTTTCGATGTCTCCTCGCCAGGACCGGATATCCTTCTGGTCTTGATGCCGGTCCTAGTCGAAATCCACTCATCGGAGGTCTCGACCATGCCCTCCAGTTCGGCATTGGTCAGGACCCGTTTCGGCAGACAGGAACCGGTACCCAGGACAAAAGGAGTCGTCATGCTTGCCACAGCCTTCAAGCTCCATCCTCCCCAAACGCCAAGGCCTCTGGAGCGGCGAGCATTTCGAGGATACGGTCATTCATCTTGTTTTGCACAAGTTCTGCCGCCACCCTGATGGCATTTTTAATGGCCGTGGCATTTGATCGTCCATGACAAATGATGCCGGTGCCATTAAACCCCAAGAGCGGTCCACCGCCATACTCGGCGTAATCAGTCCGTTTTTTGATGTTGGCATAGGCTTTTTTGGTAAGCAGATAGCCAACCTTGGACTTTAAATTCTTGGTCAACTCCTCCCGGAGCATGGCAACCAGGACCTCGGCCAAGCCCTCGCTCAATTTCAGACAGACATTGCCGACAAAACCATCGCAAACCATCACATCAACATCACCGTGAAAAATGCTGCGGCCTTCGACGTTACCAATATAATTCAGCGAACTCTGCGCCAAAATTTCATGGGTACTCTTGACCAGGGCATTACCCTTGCCACCCTCCTCGCCAATGCTGAGCAAACCAACCCGGGGGTTTTCAACCCCGAACAAGGCCTTGGAAAAGGCAGTCGCCATCACCGCGAATTGATAGAGGTGCTGAGGCCGACAATCAACATTGGCGCCAACATCCATCACCACCAAGGGTTTTTTCAAGGTTGGAAAGATACCGGCAATGCCGGGGCGGGAGATGCCTGGCAAACGGCCAACTTCCTTTATTGCCGCAGCCAGGGTGGCGCCGGAGTTACCAGCGCTGACCACCGCATCGACTTGTCTCTGGTGGAGGAGTTGAAAAGCTACGCGGATGGAAGAATCTTTTTTCTTACGGATCCCGTCCAACGGTGACTCGTCCATGCCAACGACCTGCGAAGTATGGACAATGGTAATCTTGGAGCGAGGGGCTTCCACCCCGTCGGCAGAAAAATGCTCCAACTGTTTGGCCTGCTGGTCCACGGCTCGCTGCAAAATCTGCTGGTCACCCAACAGCACGACCTGATGCCCGAATTCACTGATTGCCTGCAGAGCGCCAGCGACCAACTGATCGGGACCGTGATCGCCCCCCATGGCATCTAGGGCTATGCGCACTGATTTCCCCTTTCACAAGCGATTCTGCTCATCGCAAACCGCCCAAGCATGATTGAACTGCCTCGAGCAGCAACGAAATTGTCGGCTTTACGCATCATGACACCTCGTGATCCACGATAATACTCACAATAAAGGGGGAATGTACAGATCACGAAAACCAGCGCTGAGCCGGAACCATAACAACGGCGTACGACTAACAAGTTGAAGATTAAATACAGACCTGGCAAAAAGGCCAACAAAGGGAGGGCAGACCCCCCTTTGTCCTTCATCCCTGGGGAAATTATTCAGCAGTCGCCTCTTCAAACGTCACGACCGTCCGGCCATGATACTTACCACAACCACCACACAGACGATGGGGTTGCTTGGGCTCGCCACAATCCGGACAGTTGGATACATTGGGGGCCGCCAAAAAGTCATGGGCGCGTCTGGTTCTGGTGCGGCTATGGGAATGTCTTCTCTTCGGTAATGCCATTGTCTTGCCTCTTCATGTTTTATTAATTATTGCAAAAAAGATATTATTTCACTTTCAATTGGAGCAGGACCTGGAACGGTGAATTCTGCTCCCGGTCACGGCACGAGCATGTACCTTTGTTAAAATTTTGACCACAGGAGGGACAAAGCCCCCGGCATGCTTCTGAGCAGAGCCGCTTGGCTGGGGCAGAAAGGATCACCTGCTGCTCCAGCATGGCAAGAATATCGATTTCAGGTTCCTGAAGGACCACAACATCCATTTCCGCTTCGGGGCACTGATGTTCTTCCGTCAGCCAATAGGGGTCGCTAGGCGCCAGATACTCAAAATCAATCTTGAAATGGAAGTCCTGCGATTCCTCATAGGGTTCAAGGCAGGAATCACACTCAAAACGACTGGCAAACATCAAACGGCCATCCAAAAGCACCCGCTGGTCCCGGCGCATCAAAATCAGCTTCGCCAGCACCGGGCCAACCCTGATCCAGCCATCTTCTGGAAACCATGAGGCATTATCCACCTCCAACTCCAAACCTGCCGCTGGAATTTGTTCAAAGGGTATTTTCATGAAAAAACCGCCTAGGATCGTTACCGGCTCCGCCAGCCACTTCTACACACCCCCAAGCCCTGCTGACAAAAAAGAAAGGCACCTTGACGGCAGACTATCTCTGCAACAAAGACGCATCAAAAGAACAGAGGAATATAAGAAATTATGCCCCAATGTCAAGCATTTTAAGTGGGCATACCATTTTTTGAAAAGTGCAAATGGCCCATGGCCTCTCAAGTAATCACTCCGGGCACTGACAATTTCGTAAAATAATTTTCACGAGTTAGCCAATGGTTCGCTCCTTCTAGTGGCTTCACTAAAAAAATGAATCTAATGCTCTTTCTAAGAAAAATGTGTATATTTTATTTTAAAAAAAATAGCCAAGTCAATGGTTGCATCCAGACTGTTTACCACCATACATATAAGGAAAGACCACCTATTCCACACAAGGAGTCCACCGTTCCATGAACCGTAAATATCTTCCCAGCACCCGCAGAACGGTACAGGCAGGATTCGCCATATTCTGCCTGTACGCCGGCTGGCAATTTTACCGATTTTACCAGTGGGCCATCGGCGCATCTGCGACTTATGTGGCCCGGCCACCTGCAGTGGAAGGCTTTCTTCCGATCAGCGCCCTGGTCTCTTTGAAACGGTTGGTCCTGACCCACCAATATGACCCAATCCATCCGGCAGGACTGACCATATTCCTTGCTGCCTTGTGCCTCGGACTCCTGCTAAGAAAAGGCTTCTGCGGCTGGATCTGCCCGGTTGGCTTCGCCTCCAACCTGGCAGAAATGACTGGCCGCCGTCTCAAAGCAAACCTGACTCCACCTGGGTGGCTGGACACCCCGCTCCTGTCACTCAAATACCTGTTACTCGCCTTCTTTTCCTATCTGATCCTCTGGAAGATGCCTGGCCAAGCCATTGAGTCTTTCCTGCGCTCGGATTACAATATGATCGTTGACATCAAGATGCTCTATTTTTTCATAAGCCCCAGCCGTCTGGCAGGGGGGGCCATGCTAGGCCTGCTGGCCCTTTCTTTTTTTCTCCGCAATCCCTGGTGCCGCTATCTCTGTCCCTACGGCGCCATGTTAGGCCTGCTGGCCCTGGTCAGCCCATTTCAAGTCAGACGCAACCAAAGAAAATGCATCGACTGCAAAAAATGCGAGCGGACCTGCCCGGCTGCCATCCTGGTAAGCACCAAGACTACGATGCGCAGTCCAGAGTGCATCGGCTGTCTCGAGTGCGTAGCGGTCTGCCCAGCCAAGGACTGCCTCGACATAAAAATCTACCAGAGGCGAAGCCATCCATACCTACTACCCGCCCTGGTACTAAGCCTCTTCTTCAGCTTCTGGCTGACCGCCAAGGCAACCGATCACTGGCAAAACCAGTTGCCCATTGAGATCATCAAAAGATACTACCAAACGGGCCTGAGCATCACCCATCCTCGTTGAGCGCCACGGGATGATTCAGCAAAATTATTAAGAAAATTAAAAAGATGCGTAAGATACTAATCAAGAAAGGGGACCATCTCCAGAATCCAGCTTGAAAACATCCTGAGCGTCCAAGACAAGCACCCGGAGCAAAATGTCGGTGAGATTGCGGCGGACATCGAAGCAATCCCGGACTGATAAGATTCTGGTCAATCTTCGACAACCAAATCCTGATCCAGGTCATTTAAAAGTGGTTTCAGGCGGGACTCTCAGAAAAACTGCCCAATTGGGGCTTGGTCAAGATCAGACTCATCCAACTCGTAAGGGCCAGCCCCCCAACTGGACAATCAATCGGCGCCTCTAGCTGACCGCAGCCGCCAAAATTTCCAAAGCGGCATCAAAACCAATCCCCGCCACCCGGAACCGCTTATGCCGACTCTGCTGACCGCTTGCCAGAGAGACGGCTGATTTCGGCACATGAAACATTTTTGCCAAAATTGCGACAATCAGGGCATTGGCCTTGCCCTCTACCGGCGGGGCGGTGATCCTCAGTTTGACTGCCCCCCCATGAACCCCGGCAAAGGCGTTCCTGGCAGCGCGAGGCTGGACCTGGATATGCACCAGCACACCATTGTCCCGGTCCGCCTCCAGGCATCCACTCTCGGCCAGGCAAGTCGTGGTCATGCCCACCCCTTAATTGCTACCGCCTCTTACGCGGTCCCTCCTGGTCCAGGGGGTCCTCCAGGGTAAACATTACTTCGTCGTCCAATTCCGGGATCGTGACGCTAGGCTCATCATCAAGATCAAGGCCGCCGATGGCCGGACCTGAGAATCGTGCCCCGTCAAGATCGTCTTCCTGGGCATGCAAGTCGCTTTCAGCCTGCGCCAACCAGGGGTCCTCGTCGTCGTCCACTGTAATCTTTTCATAAAGAGGAGACTGCTCTAAATCAGACTTTTTCGCGGTCGGCTGCGCCGGTTTCGTCGCACCTACCGCTGCCTCCTGGGGCCGGGTCTCCCCATAATCGATTGCCGAATCATCCAGCTGGTCCAGATAGCCATTGAGCACAGTCCGCAAATCAGCCATGATCTTGACCTGCATGCCTTTCAGTTGATCGACCCGCGCTTCAAGTGCCGCAATCTCACGATTGGCCTCATCCTTTAACTGAGTGACATCGGCATTGGCCTGCATCAGCATCCGATTGACATCGCTTCTGCTTTTTTTCTTCATCTCATCAGCCACCTTCTGGGCCGACAGGATGGCGTTTTTAAAGGTACTTTCATCCTGCCTGAAGCCCGCAAGTTCCTGAGTCATTGCCTCGATACTGGCCTTCAAGGTCCTATTCTCCTCAAGCAGCATCAAGAAATTTTCAGCTACCTGCTCAAGGAAGCCATCGACCTCTTCCACATCAAACCCACGAAAACGAACATGAAATTGCTTCGATTGAATGTCTTCTGGCATCAATGTCATAACCATACTCCTTATACGTTAACGAAACAGCAATTGATTATTTTTTCCTGGTCACACCGTAATCGCCATCATCCACCGAGGCCTATGGCCATGCGCTTTATGGTCGGCACCAGAAAACTCTGCAAAAAAATGATCACCATGATCAAGACCATGGGCGACATGTCAATGCCGCCCATCACCACCGGCAGCAACCGCCTGATGCGGTAAAGCAGGGGTTCAGTCACCTCATTAATAAATCTGACAATGGGGTTATAGGGATCGGCATTCACCCAGGAGATAATCGCCCGACCTATAATGATCCACATATAGGCCGACAGGATGAAATCGACCAAGGTGGCCAAGGCGTTGAGAAAGTTGCTGATTACAAACATAGTTCCAGGTCGGTAAAAGGTTTAAGGTTTATGGTTCAAAAGCCAATGTCTTCATTGTGGGCAAATGACCAACAACTTCAAAAACGGCTGATTATTTGATCTGCCAGGACTTTGACCGCCTTGCTGGCCTTGGCCTCAGGGGTCGTCAACAGAAACGGCTTTTGGGCCCGAATGGCCTTGGGCACCGTGGGGTCAGCGGGTAAAATCCCTAACAGTTCTGGTTCGATCCGCAGAAAATTTTTAAGGACCGCCGCCATGCTTTTAAAAACTTCGGCCCCTTCCTTCTGACTCTTGACGTTGTTGACGATCAGATGAAATTCGCGCCGATCAAACTGGGCGGCCATGACCTTGATCAGGGCATAGGCATCGGTCATGGAGGTCGGGTCAGGGGCCAGGATGACTGCACTGTGTTGGGCCCAACGGTTAAACCACAAGACAGATTCGCCGATGCCGGCAGCGCAATCGATCAGGACATAATCAAAATCACCCATGATCTGTTCCAGGGCGTCGGTCAAAAAGGCCTGCTCTTCCGCTGACAGGCTGGCCATCTCCGGCACCCCGGAACTGGCCGGCAGGACGTGAAAACCAGGGGCAATCCGCACCAGAATATCGGCCAGCGGGGCGCCTTCCTCCACCGTTTCCCGCATGGTATGCCTGACTGAGAGTCCAAGGACAATATCGACGTTGGCAAGTCCGAGATCACCATCGACCAGCAACACCCGTTTGCCGGCCTGGGCCAGGGCCACGGCGACATTAACCGCAATCGAGGTCTTCCCCACCCCGCCCTTGCCACTACTCACGCAAAGGACCTGTGGCGGCTTGCTGTTCTGTCTCTTCTTCATCTGCCTACCCCTTTTTCAGAAACCCAAAGAGCTGGGCCCGTTCTTCGACTGTGACCTGACAATCCGGTCGACCGGGCGCCTGTCCTGTCCTGGCTGGATGTCCGGCAGCCAAAGCCGCGCCCTGGTCCGCAGGGCTGAACCGATACCCCGGCTCGACTCGCCTCCCCACATCCTCCCGCAGACCAGCCAAGTCCTCGCCGCCATCAAAGAGCAACAGGCCCCGCACCTCGCCGCTCTGGTCAAACAGCCACCAGCGTTCGCCCTCATAGAGCCGGGCAGTCCGTTGCAGCACCGTCAGGCTCTGCGCCGATGCGCCTGGCCCCTTGGCTGCCATTATGCGACCTGACTGCCTGGGACCACCTCGCCGGCAACGGTGGACACGAAGAGCTGCCCCCCGCTCTTGGCGGCCAGCACCATCCCCTGTGACTCAATGCCCATAAGCTTGGTCGGTTTCAGATTGGCGACAATGATCACCTGACGGCCAACCATCTCTTCAGGCTGATAATACTCGGCAATGCCGGCCACAATGGTGCGGCACTCAGGGGCCTCGACCGTCAGTTTCAGTAACCGGTCTGATTTGGCGACCTTCTCAGCCGCCACCACGATGGCCACCCGCAGGTCAAGCCGCTTAAAGTCGTCAAAGGTGATCAAACCATCATCGTCTGGTCTTGATGCGGTTTTTGATGTTTTTTGAGTCTGTGGCGTCTTGGCCTGACTGGGGGCTGGAGCTGCTCCCTCTTTTTGATCAAGGCGAGGGAACAACTGAGCCTCCAGGCCAAGGGCAAGTCCAGGCCGCAAGACGCCTCCCCATTGCGCCAGCGCCAGCAGGTTCTGGACGCCGTCAATCCGCAAGGCGGCCTGCATCTTGGCGGCAGTCTCCGGCATCACGGCGTTCAGAGGGAGAGCGACCAGGCGCAGTGTCTCTAATAAATTGTATAGCACCAGATTAAGGCGAGGCCGTTGGGCCGGGTCCTTGGCCAACTCCCAGGGGGCGTTGGTCACGATATATTTATTGGCCAGACTCACCACCTCCCAGACGGCCTGCAAGGCCCGGTGGAAATGAAAGGCGCCGATCTGGGCGCAAAATTCCCCAACCATCCGCTGGGCGCTGTCAATCAGGTGTTGGTCGAGGTCGGTAATCTCGCCGCCCGCCTCCGGCACTTGGCCACCAGTAAATTTCTGGACCATGGCCATGGTGCGGCTAAACAGATTGCCTAAATCGTTAGCCAGATCGGAATTGTGGCGGGCCTCGAGTGCCGCTACCGAAAACGAGGCATCCAGCCCAAAGGACATCTCCCGCAGCAAAAAATAGCGCACACTGTCACTGCCATAGGCCGTGACCAGATCCAGCGGCTTAATGACATTGCCGATACTCTTCGACATCTTGGTGTCATTGACGTTCCAATAGCCGTGGACATGCAACTTCCGGTAGGGCGCCACCCCCATGGCCCGCAACATGGTGGGCCAATAGATGGCATGGGGTTTGAGAATGTCTTTAGCGACAATATGCTCGGCCACCGACCAGTAACGACTGCATTCCGGCGACATATCCCCCTCGGGCGAGTAGCCCAGACCAGTTAAATAATTGAGCAGGGCGTCGAACCAGACATAGGTCACAAAATTCTGATCAAAAGGCAGCGGAATCCCCCAAGTCAGCCGAGCCGTTGGCCGCGAGATGCAGAGGTCTTCCAGGGGCTCGCTCAAAAAAGACAAGACCTCGTTACGGTAGCGTTCCGGGGTGATAAATTCCGGGTTGGCCTTGATATGCTCAAGCAGCCAGCCTTGATAGCGGCTCATCTTGAAGAAGTAATTCTGCTCGGTGATGGCGGCCGGCGCCTTCAGGTGGTCCGGGCAGAGCCCATTCACCAGTTCCTTCTCGGTCAGGAAACGCTCACAGCCCTGGCAATAGAGGCCGGAGTAATCGCTGAGCACGATGTCCCCCTGGTCATAGAGCTTTTGCAGGACAGCCTGCACCACCCGTCGGTGGGCCGCATCAGTTGTGCGAATGAAACTATCGTACTTGACCTGCAGAGGGCCGCACACCGCCCGGAACATACCGCTGATCCTATCGGCATAGGCCAAAGGCGTAACCCCTGCCGCCTCAGCCGCCACCGCAATCTTATCACCATGCTCATCAGTGCCGGTCTGCAAGCGGACATCATGACCCATGAGACGCTGAAAACGGCTATAGGTATCAGCGACGATGGTCGTATAGGCATGGCCCAGATGAGGTCCAGCATTGACATAAAAGATAGGCGTCGTCACATAGGTGTTCATGGCTGCTTTCCCTTTCTCCGCCCCTTGGACCTTCTTGACCGGGACGGCTTTGCCGCCACCGGC
>JANNQL010000163.1:0-4497 GCA_031400755.1 Pseudomonadota bacterium | reverse complement strand
GCGCCGTCCGCCTCATTGCTGAAAAATGTCTGCACGCTGGGTTGCAGCCAGAAAAAATCGACATCCAAACCATCAATGACCACCTCTACACCAGCGATCTGCCGGACCCGGACTTGATCATCCGCACCGGCGGCGAATCTAGGCTCAGTAATTTTCTGCTCTGGCAGGCCTCCTACTCCGAAATCTATATCACCGACACCCATTGGCCCGATTTCCGTGAACCACAATTACTTCTAGCCATCGCCGACTTCCAGAAACGGCAGCGACGCTTTGGCAAAACAGGAGAACAGGTAACTCATGAAGTTACAGAGGACCAAACTTAGATGAATCGACTGACTACCGGCCTGATTATCGCCGTCATCTGGCTGTCCATCCTCTCCTCCCGCTCCTTTGCGCTCCTCTGGCTGGTCTTCACTTTGATCTCCGGCATGGCCTTAAAAGAATATTTCACCATGTGCCTGCATCCTGCGGAAATGAAAATCAAGCCAGTGGCCATCGCCATTGGCTTGATCCCGTTTGTCGCGGCCATCAGCGGTCGCGCCGATTATGTCTTCGCCTCCTTTTTTATTGCCCTTTTCGCCTCGGCCCTGCTGTTATTTACCATCTACCAAGATCTTGACAATGGCTTCTTGCTGCTGGCAAAGCTCTGTTTAGGACTTACCTTTGTCAGTCTCGGCGCCGCCCACCTGCCGCTGCTGGTGGCAGTCCCCCATGGCGTGGCCTGGCTTGCCATCCTCACCCTCATCACCATAGCCTCGGACACCGGGGCCTACTATGCCGGCACTTCGTTCGGCAAGACCAAGCTCTGTCCGGCGATCAGCCCCAACAAAACAGTGGAAGGCCTGCTGGGAGGCCTGGCGGCGAGCCTTGTCCTGGCCATGCTCACCGGGCTCTTCCTGCTTCCCCATGTCCCGATCTTAAAGATGGCGGCTGCCATTGTTCTGATCTCCCTCATCGGGGTGGGTGGCGACCTGACCGAATCCATTATGAAACGGTCCTGCCGGGTAAAAGACTCAGGCTCGATTTTGCCTGGCCACGGAGGCGTCCTCGACCGGATTGATTCACTCCTGGCCGCCGCCCCGGCCATGTATTATCTGATCCATTTCAATCTGATCTGACTTAATTAACGGACAACTCTTAAGTGAAACACCTCTCCATTCTAGGTTCAACCGGCTCCATTGGACGTAATGTCCTGGAGGTCGTTCGCCAATACCCTGGTCGCTTCCGAATCCTGGGCCTGGCTGCTGGCCGAAATGTCGCCCTGCTCAAAGAGCAGATCGAGGCCTTTCAGCCGACCCTGGTCTCAGTGCTTGAGCAGGAAGACATGGCGGTACTGCGCCAGGCCCTGCCCCATGAATGGCGCGACAAGTTGGTCTGGGGCCCGCAAGGGGCGGAACAGATTGCCACCCTGCCCGGAGTCGACATGGTGGTTTCCGCCATTGTCGGGGCAGCCGGCTTCTCCCCTACCGTGGCCGCCGTCCTGGCCGGCAAGGACATTGCCTTGGCCAACAAGGAAACCCTGGTCATGGCCGGCGAGTTGATCATGGCGGCGGTAAAACGGCTGAAGGTGACCTTGCTGCCGGTGGACAGCGAGCACAACGCCATCTTCCAGGCCCTGGCCGCCGGACGTAAGGCCGATATCAAGAAAATTATCCTGACCGCCTCCGGCGGCCCTTTCAGAAACAAAACCGCCGCCGATCTGTGGGACGTCACCCCGGAGCAGGCCCTGAAGCACCCCAACTGGAGCATGGGCAAAAAGATATCAATCGACTCCGCGACCCTTATGAACAAAGGCCTGGAAGTCATTGAGGCCAAATTTCTCTTTGACATTGACATTGAAAAAATCGAGGTCCTGGTCCACCCGCAAAGCGTTGTCCATTCCATGGTGGAGTACATTGACGGCTCGATCATCGCGCAGATGGGTGTCCCTGATATGAAAATCCCCATCGCTTACGCCCTCACCTATCCGGAACGAATCAAGCTCAACCTGCCGACCTTGAATCTGATCAAGCAGCGCATGACCTTTCAGGCCCCGGATTTCAAAAAATTCCCCAGCCTGAAGCTGGCCTATCAGGCCTGCAAACAAGGAGGATTGATGCCGACCATCTTAAACGCCGCCAATGAAGTGGCAGTTAGCGCCTTTCTTGAGCATCGCATCCGCTTTCCTGAGATCGCCCTCTGCGTGGCCGAGACCATGTCCCGCACCAAGAATGGCGCGGCCACTGATTTGGCCGCCATTCTGGAGGCCGATCTGGCCGCCCGGGTCCAGGCCGAATCCATCGTTTGCGCTTTTTCCATGGCCAAACACCAAAAACAGGGCGGGGCCATCAGCTGCCCGGACCTGCCACCCGGCCATCCTCCCTTATTGCCAACCACTTGAGCTTAAAATACTACTATGAACTCCATCGTTTCCTTTATCATTGTCCTCGGCGTCCTGATCTTTGTCCATGAATTCGGTCACTTCATTACCGCCAAACTGTTCGGCATCAAGGTGCTGAAATTCGCTTTGGGCTTTGGCCCCAAACTTATCAGTAAACAGTACGGCGAGACCGAATATCTGATCTGTGCACTCCCCTTAGGCGGCTACGTCAAGATGCTGGGCGAACAACCCGACGAAGAGGTCTCGGTCGACCAAAGGCTGCGATCATTTGCCGCCAAGGCCGTCTGGAAAAGATTTCTGGTGGTCCTGGCTGGCCCCCTCTTCAACTTGATCTCCGCTGTCATCATTTTTTCCATGGTGGTATTGATCACCGGCATCCCGCACCCTCTGCCCAGCACCGAAATCGGTCAGATCACCCCAGGCTCGCCGGCAGAGCAGGCCGGATTCAAAGTCGGCGACGTCATTCAGGCCATTAACGACAAGCCAATCTCCTCTTGGGAGGAGGTCTCAGAAACGATCAGGAACGACGGCGGCAAGGCCCTGTCACTGACCGTCCTGCGCGACAAGGAAACCATCTGGCTGTCGGGCACCCCGGCCAAGTCCGAGGTAAAAAACCTCTTTGGCGAGGTGGTCGATACTCGCTACATGCTCGGCATTGCCCAAAAAGAAGCGCTCGAATACACCCCAACCACCATCCCCGGCGCCTTGATGTCCGGTTTTGAGCAGACCTGGTTTTATATCGAGTTGACTGTCATCAGCCTATGGAAGATCATTCAACGAGTCATCCCTGCCACGGAAATGGGCGGCCCGATCATGATCGCCCAAATGGCCGGTCAGCAGATGAAGGCGGGTTGGCTGAACCTCTTCTCCTTCATGGCGGTCTTAAGCGTCAATCTTGGGATCATCAACCTCTTTCCCATCCCCGTACTCGACGGCGGCCATCTGTTTTTCTTCTCGATTGAGGCCCTGCGCCGCAAACCACTCGGCCTTCGGGCCCAGGAACGCCTCCAGCAGGTTGGCATTGTCCTCCTGGGATCACTGATGCTCTTTGTCTTCTACAACGATTTTGTCCGTATCTTCAGCAAAGGCTGAGGAGACGGCATGGCAAAGCACGGCACGTCGAAAATAACCGGGCCAATCATCCTGGCCCTGGAGAACGCCACCATGTGCGGCAGTGTGGCCCTGGTGGCCCAGGGCCTCTGCCTGGCCGAATACTCCCTGACCACCACCACAACCCATTCCCGACGACTGCTCAGCAGCATTCAACAAATCATGGCGGATGCTGACATCCCTTGGGACCGCATCGATGCCATCGCCGTCAGCTCCGGACCGGGCAGTTTCACCGGCCTGCGCATTGGCCTGACCACCGCCAAAGGTCTGGCCATGGCGACCGGCAAACCATTGATCGCGGTCAGTTCGCTGACCACCCTGGCCTGCCAGCTGCCCTGGACGGACCGACTGATCTGCCCGGTACTCGACGCCCGTAAGCAAGAAGTCTACACCGCCTTCTACCGCTCAAGCCATGACGGCAGACCCCGCCGCACCAGTGAGATTGTCGCCATTACCCCGCAAGACCTTGCCGTGATGATCAAAGAAGATGTGATTTTTTTGGGGGATGGCAGCCAAGTCTACCAGGAGATTTTTCAGGATGAATTAGGCGCGCGGGCCAGCTTCGCCGCCCCAGAGCTCTTTTTCATCCGGGCAGCAGCCTTGGGGTACTCGGCACTCGAAAAATGGCACAAGCAGGATTTTCTCAATGCAGTCAACGCCATCCCGGACTATATCCGCCCATCCGAGGCCGAGGTCAACTATAGGGGGGATCAAAAAAAACAGGACTGAGTGCTGAGGACTGAGTGAAGATTATGCCGTCCCTAAGTCCTTCCAAGTAACTTCATTTTTTTCCGTCATTCCGGCGAAAGCCGGAATCCAGCATTTCGGAGGCTGGCAACCAATCTGGACCCCGGCTTTCGCCGGGGTGACGGCGTTTTGCGAGTTCATCAAAGTTACTTGATGAAAAATCCCCGCCGCAGACGGGGTGAATCGCTCAGCACTCAGTCCTCAGTCTTGTCTTTGTAGAGTTCCGGATAGAGTTCCCTGGAACATTCAGGACAGATGCC
>JANNQL010000162.1:0-3200 GCA_031400755.1 Pseudomonadota bacterium | reverse complement strand
ATAGCTCAATAGATTCTTGAATCATGCGCGGCAAATCCTGCCAATCGTCGGCAGCAGAAAAACAGCCGGGGAAATCGGGAACCGTTACCCCATGGGCGTGAGTTTCATCGCCCAAATGTACATAAACAGGATACAACATAGTCTACTCCTTCCAATTCCAACCAGCTTGCCTGTAAATGTTGCGGAGCGTTCCGACAGCCAAGTCTTTCCTGGGATGCGGAACCACCCCTACCGGAGAGGGCTGGCTGTACCTTGCAGGGGTGAAAGACGTTTTTACCTGCGAAATTGTCGGCTACGCCATGGCCGAGCGCATGACCCAAGAGTTGACGGAACGAGCTCTATTTCGGGCAGTACAACAGAAACGCCCGGTAGCCGGGCTGATCCACCACTCAGATCGAGGCAGCCAGTACTGCGCCCTCGGCTATCGAAAGCTTATTGAACAATTTAAAATGGTTGCCTCCATGTCGCGCCGGGGTAACTGCTATGATAACGCACCAATGGAAAGCTTTTGGGGAAGCCTAAAAAATGAATTGGTGCATCACTGTCGCTATACGACCCGCATCGAGGCGGAAACCTCTATCCGCGAGTATATCGAGATATTCTACAACCGCCAACGGCGCCATTCGCGCCTTGGCTATTTAGCGCCGGCCGTATTCGCCAAAAACTTCATCTCACGGTCAGCTGCCACTTTAAATGCGAGTGTCTATTATTGACAGGACACCTCATTGTCGGGTGGTACACTTTTTAACGACCATAATTGGTACAGTTTCTGAAGACTATTGACAGGGGTGTTTCGCGAAGCAAACCGCCGTGCAGGAGGGGCCATTATAACGAAACGGGAAACAATGACAAACAAAAACCCCATCCCGGCATAACCAGGATGGGGTCAGAGAACATCGGAGTGAATCGGTTTAAAAATGGTGGATGCTTCACGAATCCACCTTACTGGTTAAACGTGGCCTGTCCCCGATTTGTCAAATTTTCCCTTACAGCAATTTCACCAAGGCAGCGATAACAGCAGATTGAGCAATAAGCATCCCGGCCACCCATTTGATAATCTCGGCCTTGGTTTCTGCCAAATCGTGTTTGGTGGCAAGATCAGCAGAAACGTTGGCATCCTTGACAATATTGGTGATGGCCTCAGCCTGCTTCTCATCTAGGCCAGAGGCTTTGAGTCGCTGCACAAATTGATGTGTATCAAAAGTAATGGTAGTCATGCATCAAGTATAGCCATAACAGGATAAAAGTCAATCTTGAAAATTTCCGTTAAACGTTAAATACAAAGATTGCAAGCCTGACCCCGTGGCCTCTTTCCGATTATTACTTAAAAGAGACAAACAAAACCCCCATCCCGGCATATACCAGGAGAGGCCAGAGAACATCGGAGTGAATCGGTTTAAAAATGGTGAATGCTTCGCGAATCCACCTTACAATTCACCCACCTTACGGGTTAAACGTGGTCTGTCCCCGATTGTCCCTGCCGGAAACTTCTCAACGGGTGGTACACTTTTCACGACCACTTTTGGTACATTTTACCGCGACCAGCGACAATTGCCCCCTCTATTCCTTTGCCCCCCCTATTCCTTACTCAATTCACCCACATTACTGGTTAACTGGTGCAGGGGTGCAACGACTTTAGCACCACGTCCGGTGCCGTCGAGACAATCTTAAGCAGCGCGGCGGCTGGACCGGTCGGACTACGGCGATGCTGTTCCCAATTTTGCAACGTCTTGATGCTCACGTGCATGAGCCTCGCGAACTCGCTTTGTGAAAGTCCAATTTTTTCGCGCACCGCCTTGACATCGGGCGGGGCGACCTCAAACCGACGCGAAGCGGTAGCTTTGCCTTTTGCAATGGCCTTAGCTTCTTTCAAGCTTTGCACCAGATCATCAAACAGTGTTTTCTCCATGGTCATAGCTCCTTCACAAGTTCGCGCAGCATGGCAGTTTCCTTGTCGGTCAATGTGTCCTTTTTCGATTTCGGATAGACCACCAGCAGGTAAATCTGGTGATTGTCCTTAATCCAGTAGTAAATCACCCGCACCCCGCCACTCTTGCCTCGCCCCTGCACGGCATAGCGCAGCTTGCGGATGCCTCCCCCGCCTTTGATGATGTCGCCGCGCTCAGGATCTCCCGCCAATTCATTTTGTAACCCCCGGTACGAATCGTCGGAAAGCAAGCCTGTAACCAGGCGGGTAAAAGTTGGAGTTTCGATGAATTCCATAGTTTCCATTATATCCGCCATTGGCGCATATGTCAACCAGACCAAAAGACACCCGACCAAGGGAATGGGGAAGAGATTGCGTAGGAGGGTTTCGCGAAGCAAACCGCCATGCAGGAGGCGCCGTAACAAAGGAGTGTGGAAAACAAACACAAAGAGCAAAGAGAACCCCATCCCGGCATAAACCAGGATGGGGGCAGAGAACATCGGAGTGAATCGGTTGGAAAATGGTGGATTGCTTCGCGAATCCACCTTACAATTCACCCACCTTACGGGTTAAACGTGGTCTGTCCCCGATTATTGTCTTTCTTGTGAAAATCCGTCCGTTAGGCAATCTGCAATGCCTTCAGAATCGGCAACTGCTTCTCGGCAAAGATGGTCGCCTGCTCAGTCAATTCCGCAATATTCTCTTCAGTGGTCTCTAGCGCCTTACCTTCCTTGACGATCTTCTGCCCTTGGTTGGCAAGGATTTGCCAGACAAACTGAGTCCACTCAGCAGGCTGTTTTTTGCCCTGGTGCATCGCCAGCAGGAACAGTTGATGAAAGCGGTTGACCGATACCCCGCCACCAGTCACCGGGCTGGCAAGATAGCTGATGTCGCTGCTCCCCCGGGCCTTGTCAATCAGGTATGAATTCAGTTTGTCGGTGCATTTCTTCGTCTTGGTGACCACTCCGTCATCCTGCACTGCCGCCAGGTGGCCTGCACCGGTAAGGACCATCATGGCCTGCATTATCTGGGTGAAGACAATGCCCTTGCCCTTCAAAGTCTGCTCTATCTGGCCGATGGTCTTTGGTTTGTGGTCGGCCATCAGGTCAAGGACGGGGTTATAGATATCCTCGTTCATGGTGGCTTCGCCCAAAGCGCCAGTGACCTTCAGGGAGACATCAGGACGATGGGACATCAAGATCAACTTCTGGGCACGAAGCGCCTCAGCCTGCTCCAGCGCAGACAGCCTACGCGGCCCTTTCACCCAATAGTC
>JANNQL010000161.1:0-1609 GCA_031400755.1 Pseudomonadota bacterium | reverse complement strand
CTGGCCGCCAAGGCCGCCGGCGACCCGGAGCAGGCTAAAGGCCTCGCCCGCCGCACCATCGCCCTGTTCGCCAGCGAGGCGGTCCGGGACCTGCCGGTGTTCACCAGTTGCGCCTCATGCTATGCCGGGCTCAAGGGCTATCCTGCCTTGCTTGCCAACGACCCCGATTGGCGTGATCAGGCCCAGGCCTTTGCCAATCGGGTATGGGAATTTTCTTCTTTCATCCTCCAGCACCGCCTCACCCCGACCGAGGGTTTTCGATCTGACCTGCCGGTCCGCACCATCGTCTATCACGATCCCTGCCATCTGCGTTTTGCCGGAATTACCGCCCCGCCGCGGCAACTCCTTCGCCAAGCGCCGGGCCTCAAACTCCTGGAACGGCCCCACGGCCCCCAATGCTGCGGTCTGGGCGGCCTCTTTCACATCAGTCATGCCGACCTTTCGCAAGCCATCCGTCAGCGTCTGATCGATGATCTGCTGACCACCGGCGCCGAGCTTGTGGTCAGCAGTTGTTCGGGCTGCCTCCTGCAATGGCAGCAAGGCTTGGCGGCTACCGGGGCCAAGGCCCGCGCCACTCATCTTGCCCTGCTCCTCGCCCAGCAACTCGACCCGACGTAGCTGACTGATCGTGTACGGCTTGGCGAGTTGATAAACCGATAGCAATTGCCTTGATGATCTAATCTCTAGGCTTGCAAAACTCCTGAAAAATTCTTATAGGTACGCAGACGTTCTTGATTCCCCTCCCTACAAGTCAGAGAGGGAGACAGCCGCGGCTCTTTCGACCAACAAACTCATAACTTTTTCCAGCGGAGACATCTATCTATGCGTACATTATTTTTGGGCTGCGGCCTCATGCTTTCAGCCTCTATTTGCCTTGGCCAACCGGCTGAGGCCAAGGTTTACCAGTCTGTTGACAAGACTTACACCGCGGCAGCCACTCCCCTTGACCTCGCCGTCTCCGCCGACGGCAACTACACCTTTGTTCTCGGCCCCAATGGCAAGGTCACTATCTACACCAGGGCTGGAGAGAAAGAGGAGATCTCGGTGGGGGGAGATTTCGACCGCATCGTCGCTTCAGCGAGTGGCGACAAGATTTGGTTGAGCAGCCAAAAGAGTAAACAGATCCAGGAGGTCTTTGTTGATTTCGTCAAACAGTTAAGTGCCGATGGCGCGCCATTTTTAGGCGAAGAAAAGGCGCCGGTGGTGCTTACGGTATTCAGCGATTTTCAGTGTCCGCACTGCGCTTTAATGGGAGAGATCTTCCAGAAACTGCTTGTGAAAAATCCCACCTCGATCAAGATTGTCTATAAATATAACCCCTTGCCAGGGCACCAGTTTGCCGGCGCCGCCGCTATCGCCGCCTACGCCGCCCACCAGCAGGGCAAATTCTGGCAGTACCACGACCTGGTTTATGCCGATTTCCGCGATCTGACCTTGGAAAAATTGACGCAATACGCCGAAAAGCTTGGTCTGAATATGCCGCAATTCCAACAGCAGATGAATAGCCAGGAGGCCAAGGACAAGGTGATCCGTGATCTCCAGGAAGGCCGCGAGGCCGGGGTCACCGGCACACCAGTGGTCTTTGTCAAAGGCCGTCTGGCGCGGGAGC
>JANNQL010000160.1:0-19309 GCA_031400755.1 Pseudomonadota bacterium | reverse complement strand
CGGGGGGCCTGGGGCAGCCCAGGTGTCGGGTCAGCAGGTGGTGGCAACGACCGTGACGCTTGCCGAGGACGAGGAGCGGATTTTAAAACTCTTGGATGTCTATCCAAAACATATTGATTTAATTATCAGTCAGGCGCAGCTGGGTGTGGCCAAGGTCAATGAAGTCTTGCTGCTGCTTGAGATGCATGGCCTGATTGAGACCCTGCCCGGCCAGCAGTACCGTGCCATTGCTTAGCCATCCCGTAATTTTTGCGAGATAATCATAGCTGTTCTAAGTTTGGACACAAACAAAGGAATAAGGATGTCGAAAGCGTTAATTATTGTAGAGTCTCCGGCCAAATCGCGTACCTTGCAGCGTTATCTTGGCAAACAATTTGAGGTCAAGGCCTCGGTCGGCCATGTCCGCGACCTGCCGGTCAAGACCCTGGGCGTCGATATCGACCATGACTTTGCGCCGCAGTACGAGACCATTCGCGGCAAGGGCAAGATCCTGGCCGAACTCTGCAAGGCCGCTCAGCAGGCCGACACCATCTATCTGGCCCCCGACCCGGACCGGGAGGGCGAGGCCATTGCCTATCATATCGCCGAGGCCTTGAAATCAGTCAAGAAGCCGGTCTTTCGGGTCCTCTTTCATGAGTTGACCAAGAAGGCGATTGTCGCCGCCATTGCCCAGGCCTCGTCCATCAATTATCGTTTATTTGAGGCCCAGCAGACTAGGCGCATACTTGATCGCCTGGTGGGCTATCAGATCTCGCCGCTACTCTGGGACAAAGTGCGGCGGGGCTTGAGCGCCGGGCGAGTGCAGTCGGTGGCGGTCAGGATGGTCTGTGAACGGGAGGAGGGAATTGCCGCCTTCCGGTCAGAGGAGTATTGGACCTTGGACGCGACCCTGCTGGGGAAGACGCCGCCGGAGTTTGTCGCCCAGCTTGATCAGATCGACGGTAAAAAGGCCAAGGTCAGCGATCAAGACGCTGCCTTGCAGATCAAAGGCGACCTGCAAGGGGCCAAGTTCGTGGTCGCGAGCGTTGATAAGAAGCAGAAGAGGCGTAATCCAGCCCCGCCCTTCATCACCAGTTCCATGCAGATCGAGGCCAATCGCAAGCTGCGCTATTCGGCGAAAAAGACCATGTCGTTGGCCCAACGCTTGTACGAAGGCATCGAACTGGGCGCTGATGGCCCCACCGGTCTGATCACCTATATGCGGACCGACTCCACCCGGATCAATGATGACGCCCTAGCCGAGGTCAGGAGTTTTATTGGCCAGGCCTACGGCCCGAATTTTGTGCCTGCCAAGCCTAATATCTATAAGACCAAGAAATCGGCACAGGATGCCCATGAGGCGATTCGGCCCACCGACGTCAGCAAGACCCCGGAGCAGATGTCCGCCTATCTGGATCGCGACATGCTGAAGCTCTACACTTTGATCTGGAAGCGCTTTGTGGCCAGTCAGATGGCGGCTGCCATCTATGACCAGACCACCATCCTGATCACGGCGGGGCGCTATCAGCTGAAGGCGGTGGGCTCCATTATCCGCTTCATGGGCTTTATGACGCTCTATGTGGAGGCGACAGGCGATGAGAGCAAAGATGGCGAGGACAAGGATATGCTCCTGCCGAGCCTGGAGGCCGGCGCTGAGCTGGCCCTGGAAGATATTGCCGTAGGCCAGCATTTTACCCAGCCGCCGCCGCGTTACACCGAGGCCTCGCTGGTCAAGGCCCTGGAGGAAAATGGGGTCGGTCGGCCCAGCACCTACGCCACCATCCTGTCGACAATTCAGGACAAGGAATACGCCCTGCTCGACCAACGGAAATTTTACCCAACCGACCTTGGCATATTGATCAATGGCCTGCTTCTCAAGCATTTTCCAGCCATAATGGACATTGAGTTCACCGCCTCCATGGAGCAAAAGCTCGACCAGGTCGAGGAGGGTAAGGTCGAATGGCTGACCATCCTGCGGGATTTTTATGGGCCATTCAAGGAGGCCCTGTCGCTCGCTAAAGCGGAAATGGCCTCGGTCAAACGGGCCATCACCCCGACCGACGTTCCCTGTAAGCTATGTGACGGCACCATGGTGATCCGGTGGGGCAAGAACGGCGAGTTCCTGGCCTGCGAGACCTACCCCGCCTGTAAAAACACCCAAGATTTTACCCGTGAGGCGGATGGCGCCATCAAACCGGTGGAGCGAGACCAGGCCCAGGAGACCGGCGAGCAATGTGAAAAATGCGGCAAGCCCATGGTCTATAAACAGGGCAAGTTCGGCCGGTTTTTGGCCTGCTCGGGTTACCCGGACTGCCGCCATATCAAGGCGGAGACGACCGGGGTTTCGTGCTCTGAGGCCAATTGCAGCGGTCATATCGTCAAGAAAGTCTCCAAGCGAGGCAAGGTCTTTTATGCCTGCAACCAATATCCGAAATGTAGTCTGGCCTTGTGGGACCGGCCGGTGGCCACCCCTTGTCCCCAGTGCGGGGCGGGGTTCCTGGTGGAAAAGACAAGCAAAAAATCCGGGGCTAGACTCCAATGTCTGAACAAGGAGTGCGGCTACACCAAGGGCCTGGATGAGGAGAAATAGGCCGCTCCGGTTGCGGTTGGCTCAGCCCGTGCTTAGGATAATGGCATAACCAACATGCAAGGAGGTCATGCCATGCTATCAGGAATTTCTTCAGGGTTGTCGGCCCTCAATGCCATCCAGACCAAGACCCAGGTCACGGCCAATAATACCGCCAACGTCAATACTGACGGCTTTAAGAAGAGCCGAGTCACTTTGGTCGAGGCTGACGCGCAGGGCGGAGTAGCGATTGAGGTGCAGCGGGTGGAGACGCCCGGCTCCCTGGTCTATGAAAGCACCGAGGACGGAGAGGTATTGGTGGAAAAATCCAATGTCGAGATCAGCGAAGAGCTGCCGACGATGATGATGGACCGTCGGGCCTTTCAGGCCAATATCAAGGCCGTCCAGATCCAGGACGAGATGTTGGGAAATTTGTTGGACATCAAAGGGTGAGTATAACATCGGCAGGGTTGAGTCCTGCCCGTACTAGCAATATCAGTACCGCCTCGTCGCTGTTCGCTTCCTGCGCGTTTCCAGCTTGATTTAGAAATTGAATTACCTCTGCATCATAATCCGACCGCCGACAATAGTCATCACCGCTTGACCGGTGAATTGCCAATCCAGGAAGGGTGAATTCTTGCTCTTGGAGACCACCGAGTCCTTGCTGTAGGTGAATTTCCGCTCCGGGTCAATAATCGTTACATCCGCCGGCGAACCATCCGCCAAGGTCCCCCCTGCCACCCCCAGAATCCTGGCCGGATTGATGGACATCAATTCCACCAGACGGCCCACGGTCAACACCCCGTCATGCACCAGCCGCAGGGCCAAAGGCACGGAGGTCTCCAGTCCGATGATGCCGTTGGCCGCTTGGTCGAACTCCAATTCCTTTTCCATATCGCTGTGCGGGGCGTGGTCCGAGGCAATGGCGTCAATGGCGCCGTCTTTGAGTCCTTCGATGATGGCTAAAACGTCAGACTGGCCGCGCAGGGGCGGGTTCATTTTGGCGCAGGTGTCATATTGGGCGATGGCCTCTTCGGTGAGCGTGAAATAATGGGGCGCGGTCTCGGCGGTGACCCGGCAGCCGCGGGCCTTGGCTCGGCGGATCAGACTGACCGACTCTGCCGTGCTGATATGGGCCAGGTGCAGGCGGTGGCCGGTAAGCTCGGCCAGGGCCAGGTCGCGGTAGACCATGACCGACTCGGCTGCGCCCGGAATCCCTTGCAGGCCAAGCCGGGTCGAAATGGCCCCTTCGTTCATGGCGCCGTTCTGGCTCAAGCTTATTTCTTCGCAGTGGGAGATGATCGGCAGATCGAAATTACTGGCATACTCCATGGCCCGCCGCATCATCTGGCTGCTGACCACCGGTCGTCCGTCATCGGTGAAGGCGACAGCGCCGGCCTGTTTCATCTCGCCAAATTCCGCCAGGTGCTCGCCATGGCTGTCCTTGCTGATCGCCCCCACCGGATAGACGCGAGCAGCCGCGCCCTTGGCCCGGTTGATGACAAAGCTGATGCCGCTCTCCGAGTCGAGCACGGGCTTGGTGTTCGGCATGCAGGCTACCGCCGTGAAGCCGCCGGCTGCGGCGGCCTTGGTGCCGGTGGCGATGGATTCTTTATATTCTTCGCCAGGCTCCCGCAAATGGACGTGCATGTCAATAAAACCCGGCATCACCCATTTGCCGGTCAGATCAATTCGTTTGGTTTCGGCAGGGAGCAGGTCTTGGGGGGCAATCATCCGGCAGAGGCCATCAACGATCAACAGGTTGCCGATCCGGTCAACGCCACTGGCCGGATCGATAATCCTGCCGTTTTCAAGGAGAAGGGGGTGGCTCATCAGTTGTTCCCGAATAGAGAAGTAAGGCAATCTTCGAATCCCTCAAGACTGCAAGGGGCTACAGGGTGCTGCAGATTGATGCGTGATTTATATTGACCCGATTTGTTGGTCAATAAAGAGGTCTGCTCGCTATACTTCAGTATGCGAGCAGACCGATGACGAAGCAGATGCGGCGCCCTGTAGCCCCTTGCCATCAGTCGCCTCCCAGGACGAGGTAGAGCAGGGCCATGCGGATGGCAACGCCGTTGGTGACTTGGTCAAGGATCACGGACTGGTCGCCATCGGCCACATCAGGACTCATCTCGACGCCGCGATTGATTGGGCCGGGGTGCATGATCAAGGCGTCGGGCTTGGCTAGGGCGGCCATGGCCCGGTTAATGCCGAAGATATTGGCGTATTCGCGGAGCGAGGGGATGAGGGGGTCTTTCTGGCGCTCCTTCTGGATGCGCAAAGCCATGATGACATCGGCATCGGCAACGGCCTCGGCGACGTGATGGTGGCGGGTGGCGCCGAGTGATTCAAGGCCCGCGGGCAGCATGGTGTTTGGTCCGCAGACATGGACGTCCGCCCCCATCGTGGTGAAGCCGATAATATTGGAGTGGGCCACCCGGCTGTGGGTGATGTCGCCGATAATGGCGATTTTCAGACCAGCCAGGCGGCCTTTTTTTTCTTTGACGGTCATCATGTCGAGCAGGGCTTGGCTGGGGTGCTGATGGGCGCCGTCCCCGGCGTTGATAATCGAGGCCTGGACGTGACGTTTCAGTAAATTCGGCACGCCGGATGAAGAGTGGCGAATGATGATGGCGTCCGGCTTCATGGCCTGCAGGTTTTTGGCGGTGTCTATCAGGGTCTCGCCCTTGGAGGTGGAACTGGTGGAAGCCGAGATATTAAAGGTGTCGGCGCTCATCCGTTTGGCGGCGATTTCAAAGGACAGCCTGGTCCTGGTGCTGGGCTCGAAAAAGAGATTGATGATGGTCTTACCTCGCAGGGTCGGGACCTTCTTGATGGACCTCGTCGAGATTTCTTTCAGGGACTCTGCAGTTTGTAGAATGAAGTTGATGTCGGCTTCCGAAAAATCATCCATGCTGATGATGTGTTTGTGACTGAAGCGATATTCGGCGTTCATCAAGAAGGTTCTCAATCAATGAATGAGGTTAAACAGGCGGGAGAACCGCACCGGTAAATTAGCGCTGTCCCACGACCAGTCGCTGTTCCATGACCAGTAGAGAACAACGGCCTTGCCCTTGACGCTGCTCAGTTTAACAAAATTCCAAAAGCGGCTGTCATAGCTGTTGTCCCGGTTGTCGCCCATGACAAAGAGTGAGTCCTTGGGTACGGTAATCGGTCCGAAATTGTCACGGGGTTTCAGGTCGACGGGAATAATGTTGGGGTCGCGATAGACAGCGCCGTCAACGATAAACGGTTCGTCGTTGACGAATAGTTTTTTGTTGACCATTTTGATGGTGTCGCCTTCGACGCCGATCACCCGTTTGATGAAGTCCTGGTCTGGATTGACCGGATATTTGAAGACGATGATATCACGGCGTTCGGGTGTTTTTATCGCAAGCCAAGTGCTGCCGGTGAAGGGGTTCTTGATCCCGTAAATAAATTTATTGACCAACAGGTGGTCTCCGATAAGCAGGGTTGGTTCCATGGAGCCGGAGGGGATCTTAAAGGCCTGGACAATAAAGGTACGGATAAACATGGCCAGGAGCAAGGCAATTAAAATGGCCTCGACATACTCCCTGACCACGGATTTTTTAGTCTGGTGCGTTTGCGTATCAAACAAGAGATGCTCCTTGATCAGGTACTGCATTTTAAGGACGTGGAGATCTTAAGAGAAAAATGTGCAAATGAAACTGTACGAACATAATTTTATTATGATTTATATGCGCCATTTTGTATCCTAATTCTGAGCAAAACACAAGAAAGTTTCCGATACTGAAAAAATTAATGAAAAAACATTAAAAACAATATGTTGTAGTGTTTGTTGATGTAAGATACTATATATATGATTTTTCTTGTGTGTTGGCCCAAAAAATAAAAAAATAATTGCAATTTCAAGAGGATCTCTTGGGAGATATGCTTGACAAACTATTTTTTTTGTGGATTTAATTTTATTATAATTCTGTTATCAGGTTTAAAGCGGACATGATTTTCATGTCCAAAGAGAAAATATTTGGTAGGCGATTTTCTGGTTCGGATGCGAAAAATTACCTTTCCCCCCATCCATTTCAACTTGCCTGGGTTTAGTCGGCAGAAATTGGCAGTAGGCCTTGATATCGGATCTTACGCCGTCAAGGTCTGCGAATTTGCCGAGACTGGCAAGAATTGCAGAAAGCTCCTTAAACTTGGCAGCGCCACCTTGCCGGAAGGCGCCATGGTTGATGGCATCCTGCAGGACGCGAACGCCGTCAGTCAGATCATTGCCAACCTCCTTAAGAACCTGCAGATTAAGAGCAAAAAAGTCGCTATTTCCATGTCCGGCTATTCAGTAATCGTTAAGAAGATCAATCTGGCCGTGATGTCTGAAAAGGACCTGGCCAACCACATCCACACCGAGGCCGAGCAGTATATTCCCTTTGACATGGCTGATGTGTATCTCGATTTTCAGGACCTCAAGACCAACACCGCAGCCTCTGACCGCACCGATGTCATGCTGGTGGCGGCCAAAAAAGAAGTAGTGGATGGTTACCTCGGCATGCTCAAAGAGATCGGCTTGCAACCGGTGGTGGTGGATGTCGACGCCTTTGCCCTGGAGAACTCTTTTGCCTCCAGCGGCGGCGGCATGGATGAAAATGTCGCCTTGGTTGATATTGGCGCCACTAAGATGAGCATCAATATTCTCGCCCATGGCACTTCGATCCTGGCCCGTGATGTCGTCATGGGCAGCCGGCAGATTACCGAGCAGATTCACGATAAGTGCGGGTTTGACCCGGCCGAGGCCGAGGCGGTCAAGGTCGGCAGCCAGGAGCCGGGAGGACAGCAGGCCTGCCTGGAGGAGATATTTGTCAAGAATTGCACTCAATGGGTTTTTGAGATCAAAAAGGCCCTTGATTTTTACCTGTCAGGCCATGCCGATGAGGGTATCGATCGTTTGGTGCTGAGTGGCGGCGGGGCCAGGATTAAAGGGTTTGAGCAGTTTTTGCGCGAGGAGACCGGGATCAGGACGGAAATTTTTGATCCCTTTGCCACGGTGGAGATCAATCCGGACAAGATTGATCCTGCCTACGTTAAATATATAGCGCCGGAGATGGCCATTGCCGCAGGCTTGGCCATCCGGACTGCGGACCTGTAGCACAGGGTTGGCCTGACGATGATACGAATCAATTTACTGCCGGTTCGGCAGATCAAGCAGCGGATCAGGGCCCGTCAGGAGATAATGGCCCTGATCGCGGCTTTTTTTGTTCTGCTTGGCGTCATGGCGTTGGTTGGCTATCGTCAGACCACGAAGATCACTGAACTAAAGACTGAAACCGCGCGGCTCACCCAGGAAAAGCAGAAATACCAGACGGTGATCGCTGAGATCGAAAAGCTAAAAAAAGAGCAAGCAGTCATCGAGACTAAACTGGCGGTTATCAAGGGACTAAAAGGGGCTTCGCAACTGCCTGCCAGGGTGCTTGATGAAATGGCCAACCTGACGGCGGCTGACCGTATGTGGCTGACATCGCTGGACTATACCGGCGCGGCCATAACCCTTGCCGGCACGGCCCTTGATAACGCCACCATTGCCGAATATATGGAAAAGGTTGGCAAATCTGATCTCTTTACGGGCGCTGAACTGAAAAATTCATCACTGACCATGGTCGGCAACCAGAAACTGAAATCATTTTCGATGACGATCAATGTCCTGTCGCCAGTTGTCCAAACCCCTGCCCCGGCTGCTACGCCAGCTGCCCCAGTGGCCAAAAAATAAGCGGACGGCCTATGGATACCAAGAATATCAAGGCGGCGTTTGATTCTTTTCTTGACAACAAGGTCGCTACCTTAGCCACCAATATTAAAGTGGCGATAGCCGCGGCCGTCTTTGTCGTGCCGATCGCCCTCTTCTATTTCCTCTTTTTTTCGCCAAAGAGTCAGGAGATCATCGTCCTGGAGAGTGGGGTAGCCCAGTTGCAGGCTGAAATTGCCGATGTTAAGGCCAAGGCCGCCAAGATCGAAGAGCAGAAGGCCTTGATGGCCGATTTGGCGGCAAAATTCAAGGAAGCGGCCCTAGTCATTCCGGACACCAAGGAGATACCCTCCTTATTGTCCAGTATCTCCAGCCAGGGCAGCGGCGCTGGCTTGGATATCATGTCCTTTGTGCCGGGGAATGAAACTGCCAAGCAGTTTTACGCCGAGATCCCGGTGTCGCTTTCGGTCACCGGCACCTATCATAATGTTGGCTATTTTCTCGATACAGTCAGCAAATTGCCCCGTATCGTCAATGTCTCTAAAATTTCCCTGGGGGGACCGAAGTTGCAGGATGGAGAGATGCTCATTGATGCCAAGCTGGATATGGTAACCTATAAATTTATTGAACCCACCAATGCGGCGCCAGGACAAACCCCGAAAAAATAAGGTGAGCGGCTTGCTCGTCCTCCTACTGGTTCTGGGGCTTGTGCCTAGTCTGGGGAGTGGCGTAGTCCAGGGCGCCGAGGCGACCCCGCCCCCAGGCACAACAGGCGAGTGTCCCTGCTGGCCAAGCCCTGAAAAAGACAATAGAGGAGATTATGCAAATCCCCTTTGCCTATCGACGGGAAAACCGGTCGGATCCTTTCATGCCATTTATCAGCGAAGAAACAGGGCCGACCCAAGTTGCCCCGGACGAGGATGCCATTCTCTCAGGCATGCAACTGTTTGAGCCTGGCCAATTGACCTTGGTCACCATCTTGGTCTCCGGGCAGCAGGCCTTAGCCATGGTGGAGGACTCGACCGGCATGGGACATATCATCAGGGTGAAAGACAAAATCGGTCGCCGGGGTGAGGTGAAAGCGATTGTGCCCAATGCCGTAGTCGTTGAGGAGTGGTCTTTGACCACCAGCGGCAGCAAAAGGTTTACGACCAATGAGATGGTTTTGCGAAAAGAGGGGGACAAAGAGTGAAGATCCTGAGAGTTAAGACACTGATTATTATGCTCCTGACTCTGCTTATGACCACAGCTTCTGGGGTCGGATGCTGGGCGCAGGATGGGGCTGGGGCTTATCAGGCCGCGACCATTGTTTTTGAGAAGGCTGACGACGGTTTTGCCATGACCATAAAAGGCAATATGCCGCCGACCTTTACCACCTATCAGCTCTTTGATCCCCTGCGGGTGGTGGTCGATATCGCCAATGCCGGTTTTGCCGAGTCTCTGCGTTTGCCGATTGAGGTCAACCAGGCGCCGATTGCCAAGATCACCGGCGCTATACTGGCCGAAAAGCAACCAGTCATCGCTAAGCTGGAGATCTTGCTGAGCGTCGACAGCAAGTATACGGTGAAAAGGAACGCCAACGATATTAGCATTGTCTTTGCCACCGAAGTCAAGGCGCCAGAAGTGAAGGCAGAAGCACCAGCAGGGAAGGCTGCAAGCGACCTCGCCCAGTCTGGCCTCCCTGCCGTAGCAGCTGGTCCAGAAGCGGAAGGTTCAGCGAAAGCTGCGTCTGACGGCGGCAAGGATGGGCTTCCTGAGATCTATGACCTCAAAATCAACAAAGAGGCGAACGGGGTAAAAATTTTACTGGTGGCCGACGGACCTATCCAGGAGTTCACCAAGGTTGCTTTACCGAAGGGGGATGGCCATCCAGCCCGCATGTATGTTGATGTCCCTGGGGTCAAGGCCCCGGCCCTTGATCGGGAGCTGAAGGTCGAAGCCGGCGGCGTCTCCCGGATCAGGATATCAGATCGAGCCGAGGGCGCCCGATTTGTCTTTGATTCAAGCTTGGAGGGTCTGTTTGCCTTTGAAGCCAAGCCTGCCCCTGAGGGGATACTGGTATCGATCAGCACCGATGGCGCCTCGGCCATGCCGGCGGCAACCGCCACCGGCATGGATGCTGACCCGGTAGGTGAAATCTTGGCGTCGTCCAGCAAGCAGGCCAGCAGAGGCGGCGGGGCAGCCAAGGCTGGCAGCACCGGCAATAAGCAAGCGCCGAAGGCTGCTGGAAGTGGTGACGAGTTTGCTGAGGCAGGCTATGATCGCCAGAGGATCTCGGTTGATTTTTATAAGACCAACCTGCACAACGTCTTCCGGTTGATGGGAGAGGTCGGTGGGAGTAATATCGTGATTGATGAGTCGGTGTCCGGCGTCTTGACCTTATCGTTACGCGAAGTGCCATGGGACTTTCTGCTCGATGTTATCATGAATCTTAAAGGCCTGCAAAAGGTGGAGCGGCACAACACCATTGTCATTTCCGCCAAAGACAAGGGTTTCGTTTGGCCGGAGAAGATCGTCGACGAAAAGAAGGAGGAGGCGCTGGTTGAGGCACCTGAAGGAGAGATGGGCGTCGCCATCGACAAGCAGCTGAATCAGCCGCCAGCAGTGATGGAGGCCAAGAGGATCATTCAGCGAGGCAATGCCTTGGTCCGTGAGGGGAAATTTAAAGAGGCCCTGGGCCTTTATCAGACCGCCTTGGAAAAATGGCCTGATAATGCCGAGCTGGCCAAGCGGATGGCCGGGCTGTGTCTCGTTGACTTAGGCTATAATCAGGCGGCGGTCGATTATGCCAAAAAGGCCTTGGCCATAAGCAAAGATGACCCCGAAGCCGCCCTGCAGGCGGCAGTGGGCCTAGCCAATATGCGGCAACCGGAGGCGCGGCTCTATTTTGACAAGGCGGTCAGCGGCGCTAATCCGTCGCGCTCGGCCCTCCTCAGTTACGCCGTGTTCCAGGAGGAGAATGCCAACTTGGTTGGCGCCCTTGCCACCTTGACGAAATATACCGAGTTGTATGACGCGAGCTTGGAAACCATGATCGCCCAGGCCCGCATCTTTGATAAGCAGGAAAAACCAGACTTGGCCGTAGCTGAGTACAAGGCTATTTTGTATTCAGGCTATGATCTGGCGCCGGACCTGGCCCAATACATCAAGGGTCGGATCGCCCTGGCCAATAAGCAATAACCTACCGACACTGGAGAGACAGTTATGCCAGCAGAACATCGTACCAATGATCATGGCGTGCACAAGTCAGGCATCGTCATCTGGGTGTGGGCCCTTGTTTTGGTCGCCGCGATCTGGGGTTGCGTCCCAGCGTCGACTCCGGAGAAGCAGTCCGCCGCCTTTATCGAAGAGCACAGCAAGGGGGCGATTAATCCCTTAGCCGAGAAGCCTAAGGAGGAAGCGGACACCTCGACGCAACTGCCGGTCCGTTACCAGAACCCGTCGTATAAGCTTCAGCCTGGGACTGGGGCTGGAGCTGACGTCAATGCCGATCTCGCCACCCCGGTGGGGGCGCGGATCGCGCCGGCCGGGGCCAAACCTTTACGTATGGTCATGCAGGAACTGGCCAAGCTCAAGTCCATGAACATCAGTTGGGCCAACGATGTCGATAAGGAGGCCTTGGTCCATGTCACCATCATGGCGGAAGAGGACTTTTACGAGGCCATCGACAATGTCCTGGGCCAGCTCGATTACTTCCATGAGATGCAAGAGAACACCATTGTCATCAGGCATAAGGAAACTAAAAAATATAATATTGCCGTGCCCTTTATGGCTTCTGAGTTTTCTACCAATGTTGGCATTAAAAAGTCGCCTTCGGATGGGCCCTTTTTGAACCTTAATAGCAAAGACAATAAATTTGATATTTGGCCCAATATAAAGGCCAATATGGACAAGATTCTGGAGATCGACACAGTAGCGACCGAGAGTTCCCAGGAAAAAGAGAAGGATGCTGAGGCAGGAAAGGCGGATGCAGGCGGGGCAACCGGTGGGGCACAGCCTGCTGATAAGACTCAAGGATACGGCAGCCCGGCTGACATTGAACAGCTTAAACTGAAGAAGGCCAGCACAACGACTAGCGTCAAAACTAAGGGGCGAGGTTTTTACACTATAGACCAACCGATCGGCTTGATTACGGTGACTGCCCCGCGGGTCTATCAGAAAAAGGTTGATAATTATATCAAGAGCCTGAAGGGTGAGCTTTTTCGGCAGGTGTCAATTGAGGCCAAGATCATTGAGGTAACCCTGTCCAACGACAACACCACTGGACTGGATTGGAGTTCCTTGCTGCAGACTTCAATCACCGGCCTTGTGGACCCCGGCAAGCTCAGGGCGGACACTGGGCTTAATAGAAAAGATGCTACTGTTACGACTAACAACAGCGTTACTAGCTCTAATAGAAGTACTGGCCCGGACAGCACTAGCAGTAGTACTGGCCCCAACAGCTCTGTTGCTACCACTGGCCCGGACAGTTCTACCGATATTAGTATTGTAGATGGTGTGGCGGCGAGTACTATCACTGGCCCAAACAGCTCTGTTACTACCACTGGCCCCAACAGCTCAATCACTGCCACTGGCCCGGACAGTTCAATCACTATCGTGGGTCCGGACAGAATTTTATCCCAATCAATTGCAGAGACAGTGGTTAGTGGTTCAATGTTGACCCAGAAATTTATGACCATGGCCCCGTTGAATTTTAATGTGTTGATTGACGCCATCAAGACCCAGGGGAATGTGGAGGTCCTTTCTAACCCTAAGATCAGCGTCATGAATGGCCAGCCCGCCATGATCAACGTCGGTGAGAATATCACTTATATAAAATCAATTGATTCGAAAGTTGATTCTGATACCGGGGTTATCTCATACACGATTGAACCCGGGAACGTCTTGTCAGGGCTGGGAATGGGGGTCGTAGCCACCATTATGGACGACAATCAGGTCATTCTCAACTTGACCCCGATGACCTCATCGTTATCTGAGGCGATCGAGTACAGGACAATGGGCGGCAATCAGATTGGCCTGCCGAAGGTCAATGTCAGGGAAATGAGCACAATGGTCCGGGTCAAGAACGGTGATATGCTGGTGGTGGGCGGCCTGTCCGATACGGCGGAAAACTATAAAAAAACGGGCGTTGTCGGCCTGGGCGAAATGCCTGGCTTCTTTGGAAAACTTTTCAAGAGGGACGGCACCGCCAGCCAAAAAAAGGAGTTGATCATCCTGTTGCGTCCGCAGATTATTGCCTTTTAGTCGCTCGTCTGGGGCGTAAGCCTCATCTCCCGCCATTTTTTTCTTGAAAGCAGATGCCTCCCTGTTGTATGTGGAGGCATCTGCTTTTTTTTGTAACTACCTTAGGGCGATAGACTGTAGGCTATCAGGCTGATGGTTCGGCTCCGCTCACCAACCGACTGGTCCCTGAGCGAAGTCGAAGGGCGGGACTTACTGCATTGAGATTAACTCCCTTGTCATCCTCTGTTTTTGCCTAACAGCCTACAGTCTAATAGTATAACTTGCTTAAATAGTAACGTTTTTTTTATGAAAGGGGAACCCTTATGAAGACCGCAGTTGAAAAGGCCAAAATTCTGATCGAGTCCTTGCCCTATATCAAGAGCTTCGCCAACAAGACGGTGGTGATCAAATACGGCGGCCACGCTATGGTGGACGATGCCTTGAAAAAGAGTTTTGCCCTAGATATCATTTTGCTCAAATACATCGGCATCAACCCGGTGGTGGTGCATGGCGGCGGCCCTCAGATCAATCAATTTCTGAAGAAGATGAATATCCAGTCAAGTTATGTCCAGGGCATGCGGGTCACTGACGGCGAGACCATGGACGTGGTGGAAATGGTCCTGGTCGGCAAGGTCAATAAGGAGATCGTCAGCCTGATCAACCTGCATGGCGGTAAGGCGGTGGGTCTGTCCGGGCGCGACGGCGATCTGGTCAAGGCCAGGAAGATGCAGATCATGAAGAGCCAGCTGGCCGATGCGCCGCCGGAGATCATCGATCTGGGGAGGGTGGGCGAGGTCACCGAGGTGAACCCGGACATCCTTGAGACCCTGGATGCCAAGGACTTTATCCCGGTCATCGCCCCGGTCGGGGTGGGCGAGGACGGCCAGTCCTACAACATCAATGCTGATCTGGTGGCCGGGGCCATCGCCTCAAGGCTCAAGGCCGAAAAGCTGGTGCTGCTCACCGATGTCGAGGGCGTGCTCGACAAGGACAAAGTCCTGGTCCCGACCATGACCTGCGCCGAGGCCAGGCAGCAGATCGAAGCGGGCATCATTGTCGGCGGCATGATCCCCAAGGTGCGCTGCTGCATGGAGGCGGTCCAGGCCGGAGTCAAGAAGGCCCATATCATCGACGGTCGGCTGGAGCACTCCATCCTGCTTGAGATCTTCACCCGCCAGGGCATCGGTTCGGAGGTGGTGGCATGAGCTCGAACCAGGAGATCATCGAAAAAAGCAACGCCGCCTTTATCAATACCTACACCAGGTTTCCGGTGGCCATGGTCGAGGGCCGGGGCTGTATTTTAAAGGATGCCGATGGCCGGGAGTATCTCGATTTTCTGTCCGGGATCGCGGTCTGTGGGCTTGGCCATTGCCATCCGGTGGTGACTAAGGCCATCTGCGAACAGGCCGGGAAACTGGTGCATGTCTCAAACCTCTTCCATACCCTGCCGCAGACCGAACTGGCCGCGCTCCTGGTGGCGCATTCCTTTGCCGACCGGGTCTTTTTTGCCAACTCCGGGGCCGAGGCCAACGAGGCGGCGATCAAAATGGCGCGGATCGCCAGCCCGTCAGGGAAGTATGAGATCATCTCCCTGGAGGGGTCGTTTCATGGCCGCACCCTGGCCACGGTGGCGGCGACCGGCCAGAAAAAATTTCAGCAGGGCTTTGAGCCCATGCCGCAGGGTTTTTCAGCCGCGCCCTTTGGCGACCTTGCGGCCTTGGCCGCCATGATCACCCCCGCCACCTGCGCCATCCTCTGCGAACCCCTCCAAGGCGAGAGCGGCGTGCGACCCTTGGCCAGGGAGTACCTGCAGGGGATCAGAAAATTATGTGACCAGCACCAGCTCTTGTTGATCTTTGACGAGGTCCAGGTCGGCATGGGCCGCACCGGCACCCTGTTCGCCCATGAGCAGCTGGGGGTGACGCCGGACATCATGACCCTGGCCAAGGCCATTGGCAACGGCATGCCGCTCGGAGCCATGCTGACCACCGAGAAGATTGCGAGAGCCTTTGCCCCTGGCACCCATGCCTCTACCTTTGGCGGCAATCCGGTCTCCTGTGCGGCCGGGGTGGCGGTAATGACGACCATGCTCAGCCCAGGGTTTCTGGATCAAGTCAAGGCCCGAGGGGCCTATCTCGCTGACAGGCTGACGGAGGCCGTGGCCAAATATCCGGCTTTGGCCCACGGCGTTCGAGGTCTGGGGCTGATTCAGGGCTTGGTCTTGACCGAGGCCGGAGTAGCCCGTGGGGCGGAGATCGTTAAATCGCTCTTTGGCAAGGGCGTGCTGGCCAACTTCGCCGGCAACGTGGCGCTCCGTTTCATCCCGCCCCTGATTGTCAGCGAGGCCGAGATTGACCGGCTGATCGAGGCCCTTGATATGGTGTTGGGCGAGAGGGGATAGGCCTTGTCGGAAAAGGCGGCTCATCGCCGATTGCATCGTGTCGTTTGATCTGGGCCGTGGCGGCCGGCACCTTCATCAGTTGCCGTACCTGAATAGTGTCGTATAAATCCTGCCTGAACATGATCTCGCGGACATCATCCAAGGTGATGAGTCCGTTAAAAACCCGCCCTTCTGCGACCACGGCAAACAGATTACGTTTGCTGGCCTTGATCGCCTCCACTAAATCGCCGAGGGTGGCCTCGGGCGCGATGCTCACAATATCCCTCTCCAAAAGCTCTTCAATTTGCATCAGGGTAAGGATGTTCTTGTCCTTATCGGCGGTAAAGATTTGCCCCCCTTGGCCGCCAGTTTTTTAGTTTCCATCGAAAACGGCTCAAAATGCCGCGCCAACTGAAACGAGATGGAGGTGACGATCATCAGCGTCGTGTCGGGCCATCATGTGGTCCGTTTTGCCTAACAGAGATTCGTTGGGTTACGCGGGGCTCAATCAAACCTAAGGACTACCTGTGTGAATTTCATTGAGATTAGATGTTTTTCGTGTAAATTGTCTTGGCAGTGTCTATCTTGGCGTAACTACTCAGGCCACCTACGACTAAAAATATTGGATAACCTCTATGAAAAAGTTGAACATCCTGCACCTGGCCCTGCTTGCTAACCGGAAAAGGGCAAATAAGATGCCCATCTATTGCCTTATGTCCCTGTCCGCCATTGTCCTGTTGGCCCACGGCCAGGCGTGGGCCACGGGCGTAAACGACACCGGCATCACCGCTTATGGCAATAATTCGTCCAGTGCGCTCACCAGCGAACCGGCGGACTTTCCCGGTCAGGACGCCAGTTACGGGCGGGACGCAGAGGCCAGGGCCGGGACGCTTACCAAGGTCGGAGGCGGTAATGCCGGGTTTGACTTCACTAAAATCGATGCCAACGGCAACACCTTGCCGGCCACCGCCGCCACCTGGTCCTGCGTGCGGGACAATGTCACCGGCCTGGTCTGGGAAATGAAGACCGATGATGGCGGCCTGCACGATAAGGATTGGACCTATACCTGGTACAACTCCACCGGGGTGAATGACGGCGGTTCAGCCGGCACTGCCGCCGGCGGCTCCTGCGGCGGCACGGTGGCGGCTGGCTGCGACACCGAGAAATTCGTGGCGGCAGTCAACGCCAGCGGCCTGTGCGGTGCCACGGACTGGCGACTGCCGAGTAGGAATGAATTGCTGAACATTGTCGATAACAGCCGGTTAAATCCAGCCATCGATATCAATTATTTTCCGAATACCAGTTACTCGAATTTTTGGTCTTCGTCTCCGTGTGCCGCCAACGATCCGCTCTACCACTGCGCGTGGTCTGTTGATTTCGGGATTGGCCGCGTCAGCGGATCCTACACTGTGTACGACTACTCTAGCTACGGCATACATGAAGTCCGTCTCGTGCGCGGCGGACAGTGATTATATTTTTTGATCTCTATAAACTATTGACTAAGGTACTGAGCCCTACATCCGATGACGCAGTTGTCGATTTGGCGTGATGCCAACCAGCTCTTGCTGCTGATTGAGCAGGCGGTCAGATATTTCCCGCGCTACCTAGGTACACCTTAACGCTTCAAATGGCGGTAGAAAATCCCCCCTCCCCCTGCTGGCATAAGCGCTAACTTATAACAAGGCTTGGAACATGTTCAACGTCCGTCATTCCGGCATGTTTCTAGCCGGAATCCAGAACAACGGGAATGAATAATAAGCAGCCCGCTGTATACATACTCGCCAGCAGAAGAAATGGTACGCTTTATGTCGGTGTGACTTCCAATCTCGTCAAAAGGATATGGGAGCATAAGAACAATTTGGCAGAAGGATTCTCCAAACGCTACGGAATTCATCATCTGGTTTGGTATGAAGTGCACGAGACCATGGACTCCGCGATCCAGCGGGAGAAGAGAGTGAAAGGATGGAAGCGAGCATGGAAGCTGGAATTAATAGAAAGCAACAATCCTGATTGGCAGGACTTGTATCCTACGATTGTTTGACTGGATTCCGGCTAAAGACATGCCGGAATGACGAACAAAGGAGACCTGAAATTTTTAGTTAGCGCTTATGCCCCCTGCTGGAGGGGGGGGGGGTTCAGACGCAACTCTTTGGAGGTATCATGACAATGAAATACAAGATGGCAACGCTGGTGGCCTGCCTGCTGCTGGCCACCGGGTTTATGCCCTTGGCCGTCCAGGCCCAGACTTGTTTGAGCTCGATCACCGCCACCACGCCGGCCTCTGATTTCACCATCAATGGCGATGGCACCGCCACCCATAGCAAGACCGGGCTGATGTGGCAGCAGTGCAGCGAGGGCCAGACATACAGCGATGGCGGCTGTAGCGGTACGGCGTCCACCTTTACCTGGGCTGAGGCCTTGCAGCGAGCGGCGGCGGTCAATGCCGGGACCATCGGTGAGCAGCATGGCTATAGCAATTGGCGTCTGCCCAACAAAAACGAACTGAGTTCGATTGTTGAAGAGAGTTGTTATAACCCAAGCATCAATGCCACGGTCTTCCCCAACACAGGCTCAGGCTATTATTTTTCTTCGTCCCAGGGTGCCCATTATTGGTCTACGGGCCGTAATCCTGCGGCAATTGTGTGGTGCGTGACTTTCGATTATGGCGGCGTTGTCGACACCACTACGGGTGGCGCCATCGTCTACGTCCCTGGTTGGCACCTAGGCTATGACGTTCGTCTCGTGCGCGGCGGACAGCCACTTAATCTCCCGGATACGCTGGCTCCTACCGTCACCTCCTTCGCCATCCCGGCAACCGGAACCAGCGCCACGGTCACCATCACCACCCTGAGCGCCACCGACAACGTCGCCGTTACGCAGTGGTGCATCACCGAGACCGACAGCAGCGCCGGTTGTTCCTGGAGCGATACCCAGCCGGCCGACTATACCTTCACCTTCATCCCGACAGGAAATCCAACCCCAAAGACACTCTATGCCTGGGCCAAGGATGCGGCGGGTAACGTCTCGGCGCCGGTCTCGGCAACCACGACTATTTTCGATACGGAGCCTCCTGCCGTCACCGCCTTCGCCATCCAGGTAACCGGAACCAGCGCCACGGTCACCATCTCCACCCTGACCGCCACCGACAACGTGATTGTTGCGCAGTGGTGCACCACCGAGACCAACAGCACAGCAGGTTGTTCCTGGAGCGATACCCAGCCGACCGTCTATACCTTCACCGGCATCCCGACAGGGACTCCAACCGCAAAGACACTCTATGTCTGGGCCAAGGATGCGGCGGGTAACGTCTCGGCGCCGGTCTCGGTAGCCACGACTATTTTCGATACGGTGGCTCCTACCGTCACCGCCTTTGCCATCCCGGCAACCGGAACCAGTGTCACGGTCGCCATCACCACCCTGAGCGCCACCGACAACG
>JANNQL010000159.1:0-7412 GCA_031400755.1 Pseudomonadota bacterium | reverse complement strand
TGAAGCGGACGCTGCACCTTCGTTGTTCCTGAACGGAATCGGGTAAAGGCCGGTCTGATATAATTTGGGCGGGCAGGCCGGTCAGGGCGAAGTCTTCGCCGCTGATTGCCAGGTGGATGGCTTGGTTGGTCCATGCCCCCTGGCCGCTGTGGCAGAAGGCAAGTCCCTTGTAACTCAGGTCAAGGATTCGACCGACCGGGCTGTCCAGATTGGCAATGACGGCATTGGTCTTGCCTTTAATCTGGAAGCGGGCTGTTTGTCGTCGTTCAGAGGATATCGGCCACAGGCGTTCCCTGCTGATCTGGGCCGGGCACTTGGGCTGATTGCTGGCATACAATTTGGGGTGGGAGAGGATCGAAGCAAGTTCCTGCTCGTTGAAAAGGGGTGGGTCCTGTTTGGCGACAAAGACTATACAGTCGGGGCACACTCCATGGGCAGAGGGCGTATAGTTTAAGGCAGCGGCATGCTCCCAGCAAGGTTTTTCAGGGTGTCTTCGGGCGATGCAGGCGCCGCCGCTACAACGCATAATCTCCCAGCAGGGTTTATTGCTGACCATTGTCATCGTCTTCCCCCTATCTTGAATTTTCAGGTGTGTCATGCCGGATGCAAAACAAGGAATTCGAAAAATGTTTACCACATCCGGCAATGGTGCACCATAAAAAAAAATGCCAGGGAAAATGACGGGCAAGGCCCTGCCGCATCGCAAATGGCCGCAAAATAGGGCGTTGTAGGGCACTTTCACTCGCCGTTTCAAGGGGCTGGTCAGGTTATGGCGACGCCATCAGTCGTTGGTCTGCGGCAAGCGGAGGGTAAAGACAGTCCCTTGTCCTTCGCTGGAGTCCACGTCAATCTGGCCAAGTTGGGACTCAATGATGTTTTTGACAATGGCGAGGCCCAGGCCGGTGCCACGGGTTTTTTTGGTGAAGAACGGTGTGAAAATTTGGCCCAACACCTCATCGCTCATGCCGATTCCGGTATCTGCGATTTGCAGACATACCGATCTCGTCTGGGGTTCTTGAAAGAGTCGCACCGTCAAGGTACCACCAGCCGGCATGGCCTGCACGGCGTTGACCAGGATGTTCAAGATGGCCTGATAGAGGTGGTCGCTATCGACCGCCGCCGTTGCGGTGCTGTCCACCTCCTGCACTAGGGTTATCTTTGCCTTGGCAAATTCTGGTTCCATGAAGCTTAAGGCCCGGGCCAACAGATTGCCGATAACCGCCGGGGCGATCCGCATCTTCTGAGGCCGGGCGAAATCCAAAAATTCGGTGACGATCCGGTCCAGCCGGCTGGTCTCCTGGACTATGATACTGGAGAGATGTTCGTTGCCTGGGGCAAGCTTAGTAAGCCTTTTGCCAAGGACTTCGGCGGTGCTGCGGATGATGCCGAGAGGGTTCTTGATCTCGTGGGAGACGGCAGCCACCATCTTGCCTAAGCCGGCCAATCGTTCGACATGATTGAGTTGCTCTTCAAGCTTCAGGCGCTCGTGGGCCCGGCGGGCGATAATTTTGTCGCCGCGGGCCACTATCAGCCAAAGCGCCACAAAAAGGCCGGACATCATGAAGAACGAGGTGCCGATGATCATGCCCTGCAACCGGACCACCGCCTCAAGGTCAGGGGACAGGTCCTGGACAATTTCAAATACGCCCAATATCGGCCCGGTGTTCTCGCCCAAACCTTGTTCAAGACGGAAGGGTATAAAGGTCTGGAGCTGGCCTTGAATGCCTTTGTGCCCCGGTAGCAGGCTCAGCAGGAGACCTTGGTTTTTTAACGTCGAAATATTGCCACCGTCCCGGGCCTTACGGTATTCATCGGTCTCTGTCTCCAGTTGTCCCACCTTCTCAGGGATGGTGCTGTAGGCCACCTTGGGGGATTTGGTCTCATAAATGGTAACGGATTTGATGTTTAAGCCATGGGTAGTATTTTTGATAATGGTGTCAAGGCGCTGAAATTGTTCGGGCTTGCGCAGGAGGATTTCGTTGTACCGCAAATAAGTCGGCACGACAAATTGCTGGTAGACCTGATGGTTCAGGTTTTCGGCCAGAATCAAGGCGTAGGCCTCACTGCGTTGCAGGAGCATCTCCTTGGTATTATTGGAAATCAGCCAGACCAAGATGATGGTGAAGACCAGAAAAACCGCCAGCGCTGAAAAAGAAAAGAACTTGACCAACTCAAAGGGTTTTTGGTCAATATTTTCAGCCTGGTTCCGTTTTTTAGTATGTTTATTAATCACGGCACACCCCGCAGCGTCTGCATTGAATGTTGCTACCGATTTCGCAGGGCCTTGACGTCTTGCCGTGCAAGGCCTGCTGGTATTCATGCCACAGATAAGATCGATCAATGCCATGATCAATACTTGGTTATGGTGTAGGTGCGAGTGACATTGTAGGCATCAGTGACATTGATGGTTTTGCCGCCCGCGTCGATCACGCTGTAATCAATGGTAACGCCCTTGCCGTCCCGGTTGAAGCTGTCGTAGGCTCGATCCAGGGTGTCATATTTCCAGCTTGAGATCAGATGATTTTGTTTATCTCGTTTGGCGGTGAGGTTCTATGCGGTGCTTCCAATATTCTGGGTCTCTGTGCAGATTCATAACCGCAACGATAAAGATTTCTTGATGAACTTCCGAGTATAGAACGCCGAATGGGAACCTTTTGGCCAAGGAACGTCTGATGTCTGTTTCTATGATTGGCCATGCTTTGGGGAATGCCACGGAGCGTTTGATGGCTTCATATACTTCGACAGCAAAGTCATACCCTAAGCCGACTTCTTTTTCTTCGTAATATTCAATGGCTGCATTGAATTCCTCTTCCGCTTCCGGGTGAAACGAGACTTTCACTTGTCGAACCTTGACCAAATTTTAGCAAAAACTTCATCCCCTGGGATCGACTTGACCTGCCCGGACTTCAATTCGCTTATTCTTCGTCTTGCGACAGCGGCCCATTTTTTATCAATTTCTGATTCTGGTTGGTTAAGGCTCTTTAATAAAGAATCAACCATCATGGCCCTTTCTTCTACAGGTAGTGACACTGCTTCATTGATCAATGTCTTGGTATTCATGTCTTCACCTTTCTGTTTTTTAGCCGACCGCCAAAGAGGCGAGCTTTGTGAGCTGATGAAGCGGGCGGCGTATCAAGGGGCGGCGCTGTGACACCGTCCAAAAGAACGGAACGTGTGTGTGACTTTCTAAGGAACCACAAGCTCAAAAGTAACCATAATCACTGCAACTGTCAGGAAAATATTCAACAAAATAGGTACTATGTTGTAAATTTCTTCTTTGTTGTCCTTGAATCATGTCAGCGACATTTAGATTTGTCTCCAAATGGCGGGTTCCCGTCGGCAAGTCACCAAGTAGTCGAATTCATTTCCCATGATGCACATAGAGCACACGGCCATCTGATTTTGAGAGTTTGATAATTGCCACACCACCAGCCATATCTTTAGCAGTGTAGGGTGCGCAGGTTTCATCATGCGCACTGTATTTTTCTCTCCGCGTGAGCAACAGAAAAGCATGTTGCGCATCCTACGGGCTTGGTTTCATTGGACGGAAATGTGCAGACACCTTTTTTAATTTTCTCAGGAAATGACGGTCTTCTGTACAACCCAGAACAACAAAGCAGAACTCAAAAGAACTGCGATAAAGACATATTTTTTCTTTCTAGAAAAATTAATATATTGTCTTTTCGCGTAACCATATGAGCCTCCTAAAATCAAAATTGACGTGATTAAATGAGCTGTATGATTATTAATATTCACAAATAATAAAAAGTTTCTCGCAAAGAGAGATACGCACAAAAAACTGATCACAATAAATAAAAATTGAAGAACGTTTTTTTCAAGCATAACAGTTAGCAGTGTAGGGTGCGCAGGTTTTGTCATGCGCACCGTATCTTTTCCTCCGCGTGCGCAACAGAAAAGCATGTTGCGCACCCTACGGTCTGAAAGTTGTTGGGGTCGGTGGTGTCGGTCAGCGGGCCGCCAACCGTCATCTGGTCTTTGACGTTGTAGGTGAATTAGTGGTCTTCTCGTAACTGACCACGCTGCCCGCAGAGTATTTCAATCAACAGCAGCATCGTAACCTGCCCGGCTGTGCTTTCTCTGCTCAGCGCAGTTTCTGTAGTGCTTTGCCCATGCCGGCCAATAAAGAGGCGGGATTGTCCTCGTCGTAGAAGTACTTGAAACTGTCGCGTGCCTCATGAATTGTGGTGTCGAGGGTGCCGGCCGGCGAGAGGAAAAATGTTCGCGGGATGTACTGGCCGTCCGGGGCGTATTTCGTGCTCACGTCCTGGCGCTTATCACCGTCGATGCGAATCATGACGAACTGTTTTGCAAGTTCAACAACTTTTGCATCACGGAAGATCTTGCTGTAGTTGGTGCAGTGCGGGCACCACTCTGTGTAAAAGATGAGGCACACGGGCTTTTTCTCCTTCTTCGCCATCTCCAACCCTTGTTCATAAGGTTGCCATTTGATGCCGGCGGTATTCCAATCACCGACAGCAAAGGCTGGTTGGTTCAGCCACGCACTCAGCAAAAAAATCGAAATCAGTACTATTTAGCTTCTGCATTGTCTCTCTCCTTACTGCCTCTTTCCCGATTCCGTGGCCCGCCAGGAATGAAGAAAGGTGGCTGAAGATTATCTCGTTAACCGCCCTTTTGTTGTCCTTTATTGCTGGGTTTCGCACGCTCAACCCAGCCTACCCGACTGGTAGGCGGTGATGCGTTCATAAGGGGCAACCGCGCCCAAGGCGTCACTTTTTTTTAATAAGTTTTTGCAATCTATCTATACCAAAATAGTTTGCTAGTGCTCCGGCCATAGATAAAAAAGAGCCAATAATTTTTGAAGCGGGGCTGAGATCCGATAAACATAAAGGAAATATAATCAAGACAGAACCAATGCCGACAAGAACCCTCAATTGAAATTTCTGTGTCGTAACATCTACCCCCTTCTTGTGGGCAACATAGAATATAATTGCACAGACAATTATTCCTACAAAAGTAGCTAGCACAAGAAGATTACCAAAAGCTTCACCAGAAAATCCTATGTTCATTTTTTGCACCCATCTTTTGAGGAAGAAAAAGTTTTTACAGCATCAATCGCTGTATCTGAAATACCTAAAGCTCGTGTTAACCCACTAACCAAGGCTTCACCCGCAGGGCCAAATAGTTGCCCAGCTAATTTCCCTCCCACTAAATTACCTGCTTCTTGCAAGGCCGTTGACGCCAAATCACTGTCAGACATTTGGCCTGTTTCATGTTCATAATATGCATTGGCAAGAGCTCCCAATGTTGCAATACCGCCAGCAGTTTTGGCTAAACCCGCCATAGGAGGGTTCCATACCATAGCAAGTGCGGCGGTGTTTAATGTTGCACTGGTAACACCTAGTGCAACTGATCGCCCGCTCAACCCCAATGGGTCAATAAAGTTGACGGGGTTGGCCCCCGAGTACGAAAATAGGTTAATCCCCCCAGCCAGCCCGATCTTGTCAGGGGTTGTATAAGTTCCGGTGGCAGGATTATAGTATCGATTCATATTGTAGTACAACCCTGTCTCGGCATCAAAAAATTGACCCGGAAAACGCAGATTATCCTCCCCAGGATTCACCGCAAACTTCGCCAGCTTCTGGCCGTCGAGATACACATACTCGGTCAACACCTTGCCGGTTTCATCTGCTTCGGCAATCAAATTGCCATCCTTGTCGTATATAAAGAGGGTGGTCTTGCCACCGGCAATTTTTTGTACCCGTTGCCCAAAGCCGTTATAGGCGTACTGACCTTTTACGCTACCAGCTTCTTTGGCTTCGATCAATTGATTATTCTGATTGTAGGTGAAATCCTTGTTGCCAATGGCGGTTGTGTTGCCGTTGGCGTCGTGGCTGTAAGAGATTGCCGCCTGCCCGGTCACGGTTTGCAGCTTATTGGTCCCGGTCAGATAACTGTAAGTCTCGCTCTGCCCGGCCTTGGTCTCGCTTAAGCGGTTGCCGGTCTTGTCGTAGCTATAGGCCAGCGTCCCGTATTTGCCGATAGCCCCGATAAGCCTTTCCTGCCCGTCATAGCTGAAGCTCTGGTTGGCTGCCGCGTCCTTGGCGTCGGTGATGGCGCTCACCGTACCGTCCAGGTTGTAACCGTAAGTGCGGCCTGCCACCGAGCCGATGGCCTTGGCGGTCAGGCGCAGGGCCTCGTCGTAGTCCCGCGTCTCGGTCAGGCCGTTGCCCAAGGTCATCACGGTCAGCGGCCCGAAAGGTCGGTAACTCAGATTGGCGGCTATGGTGCTGGTGGCGCTGGTCACGCTTTCCACTTTGGAGACTTGCCCGGCAGTATTACGACTATAGCGGATGGTCCGGCCGCCGGGATAGGTTATTTCGGTGAGTTGGTGGTCGTTGTTGTAAGCATAGGCGGTGACAAAACTCTTGCCGCTGATGACCTTTGTTTCCTTTACCAGCCGTCCATAATTATCGTATTCCAGGCTGCTGTTGCCGGATGGGTCGCTGATGGCGGTCAGCCTGCCCTTGCCGTTTGTGCCCTGGTCGTAGGTATAGGTGATATTCTGGGTCGAATAGGGAAACGAGATCGATGTCAGGCGATTCAAGAGATCGAATCCATAGGTGGTGCTGACCCCTTTGGCATCGGTGGTGCCGATGCGGTTGCCATTCAGGTCGTAGTGATGGCTTTTACTGCCGGAATCCGGCGAAGTTTCGGCCAGGAGCTTGCCCATATCGTCAAAAATGTAGCTGGTAATATGGCCCTCGGCGTCGGTGACGCTGGTCTGGTTGTTCTGTTTATCGTAAGTAAAATGGGTGACCGCTGCCTCCGGCTGGGTTATTTGCTGTACCCGATTCATGGCGTCAAAGGTGTATGACGTGAGGTGATGGGCGGCATCTTCGGTGCTGGATCGGTTGCCCATGGCATCGTAAGTCATGACGGTGGCGCTGCTGTCGAAGTTTATAATCTTCCAGAGCTTGCCGGGCGAGTCGGGGTTTTGATAGCTGTAGCCCTGATATGAGCGCCGCACGGCATCCATGGTGAAGGCTGCAACCTCGGTGACGTTACCCTGATTGTCATGGTCGTAGGCCAGATATTGGTTTAAAGGATCGGTGATCCGGGCAAGAAGTCCAGAAGTTGGGTTGTAGGAATAAGTGGTGGTGGCGTTGGTGCCTGAGGTCTGGGTGGCCAGGTCGCCTGCCTGGTTATAGGTCAAGGAGGTGGTGATACCGTTGCTGCTGCGGCTGACGGCCCTGTTCTTGCCGTCGTAGGCAATGGTGGTTCCCTGGCCGTTGTTGTCGGTCAGCAAGGTTGGGTTGCCGGCGGCATCGTAATTTCCCAATAAGGTTGCGCCGATCAGTGGCTGGGTGATGCTGGTGAGATCGCCGGTGCTGGGGTTATAGGCGTAGCTGACCGAATCCTGAGCGCCGGAT
>JANNQL010000158.1:0-4167 GCA_031400755.1 Pseudomonadota bacterium | reverse complement strand
GGGAGGTCAGGAGGGGGATGTGGCCTGCGAGCACAGATGCTCGGAAATGTGACAAAGTAGAATTATGAGGAACAGCCGATAGCAGTTACTGCGGTTTATTTTTTATGGCGTAACGCCTGAGCTCCTTCATGCCATCAAGGTTCAGCTTATCGATAATTCTGGCATAGTATGTCTCCACCGTGCGGACACTGATGAAAAAAGCGGCGGCAATATCGGCATTCGACTCGCCTTGCCCGAGTTTCAGGAGAATATGCCGTTCGCGCTCGCTTAAATGGGTTTCCATATTCAGGTGCGGCGGCAGCAAAGGGCCGCCAGCAACAGGCCGGCCAGTTTTTTTCGTGTCGAGATCTACCGCAATCATTGTATCCCGCACGTTCCTGAACACAGCTTCAAGAGTATGATGGTGTCTTTTCTTTTCATCGTTAAGGGTATTTTGGGTGACCGCCGCCTTGGCGATCCGGAGCAAGTGGTCTTTTTCCACCGGCTTGCAGAGGTAATCAAAAGCACCGTTACGCACCGCTTCAGCCGCCGTCGCCACCTCGGGAGAACCGGTGATTATCACTACCGGGGTGGTAATGTCATTGGCCCGGATCTCCTTGAGCAGGTCTATGCCGCTCTGTTTGCCGCGCAGATTGATATCCAGGAAGACGGCAGCATACGAACCGTTCAACAGCAGCTCCATACCGCCGGCAACGTCATCCGCCAGATCGGCACCGTAGCCAGCACCCTTGAGTAGCCGCTGAAAAGCTGCGGCCAGGTGTTCGTCGTCTTCGATTATCAGTATGCGTGTGGTCATATTTCTCGTTTCAGTATTTCTATTTTTGTCAGGCAAAAGCCCCCCCCATGCCGTTGACTTAAGCACTCCACCTGCTGTAAATTTTTTCCCCGTCATTCCGGCGAAGGCCGGAATCCAGTCTTTTTAAGGTGTTCTGGACCCCGGCCTTCGCCGGGGTGACGGCGTAAGGCAAAGGCAATCCCTTAAGTCAACGGCATTGCCCCCCCCCGCAGTACCCTTTACAAAAGAGAGGGGGAATTTGCCGTTATCCAATAACCGCCGGAAGGTCAATATTCACCCTGGTATATTCCCCTTCTCTGCTCTCAACACCAAGCAATCCGCCATGTTCGTCGATAATCTGCCGACTGATGCTCAAGCCGAGGCCGGTGCCGGTTTTCTTGGTCGTGATAAATGCGTCCTTGACGGTAGTGATAAGGGCCGCCGGTATGCCGATGCCGTTGTCAAGAAAAACAACCCGCACGAATGGCCGACCATGTACGGATAGTTCGGCAGCGGTTATTTCAAGACTCTTTATGTCGCGGGCCGCCCCATGTCTCTCGTCCAGCGCATGCATGGCGTTGGTCAGGATATTGAGAAACACCTGTTCGATTTGCTGCGGATGCACCAGGACATTAGCCAGGTCAGGAGGGAGCTGTACGGTTACCTTGATATTTTCCTGGCGGAGTTTGGCACCCATTATATCCAACGTCCCTTGCAGCATCTCCGCAACGGCAAAAGGAACTTTTTCCGCATCGGACTGACGCGCAAAGAAGAGCAGACTCTTGACAATAGTCGCAATCCGGCGCCCCTGCTTTTTGATGATTTCGATATCGCGCTCCATTCCCTCCCGCTCTTCATTCTCCAGAACAAGTTCGGCCGAGAGGATAATGGTATTCACCGGTGTATTGATTTCATGCGCCACACCGGCAGCCAGTTCGCCGAGCGAAGCCAGGTGGCTCGACCTGATCGCGTCCGCCTGCGCCTCCTCCTTTTCGTGTCGCATCACATTGATCCGGTCGGCGAGGGCAAAGGAGAGGAGCAGCACTTCAAGAATTGAACCGATCTGCAAGCTGTATAGAGTCAGCAAATTCCAGGAAAGAATATTAAACGCAGCGAGGACAAAAGTGATCACACCAAAGACGCGAAAGAAGCGCGCGCAGACAAAATAGCTTGCCGGACGATACCCTCTGGCCAGGCAGACAACTCCCGCGGTCAGGAGGAGGATTGACGAGCAGGCTGATACAACGGCCATGACAGGTTTCCAGATCTCCGGAGGCACGACAAGGATAGCAGGTATGGACAGGAGTGCGACAAGCATGAATATCTTGATAATGCGATCAATTAAGGTGGCATTGCGCGCGGTATCCAGAAAGGTCCGGCAAAACAGCAGTCCGGTGAGTATCCCCGGCACGTGGAGCATAAAAGTATAGCTGTTTATAGACGGCATGCCGTCGCTGACGAACTCTACCAGAAACCCCTTGATGTAAAACACGTACAGGGAGAAGCAGAAGATATCAAGGATATAGTACAGGTAGCTCCTGTCGCGCAGGGAGAGGAAGATAAACAGGTTGTAGGCGAACATCACCATCATGGCCCCGAAATAGCAGCCGTCAATCAGGTCCCGCCGGTGGTCCATGCGGCTGAAAGCTTTCGGAGTCCAAAGGGTTAAAGTCAATAGAGAAGCTCTATAGCCATCGCCTCGCAGATAAAAGGTTTTACCCTGACCGTCAATGACAACGGGGAAGACCGGAGTTCTGTGCTGGAACGCCCGTATGTTCATCGGCCGCCTGGCGCCGGCCTGCATGAGATCGAAGCCACCCCGAGCAGCCGGGACGTAGAGGTCGAGATAAGGAATATTCGGGGCATTCAATGCGAGCAGCAAGCGTTGTTCCGTTGCCGCTTTATTTTCGATGGTAAACCTGAGCCAGTAGACACTTTTTGCAAACCCTCTGCTCTTGACAGGCGACTTGAACAGACTGTCCGTCTCGGGAGAGCTCACCTCGTTGATTGTCATTGTTCCTGTTTTGTCTTCGAGGATGTCGATATGACCGGCCAGCGGGGATGATTCAGTTTTGTTATGGAGGGTTAGTGGGTTTAAAGCCCCCGAGCAGGGCAAGGCTGTGCAGAGATGAAGGAAAAACAGGAAAAAAACAGGAATGGTTCTAACTGTAGGCATGATGAGGATATCCATTAGAACATGAAGGCGATGCGGCTCATCACCGTAACGCCTTCATTGGTGTTGCTGGTAAGCAGATCCTGGTACACCGCCAGCGATATTTTGGCATGATCGAAGCGGCCATACCAGATTTCCCCCCCGGCGGACAGGCGCATCAAACCGCTGTCGGCCACCATGGAGCCACCCTTGTTGTTATCAGCCCCGACGAGAAAATTGACCGCCGGGCCGACCCTGATTTTTTCGGCCAGACGGTAGGTGAGCAGCGCCTCGGCGCTGAATTCGTTGCCGGGAGTGACGTCGGTGTCAGGGTTGCGGAAACGGACATTGTATTTGAGCACGGTATCGAAGGAGAATGGCTGGAGCATTTTGAAGAGATATAACTCGGCAACCAGATCAACCTGGCCTTCACCATAATTGACAGGATGGGTTTTGTCGAAGCTGCCGGTAGGAACCTTGACCATCAGCATCGGCAGAATTGATGCCCATTCCACGGGGAGATACCATCCGGCACGCAGTTGGAAATCGCCAATCCCGGCATCATCACTTTTCAGTTTGCCGACCTCCAATTCTCCAACCGGGATGAAGGCATTCAGCTGAAGATCGCCGATTTGGTAGCAGTTGCCGATCATGACGCCGTATTTTTTTAGCCCCAGATCAGTGACGGCAGGGTCGCCATCCTTATTGGTACGGGTGTCGGCGCTATAGTAAAACGGGAACAGCTTGAGCTGATAACCGGGCGTTGGCCTGGAACCGGTGGCAAAATTTATGGCGTGAGCGGTGGCCGGTCGCAAAAAAGCGCCAACAAAAAAAGCAAGGGCCATCCACCTGATGAGTGTCTTCATCAAAGAGGAATGCAAAATCTATGGTCATCTAAAGGGATATCTTCAGTCCAAAACATGGGCGTCAATTTCTTTTTTCTTCCAAAGCTTATAAATCGCCGGATAGACCAGGAGTTCCATCACAAACGAGGTGATCAAGCCGCCGATCATGGGGGCGGCGATCCGTTTCATGACATCGGCCCCGGCCGAGGTCGACCACCTGATAGGCAGGAGTCCCATGAAGGCGGCGGCCACCGTCATCATCTTGGGCCGGGCCCGTTTGACCGCGCCATGCAGGATGGCCTCGTCCAGCTCGGCCAGGGTGTTGAGCTGGCCGCGGGCCTTGGCATCTTTCAAGGCGAGGTCGAGGAAGAGGAGCATGAAGACCCCGGTCTCGG
>JANNQL010000157.1:0-9538 GCA_031400755.1 Pseudomonadota bacterium | reverse complement strand
CTTAAAATCCGCCTCAATAATGACCATAGCCGCCATGGCGTCTTCCCGACGCACCCGCAGTTCAAGCTCACCTCCGCCGCAGGACTTGCCACAAGATTTGCCGCACCCTGCTGACTTGTCGCTCCAGATCAGGGTGCCGATATTATCCTTCTGCATCTGCTGTTCAAGCCGTTTGACATCAAGCAGGGAGGCCTTAAAAATAGTAATGATGTCGTCATCCGGAGTCAAGGCCCCCTTCCGGCTGGCAGTCTGCTGGCGGGTGGACTGACGCTGATTTTGCATATCAGCACCACTGAGCAGTGCGGCGCCACAGACCCCGCAGGTGGTCCGCTCCGGCATATACTCATCGTTACATTGCAGGCAATAACGCATCTGTGGATCGATTTCTGTAATCATAGTTACTCACCTTTTTTCTTTCTTGCGGGCCTGGGGGTGGGCCTTATCATAAACTGCCATCAGATGGTCCACCGTCAGATGGGTGTACCGCTGGGTGGTTGACAGACTGACATGGCCAAGCAACTCTTGAACCAAGCGCAGATCGGCCCCCATTTCCAGCAAATGGGTGGCAAAGGAATGACGCAGGGCATGGGGCGTGACCTGGGCCAGAAGCCCCACCCGCTGGGCATACATCGAGACCAGGCGCTCGACGCTGCGGGTGGTCAGGCGCCCACCCCGATGGTTGACAAACAGGACATCAAGGTCAGTAACCGAGCCACTCTGTCCGCCCTGCGACAGCAGGGTTTGGCGCTGCGGGAAATACTTGAGCAGGGCATCGACAGCAGGGCTGCCCATGGGGACCAGCCGCTCCCGATTGCCTTTGCCGGTTACCGTAACCATTTCTGTCTCAAAATCAAGCGAATTCCTCTGCAAGCTGACCAATTCCGCCACCCGCATGCCGGTCGAATACATCAACTCCAGCATCGCCTTGTCCCGGGCCGCGAAAGGGTCCTGGGGGGCCGGCGCCTCCAGGAGCCGAAAGACCTCGTCGACGGTCAAAAAAACCGGGATGTACTGTCCCTGCTTGGGACGGGCCACCCCGATCAGGGGGTTCCGTTCGACCACCTTCTCCTGCACCAGAAAACGAAAAAAGGTCTGCAGGGCCGAGAGCTTTCGCGCCACCGAAGATGGCTTGTTGCTGCCGTGCAGGGCATAAATAAACGACCTGACCTGGGCCGGGCCAATCTCATTGAGAAGGACCCCATCATCAACGCCAGCGACAAAGCCGTTGATGTCTCTGAGGTAGTTGTCCGCCGTGTGGTCGGAATAGCCTTTCTCCACCGTCAGCCAGCGGACAAACATGTCCGCGTACGGTTCTAACTCTTTTTTAAATTGTCCGCCCATAAATTCTTTTATCATTATTGGCTTTCTGCTTCAATTTGATTATGGTGGCTAAGTCTGATTGCCTGAGCGACCCGACCACTCATTACACTCAATAAACGTAAGTCTACCCAGCAAACTTATTCCAACTACGTTATCATGGCAAAACAGACCTTTGAAGAGAGCCTGGAGAAACTGGAACAAATCACCCGTGAGATGGAAAACGGTGATTTGAGCCTGGAGGCATCTCTCAAAAAATTTGATGATGGCATGCGCCTGGCGGATTTTTGCACCAAAAAACTCGATGAGGCCCAAAAGAGAATCGACATCCTGATCAATAAGGATGGAGTCTTAAGTGCTGAACCCTTTGACGACCACTCCTCCGGTTCTTGAGACTCATGGACATCAAGACCTATCTCACCCACAAGCGTCAACTGGTGGATGATGCCTTGAGCACCTTGCTAGAGCCAAGGCCTGACAGCGAACTTGGGCCGCATCTCGAATCATTGAACTACAGCCTGACGGCCGGCGGCAAACGGGTCAGGCCGATTCTCTGCCTGGCCACCGCCGAGGCCCTGGGCTGTAAATTCGATCCACGGCTCATGCCCATCGCCTGCGCACTCGAATGCATCCACACCTATTCGCTTATCCATGATGACCTGCCGGCCATGGATGACGACGAACTGCGGCGCGGCAAGCCGACCAATCACATGATCTACGGTGAGGCCGGCGCCATCCTGGCCGGAGACGGCCTGCTGACCTTTGCCTTTGAGCTGTTGAGCCAGCCGGACATTAGCGATCTGCTACCTGATCAACAGCAACTGCGTATCATCCAGCTCATTGCCAAGGCCATTGGCTCACTCGGCATGGTGGGTGGCCAGGCCCTTGATATGGCCTCCGAAGACAAGGCCATATCTCTCGAAGCGCTGCAAATGATCCACCGTTGCAAGACTGGCGCCCTGATCACCGCCTCGGTGCAGGCCGGCGCCATTATCGGTCAGGCCACCGAAGCCCAATTCCAGGCCCTGACCTCCTATGGCAACCTCATCGGCCTGGCCTTCCAGATCGTCGATGACCTGCTGAACGTCGAAGGGACACCTGAGCAACTGGGCAAGGCGGCGGGTTCCGACGCCAAACACAGCAAGGCCACCTACCCCGCCTTTTTCGGGGTGGAAGAGACCAGGACCAAGGCCCAGAACACTATTAAGTCCGCCATCAATGCCCTGACCGGGTTTGACCAGGCCGCTGAGCCGCTCAGGGAACTGGCCCGCTATATTTACAACCGCACGAACTGATTACCGACAAGGATTCAAAACAGACCATGACCCGACCACCTTCACTGCTGTCGACCATCGACTCACCCCTCGATCTCAAGAGGCTTCCAGAAGAACGCCTGCCGGAGTTGGCCGCCGATATCCGCCGTGAGATCATCGAGACCGTTGCCAAGGTCGGTGGTCATCTGGCTCCATCGCTCGGTGTCGTCGAACTGACCCTGGCCATCCATTATGTCTTCGACACCCCGGACGACAAACTCATCTGGGATGTTGGCCACCAGTGTTACGCCCACAAACTCCTCACCGGCCGCCGCCGATACTTCAAGACCATCCGGCAATACAAAGGCTTAAGCGGCTTCCCCAAACGGAGCGAAAGCGCCTATGACACCTTTGATACCGGCCACAGCAGCACCTCAATCTCAGCCGGGCTTGGCATCGCCTGCGCCAAAGACTTGCTGAAGGACAAAAAAAAGGTGATTGCCGTTATCGGCGATGGCTCGATGACCGGCGGCATGGCCTTTGAAGCGCTGAATCAGGCCGGCCATCTGGGCAAGGACCTGATCGTCATCTTAAACGATAATGAGATGTCCATTTCCCCCAATGTCGGGGCCTTATCCAGTTTTTTGAGCCGCAAGATGACCGGCGCCACCATGAGCAAACTCCGCAAGGAAATGGAGCATTTCCTGAAATCGTTTTCCAACGTCGGCGAAAATATCCTCCAGGTCCTCAAGAAAAGCGAAGGCAGTTTCAAGGGCTTTTTTACCCCAGGCATGCTGTTTGAGGCCTTGGAATTCGGCTATGTCGGCCCGATCCCCGGTCACGACCTGAAGGCGCTGGTTGAGACCCTGCAAAATGTCAAAGACTTCGGCGGCGGCCCCACCCTGATCCATGTCGTAACGATCAAGGGCAAGGGCTATAAACCAGCCGAGGACCGTCCAGATGACTACCATGGCATCGGCCCCTTTGACCTGACCACCGGCAGACCCACGGCCGCAAGCGCCGGGCCGCCCTCATACACCACGATCTTTGGCGAGACCATCAGCCGGATCGCCGCCACCAACCCAAAGGTCGTGGCCATCACCGCCGCCATGCCGGCCGGTACCGGCTTGACGAACTTTGCCAAACGATACCCTGACCGTTTTTTTGACGTGGGCATTGCCGAACAGCACGCCGTCACCTTCGCCGCCGGCCTGGCGACCGAAGACATCCACCCGGTGGTGGCCATCTATTCCACTTTTTTGCAACGCTCCTTGGACCAACTGATCCATGATATCTGCCTGCCCAATCTGCCGGTGACCTTCATGCTGGACCGGGCCGGTCTGGTTGGCGACGACGGCCCCACTCACCACGGGGTCTTCGACCTCTCCTACCTGCGGATGATCCCCAACATGGTGGTCATGGCGCCCTAGGATGAAAACGAGTTGCAGCATATTCTGCACACCGCCATCCTGCATAAGGGGCCCGCTGCTATCCGCTACCCGCGCGGCCAGGGTGTCGGCATAGCACTTGATGCTGAATTAAGCGAGATGGAGATTGGTAAAGGTGAACTCTTGAAGGAGGGGGATGACATCCTGCTCCTGCCGGTTGGCAATCGGGTGCAAACGGCCCTCGACGCAGCAACAGAGCTTGAAAAGATGGGGATCAGCGCGGCGGTGATCAACCCACGGTTCGTGAGTCCTTTAGACCGCGACCTGATCCTGACCTGGGCCGCCAAGACCGGTCGCGTCATCACCATTGAAGAAAACATCAAGAAAGGCGGCTTTGGCAGCGCGATTCTGGAATTACTCGCCGCTGCTCAAGACCTGTCAATCAAAGTCTCGGTGCTCGGTCTGCCCGACACCTTCATGGAGCAAGGCCCGCAAGAGACCTTGCGCCACCTTGCAGAAATCGACACCCCAGCCATCAGCCAAGCCGCCATGTTGATGGTCGGTAGAAAAGATGAGCCTTGAAGAGGCTTGGGAGTAAAACTCCCCTGCCTCAATTATCTTCGGCCTGGGCCTGGGCAAATATCCGATCAAAGGCTTGGCTGGCCTCATCGGCAAGATTGACGAATTTAAATCCCATCCGCAAACGCTTGGCGGTCTGATCTTCATGCCTGGTAATGACAAGCATATTGGTGGCCACAGCCCCCAAGCCATTGATCGTGACCGGCCCCTCCTCGCCGTTGAATTGCATCGATATCATCACCGGAAAGGCACTATTAAATTGCGGGTCAAGCTTAAACTCACAAAGGGCCCCGCCAGTGCTGACATTCAAAACTACGGCATCCATCTTGGCCTGCCGCTGATTTATGACCGCGCTGGTGTTATTGATGCTGTAACGCTTGGCCTGACGCAGCTTGGCCGGGTGACAAATCCGGTCAATGGCGCGGGCCAGCGCCTCGGGCGAACAGGGCATGGACAGATAGGCCTTACCAACCAATTCGGCGGTTATCGCCACATGCTCTTTCTTGTCGCCGATCAAAAATAAAAACGGGACCGGCGTGCCACTTTCACCCGCTGCGGCTTTCTTACAAAATTGCAGGCCCTCTTCATCTTGGATGTCCCAACCATAGATAATGAGATGGACCGTATTCGTGCTTAGTATTTGAGCGGCCTGGTCAACGCCGCTGGCCCCGGAAATCACTGCATCATCAAGGTTTGCAAGAATCCTGGCCTGCAGGACTCGGCGCATCATGTCTGACTCATCCACGATCAAAATATGCCTGGCCATCGTACCCTCCCGTTAGATCTGATTCGAAATCGCCTTTCAAGCGGAGACCAGGCGGCTGGGCAAAGACTGCGCAATTGCCAAGCCAAGACCCGACAACGAAGTATCCGTTTGCAGGCAAAAATGAATAAACTCTTAATATCGAGCCCCCGCTTCTCTCATCGTTGCAAAAATCTTTTTTTTTTACCAGTGTTTTCACTTACCCTGCAAATCTTTTTTATAAACTGAACCTTTATGATGCCAACCGATACCCGCTTGAACCAGCATTGCAAAAAATCCCTATGGACCTTTTCCACCTATTTCGCTGAAGGTTTTCCGTACACCATTATCCGCACCATCTCGTCGCTGTTTTTTCGCGATCAGGGGATGAGCCTGGAGGCCCTTGGCGTCACCTCGATCTTTGGTTTGCCCTGGGTCCTCAAATTCCTCTGGGGGCCGCAGGTGGACACCTATGGCACCAAACGTCAATGGCTCCTGGCCTGCGAAAAACTGCTCTGCTGCATCATTATGCTGGCCGCGATTTTTTCCCCTTTAGCGGACGCCACTACCTTCATCGTCGCCCTGTTTTTTGTGGGCAGCTTCATTGCCGCCACCCATGACATCGCCATCGACGGTTTTTATATGGAGGCATTAGACCAAGCCGAGCAGTCCAGATATTTAGGGCTGCGGGTCATGGCCTACCGGATTGCCATGATGACCGGCACCGGGGTCATCGTCACGGTCGGCGCCATGGCGGGCTGGTTTTGGGCCTTCAGCTTGGCGGCAATCGTTATGATCGGGATCCTCCTCCTGCATTCATTCATCCTCCCTTTCAGTGAACAACAGCAACGCCCCATACCAAGACTCTCATGGTCATTTCTCAAAAGGCACTCCGCAAAAATCCTGATAGTCGCGGCGCTTATTCTCGGCGGACGTCTGCTCAGCCAGTCGCAGTATGGCGCCGCCATGAGCAGCCGACTCCCCGCCATCATCAGCCTCAGCCTTTTTGGCGGGCTGATCATCCTCTGCTTCTTTCGGCACCATTTCCACCGGCTGCTGCTCGATAACCCGGACAGCTTTTATGGCCAATCATTTCTGGCCTTTATTGACCGTCAGGGGACCGGGCCGATAGTAGGATTTATTGTTCTGATCAGGACCGGCGAGTATATGCTTTCCAGTATGTACTCGCCCTTTATGATTGACTTGGGGTTGAAGACCCATTACGGCTGGATTTCGGCGGGGGTTGGACTACCCTGCTCCATTGCCGGGGCCATGATCGGCGGCTGGCTGATCAGCCGGACCAGCCTCAAAAAAATGATCTGGCCCTTTCTGCTGCTCCAGAACTTGACCAATGTCATCTATATGCTGCTGGCCCTGCAATTTGCAGGCGTCATCGCGATCAACACCGCCAATCCGACGCCAGCGCCAGCAAGCCTCAGCCTGTTGACCGCCATTGCCCTGGTCCATGGCTTCGATCAATTTTCTGGCGGTCTGGGTACGGCGGTGCTGATGACCTTTCTGATGCGGATTTGCCGCCCGGAGTTCAAGGCCTCTCATTACGCCATCGGCACGGGACTGATGAGCTTGAGCGGTCTCTACGCCGGAGTGGTCAGCGGTTTCCTGACTGCCTGGCTCGGCTATGGTCTTTTCTTCGGGATAAGCTTTCTGCTGTCAATTCCAGGAATGGTAATGGTCTTTTTCGTTCCAATCCAGGAGAGCAATAGAAGGGTAACTGCTCAGGTTGTTTAGGCTGAAGGTTGAAGGCTGTTAGTGAAAGCGAACAGAGCATGGCAAGGGCAAATAATCTCCTACATTGTAAAAGTACCGCCAGCCCTACAGCCCAATAGCCTTCAGTCTATCGACCTAAGCAGTTATAAGGTTGAAGGCTGTTTAGATACTTCAACCTTATAACTGCGCTGCAAACTACTTGGCCATCTTGGCATCAAGGGCCTTGATGACCTTGTCACTGATATCAAGGGATTCTGCCGCATACAGCAGACCATTGCTCCGCGATTTTTCAAAAATCAAGGTCAGACCATCGGCCTTGCCAATATCATTAATGACTGTCTGCAACTCCTTGAAAATCGGGTCCAGCACCTTTTTCTCAAGCTGCTTCATTTCAAACTGGGCGTCTTCCACCTTGAGCTGATACTCCCGCATCTTTTTCTGATAGTCGCGTTCCTTGCCGGCCTTCACTTCCTCACTCCACGCCGATCCCTTCTTTTCAATCTCATCGGCCTGGGCCTTCAATGCGTCCTGCTCGCCTTTGAATTTGGGCTCTAATTCAGTTTTCTTGGCCTCCATGACTTTACGGGCCTCGGCGCCTGACTTGGATTTTTCAATAATCTGCTGAACATTGAAGGTGGCAATCTTGATCGAATCTGCTGCCAAGGAAGGAGTAACAGTCGAAAGTAACAAAAAAACTATGGCACAAAGGGAGATATGTAACGATTTCATAAAGATTCCTCAATTATTTGTTTAGGCAATATACCATGTGAATCAAAAAGGCATAAAAAAAACCGTGACATATCTTCCCTTGAAGACATACCACGGTTTTTTATGGCACTGAGGCTCTGTTAAGCCATCAACCGCACGACTTACTGATTCTGGACAAAATCAGCGCGACGATTCTGGGACCAAGCCAATTCATCATGACCAAAGTTCAAGGCTTTCTCCTCACCATAGCTAATCGTGGTGAGCCGGCTGGCATCAACACCTAAGTTGGCCAGATATTTCTTGGCGTTAACTGCTCTTCTCTCGCCAAGGGCCATATTGTACTCGTTGGTGCCACGCTCATCACAATTGCCTTCGATGGCAATGGCAGCTTTTGGATTGCCTTTCAGGTAGGTGGCATTGGTCTCCATGCGGCTCTTCTGATCAGCCCGAACGTTGGACTTGTCGAAATCAAAATAGACCGGCAACATCGGACCAGTGGTCCGGCCTTCCAAAATTGCGAAGGGTGACTTCACATCCGAGGCCTTGGCATCAAGCCCCTCACCGTCCTGGCGAGCAGCAGGAGTTGCGTCCGCCGCGACCTTCTTCTGGCTACAACCGCTCACCATTAATACTGAACCCATCATGACACCAACCGCAACCAGCTTCAAATAATTCTTAACCATTTTTCTCCTCCCAAGTTATGCTTTAAGTTCCCTGCCCCATTGAACAGAGCTTTATGATATAAAAACCAAATTTAAAATTCAATCTATTTTATACAACATCATAAAAAATCTGAGAGTCCGTTCAGTATTCTGAAAAAATCTCCCGTGCTAAAACCAAAATCTCTCATTTTTTTTATTATTTTAGCATCACATGCAATGATGAATTGACAGACCTCCTTTTTTTTGCGAACTTAACAAATAAATATTATGACAAAACGCTGCCAGAGTATCATTTTTAGTAGCTCCGTATTTTCCCCCTACCCGAAAACCTGGACACTAATCTCAAATCAAAGAAAATGCCAGCGAATATAACGCGTTCCGCAAATTTCGCAAACAGAATCTTCAATCACCAAAAAAAATAATTAAAAAAACTATGGACAACAACACAATCCTTGAAAAAATGATCTCCAGCAATAAAATCGGCACCTTTTTTGGCGTAAGCCAGGGGGTGCTTGAGACAGTCTGGGGCAACCTGACCGACCCGGGCGGAAACTCCGTCACCTATGTCAGCATGGAAATAGGCGCGGACAACGATGCCCTAAACCCGGTAAAGGACCGCTTAGTGGACCTGCCCTTCACCAGCAAAGACTCGCGCCTCAAATATTTCACCAGTAAATTTCTCCACGACCCAGGCAAGATCCCAAACTACAGCGGCGGGCTTGGCGTCTTGGCCGGCGACACCCTGAAAAGCTACGCCGACTGCGCTATTCCAGCCATCGGCATCTCACTGCTTTACCGCAAAGGCTATTTTTCACAACTGATTGACTCCCGGGCGGGGCAAATCGCCTACTCCACCCAATGGCGCCCGGAGGAGACCTCAAACCTCTATCTTTTGAAAGACCCGTCCAGTCCAGATGTCCCCTTGCAAATCGAGATACCTTTTTACGAACGCGGCGATAAAAGAATCAACGCTTATGCCAACCTCTGGCTGAAGATGGAAATCAACAGCGCCCTCGACTTTTTCGTGCCTGAGATCCTGCTTGATTACAGCGTGGTCACCTCACCTCCTTGGATCAGCAAGGCCGCTGAGCACCTCTACGACAGTCGCAGCGAACGGTCAAAAATCATCCAACGCCGCCTCCTGGGGGCCGGGGTCATTCC
>JANNQL010000156.1:0-5239 GCA_031400755.1 Pseudomonadota bacterium | reverse complement strand
GTGATCTCACCGGTCATGGCGACATCCTTACGCACTGATTTGCCTGACAACAATGAGGTCAAGGCCACGACCATCGCCACTCCGGCCGACGGCCCGTCCTTCGGGGTTCCGCCTGCCGGGACGTGAACATGGATGTCAGCCTGCGCGAATTGCTCATCGTCAATCCCCAAGGCATCGGCATGGGAACGGATATAGGTCAGTGCCGCAGTTGCAGACTCCTTCATGACATCACCCAAGGTGCCAGTGAGGATCAAGCCCCCCTTCCCTTTCATCTTGGCGGCTTCAATGAAGAGCAGCACCCCGCCGACCGGTGTCCAGGCCAAGCCAGTTGCCAGACCAGGTCCCCAATTACGAGCGGTGGTTTCAGGAAAGAAATCAATTGAGCCTAGATATTTGAGTACTGATTTTTCGGTAACCACATGGGTCTTGATCTTGCCAGAGACCATGTCCTTGGCAATACCTCGGCAAATGGCACCCAAAGACCGCTCTAAGTTTCGCACCCCGGCCTCCCTGGTATAGGAGCGAATCACCGCGCGAATGGCCGAATCACGAAACGTCACCTTCTTAGGTGTCAGGGCGTGGGCCTCAAGCTGCTTGGCAATCAGATGGCGCTTGGCGATCATCAGCTTTTCGTCCTCAGTGTAACTCGACAATTCAATGACTTCCATTCGGTCCCGCAAAGGTCCAGGAATATTTTCAATATAATTGGCTGTGGTGATGAACATGACCTTTGACAAGTCAAAAGGGATCTCCAGATAATGGTCGGCAAAAGAAAAATTTTGCTCCGGATCAAGCACCTCAAGCAAAGCAGAGGATGGATCGCCACGAAAGTCATTGCCGAGTTTGTCTATTTCATCAAGCATAAACAAGGGGTTGTTGGAACCGGCTTTTTTCAGACTCTGGATGATGCGACCTGGCAGTGAGCCGATGTAAGTGCGACGATGCCCTCTGATCTCGGCCTCGTCTCGTACACCGCCCAAGGAGATACGGACAAAATTTTTATTCATGGTACGGGCGATGGATTGTCCAAGTGAGGTCTTCCCGACTCCAGGCGGCCCGACAAAGCAGAGGATTGGCCCATGCAGGTCAGCCTTTAGGGTACGGACCGCCAAAAATTCGAGGATACGCTTTTTGATCTTTTCCAGACCATAATGATCGTGATCAAGTATCTGACGGGCCTTCGCAAGGTTAAGACTGTCTTTGGTTGACTTTTTCCAGGGCAGGTCGAGAATCCATTCAATAAAGTTACGGGACACCGTATATTCCGGTGAGGAGGACGGTATCCGTGACAGCCGATCCATCTCCTTTTCCACTGTTGCCTTGGATTCTTTGGTCAATGCCGTCTTTTTTATCTTTTTCCGCAGGTCATCTAGGTCAAGCGTTTCATCGCCTTCCCCCAGTTCTTTGCGGATGGCCTTCAATTGTTGGCGTAGGAAAAATTCGCGCTGCTTCTTGTCGATGTCCTCTTTGATATTTTTCTGAATTTCTTGGCTGACTTCCAGTGTTTCTAACTTTTTTGTGACCTCCAAGGTGACCTTTCTCAGCAAGTCGTTTACCCCCTCAATCTCCAAAAATTTTTGCTCCTCTTCTAAGGCGAGATTGAGTTGTGATCCTGCAAGGTAGGCCACATGGTAAGGGTTTTGCAGAGACATGATGGTCATGGTCAGTTCGTCAGGTAACTGGAGGAGCCCGGCCATTTTTTTGAACTGAGTCCGTAGATTAATAATCAGGGCCTCAAGTTCCTGGTTTTCTTCGGTATGCATAGAAATTGGCTCAACCCTACCGACATGATATGGTTCTGTTTGAATAACCTCAAGCACCCTTATCTTGCGGACTGAACTCACCAGGACCTGATAGACGCCATCTTTATCCTTTAATATCTTATGGATATAGCCCATGGTGCCGACCGTAAAAAGATGATCGGCAGGCACAGATTCACTCTGTTTGCCCTTGATGGGCCGATGGGCCACCATAGCCAACAAGCGGTCCTTGACCAGTGCATCGTCGATCAGATCTTTTGAACCCTGATGGGAAACCTGCAAGGGAAAGCCCATACCAGGGAAAAAAATAAACCCCTGTAGGGGTAGAATAGACAAAACAGCAGGCACTGCCAATTTTTCGGGGTCAGCCGCGATCTGCTCTCTAGCGCCGGGGGCTTCTTGTTTTTTTTGCTCCGAAGACATAGTCCGTCCTTACTTAAGGTTAATTTCCACAGTGCCTTTATGTCGGATAATGGGCATCCGCACAATCAAAAAGCCATTCTTGATCTCGGACCTGGTTTCATTCACGTTAATTAACATCGGTAGCGGAATGCGGCAGGCAAAATGCCCGTACTCTATCTCCAGCTGATGAACGTGGTTGATGCCGGTAATCTCGCATTTACGTTCGCCGCTGATGGTAAGGGCCTGGGCCTCAGCCATAACTTTGATCTTGTCCGGATCAATCCCGGCAACCTCGACGAAGACGATTAGTTCCGTATCAGATTCGTACATGTCAACTGGTGGTTGCCATAAAGAACAGGATGCAGATTTCATCCGACCGACACTCAACGTCCGCATTATCCGACCAAAATGTCTATGCATGATCCAACCGCCCCCTTGGCAGAAAAAGTAGGTATGTTTACCGCAATTAATACTTTTAATTTATTAGTTATTATGTTGAAAATCAATCGTTTATTTTTTTTGATGGACATACTATAGTTTCATGGCCACGCTGATGATGCTATTTTGTATGACAAATTCTATCAAGGCGAACTGATCAACTAAGCATAACCGACTGAGGCCTTTGAGGAATCCATGATGGAACCTGCCCAAAATCAATTGATACAAACTGCTCAGAGATTAGGCTAATCTCTGAGCAAAGCAACAAAAAAAGACGGGGAGATAAAAAACGATGAACAAGACAGAACAGAATCTATGGACCGCCTTTGCCGGGGAATCACAGGCCAATCGCAAATATCTGGCCTTTGCCATCCAGGCGGACAAAGAAGGATTCCATCAGGCCGCCAAGCTATTTCGGGCCGCCGCTGCCGCTGAGACCATCCACGCCCATGCTCACCTCCGAGTCCTCAAGGCTGTTGGCGGCACTCTTGAAAACTTGAAGGCGGCGGTCAAAGGTGAAACCGATGAGTTCAAGACGATGTACCCAGCCATGATCAACGAGGCCGAGGCCGAAGGCAACAAGGCGGCGCGGCAATCTTTCACCTTTGCCAATGAGGTGGAGAAAATCCATGCCGCTCTCTATCAAAAGGCCATTGACAACATCGACAGCATGGTGGAGTGCGATTATTACATCTGCAAAGTCTGCGGCCACACCCACGAGGCTAAGGCCCCTAATAAATGCCCGGTATGTGGGGCCAATGCCAATGCTTTTTTTATGGCCGACTAATCATTTAACTTTAGGGGCCGCCTTAGATAATGGAAGTTATTTAGGACGACAGCCCCTAAAGCATACTGTCCCAGAAAAGGGCAACTGACAATTTCTGTTTCAAGGAGCACCAACAAAACTCCCCGAACGCCTTAGGCCAAGCCCGCCACCACTCCCACCATCTGCCGGGTGAGAAAAGCGATTTCTTCATCGGTCATGATGTACGGCGGCATAGTATAGACCAACTTGCCAAAGGGGCGTAGCCATACCCCATGGGCCACAAATTGGGCCTGGATGGTGCCTAGGTCGACCTCTTTCTTCAACTCCACCACCCCGATAGCGCCCATGACCCGGACGTCGGCCACCGCCGGCAGGCCCCGGCACGGTTCGAGGCCACGGCGCAGCCCCTCTTCAATCCGGCAGATATTGGCTTGCCAATCGGCATGGACCAGCAAGTCAATGCTGGCATTGGCCACCGCGCAGGCCAGGGGATTGGCCATGAAGGTGGGGCCATGCATGAAAAAGCCGCCATCTCGGCCGATAGCATCACTCACCCGCTCTGTGGTCAAGGTGGCGGCAAAACTTAAATAGCCGCCGGTGATGGCCTTGCCAAGACACATGATGTCTGGCGCAATACCGGCATGCTCGCAGGCAAAAAGACGGCCAGTGCGGCCAAAGCCAGTGGCGATTTCATCTGCGATCAACAGGACATCGTATTGATCGCAGAGCGTACGGACCTGCCGCAAAAATTCAGGGGCATAAAAACGCATACCGCCCGCCCCCTGGACAATCGGCTCCAAAATGACGGCAGCGATCTGACAATGGTGCTGCTCAATCAGGCCTCGGAAGCTTAGCATGTCCGCATCGCGCCATTCGGCATCGGTTCGACTGGTCGGGGCATCCGCGAAGAAATGCTGGGCCAGCATCCCGGCAAAAAGGTGGTGCATCCCGGTTATCGGATCGCTAACCGCCATGGCGCCAAAGGTGTCCCCGTGATAGCCGTGGCGGATGGTCAAAAGCTTGGTCTTGTCCGGACGATGCAGCGCTGACCAGTATTGGCAGGCCATCTTGATCGCCACCTCCACCGCCACCGAACCGCTGTCGCAGAAAAAGACCTTGTCCAGTGAGGCCGGGGTCAACTCGACCAACCTCCGGGCCAGGTCGATGGCCGGGGAATGGGTCAATCCGCCAAACATGATATGGGACATGAGGTCGGCCTGCTGGCGCAAGGCCTCATTCAAGACCGGATGATTATAGCCGTGGATGGCGCACCACCAGGACGACATGCCATCAAGCAACGCCCGGCCATCGGCAAGCTGTAGACGCACACCATCAGCACACACCACCTGATAGACCGACAAGGGGTTGGTTGGCGAGGTGTAGGGATGCCAAATATGGCGCCGATCAAAATCAAGCGCCCCGGAATCGTTCATGGGAAAAAGAGAAATGGTAGAAGGGGGGGGAAGGATGACATCTGCTTTGTCTCAAAAAAATTTAATAAGCTCAAGCAAGCTTAACAATTTTTTCAAACAAACCGCACTTTGCAGAAGCGGCGTTTGCCGACCTTGATCAGGATTTCGCCAGTGGCCGGGACGGTATGATCATCACTATAGATCTTCTCGGCATCAACGGTCACGGCCTGCTGTTTGATCAAACGCCGGGCCTCACCAGTGCCCGTCACCAGACCGGCATCCACCAGAAGTTTTGGCAGCCATATACCCTCCCCCACCGGTAGAACCAGTTCCTGAAGGTCATCAGGCAGACCGTGCTTTTGGAAGACCCGCTCAAAATTCGTCTCAGCGCGGGCAGCCTCTTCCTGGGAATGATAACGGGCAGTCAACTCCAGAGCCAAACGTTTTTTGACCTCCTTGGG
>JANNQL010000155.1:0-6148 GCA_031400755.1 Pseudomonadota bacterium | reverse complement strand
GCAGTAGGTTGGGTTAGATCAGCATAGTGTTAGTTTACGGCCTAACCCGACCTTGTATCTTGACTTTTATTTGGTGGGCAGTGCCCCCTTTTTGTCGGGTTACGGCTAAAAGACTGCCTAACCCACGAGCTTAAGGCCTTTGGTTGCAAGAAAATTCCCTCCCCCCTTGGGGGGGAGGGCTAGGGTGGGGGGGAAAGATGCTGTCTGGTGACAAAGTTGCTACTTCACCCTCCCCCTTCCCCCTCCCGTCAAGGGAGGGGATGTAAAGTATGGCGTTCAGACTGTAGGAAAAGGTCAAAATGAACAATTTTGTCAACGTATAATCAATAAGTTAAGAGACTAAAAAAGGCTGTTTTAGGACTTTTTATACAGTCTCGTTGGGTTACGCGAGACGACCGCTAACCCAACCTACTCTTCCCCGGCTCAGACACACACCTATACAGCCCCTGCTGGACAATAGCCTCTGCCACCTCTGCCGAGACCAAGCCTGCAATATCCCCCCCCTGACTGACCAGGTCGCGGACCATGGTCGATGAGATATCGACCATGGGCATGGCGACCAACAGGATGTCACCCTGCCCCGGGGCCTGCCAGACCCCATCTCTCGCCAATTCAAATTCAGGAAAATGACGGCTGATGACCGCTTGCGGCTCACCCGTCCGGGTAGCGTTATGGCGGTTGACCACCACCAGATTGGTCAGACGTGGGATGTCGCGGAAGCGTTTCCAGGAAGAGATGTCGGCAAAGGCGTCGGCGCCGATGATAAAATATGATTGGCGAGAGCCAAGGCTCACGGCCAGGCGCTCCAAGGTGTCGATGGAGTAGGAGGGGCCGTTGGTCTCCTGCTCAACCAGACTGAGGGCAAGAGCGGGCTCGTAGGCCAAGGCTGCCTGGATCATGGCCGCCCGGATCTCAAAGGAAGTGATGGGATAGTGCAGTTTATGGGGCGGGCGGGAGGCGGGGATCAACAGAATCTGATTGAGGGCCAACTGCTCCCTGACCGCCCGCGCCACGGCCAGATGACCGTTATGGAGCGGGTCGAAGGTGCCCCCCAGGAGGCCGATACGACCTGCCTGCCCCACCGCCCCCGCCGACGAGTCGGCCGGCCAGCAATCAGACGCGGACTTGACCGTCACCGTAAACAATAAACTTCTTGGTGGTCAGCTCCTTCAAACCCATGGGGCCATAGGCGTGGAGTTTGGTGGTGCTGATGCCGATCTCGGAGCCCAGGCCGAACTGACCGCCATCGCTGAAGCGGGTCGAGGCGTTGACCATGACCGAGGACGATTCCACCTCGCGGATGAAGCGCTGGGCATTGGCGTAATTACTGGTAATGATCGACTCGGTATGCAGCGAACTGTATTGGGCGATGTGATCGAGCGCCACATCGAGGCCGGCCACCACCCTGACCGCCAGGATGAGGTCCAGATACTCGGCCGGCCAGTCCTCCTCCACCGCCGCCTTGGCGTAAGGCAAGATGGCGCAGGTCTCGGGACAGCCCCGTAGCTCGACCTTGGCCTCGGCCAGACGCTGGCCGATGACGGGCAAGGCGGTGGCGGCAATGTCGCGGTGGACGAGCAGGGTCTCGAGTGAGTTACAGACCCCGGGCCGCTGCACTTTGCTATTAAAGATGATGTCACTTGCCATCTGGATATCCGCCGAGCTGTCGACAAAGATATGGCAGACCCCTTTGTAGTGCTTCAGCACCGGGATACGCGAGTGCTCGGAGACAAAACGGATCAGGCCTTCGCCGCCCCTGGGGATGATCAGATCGATATACTCTTCCAGGGCGAGCATGGTGGTGATCGCCTCGCGGTCGGTGGTCGGGATGACCTGCACCGCAGCGGCCGGGACGTTCTCGGCGACCAGGACCTCCTGCAGGACTCGGGCCAAGGCCAGGTTGGAGAAAATGGCCTCGGAACCGCCGCGCAGGATGATGGCATTACCCGCCTTCAGGCACAGGGAGGCGGCATCGACCGTCACGTTGGGCCGGGACTCGTAAATCATGCCGATGACGCCCAAGGGGATGCGCATACGGCCAACCTGCATGCCATTCGGGCGCCTGGTCATCTCGGTAATCTCGCCGACCGGATCGGGCAGGGCGGCGACCTCACGCAGACCTGTGACCATGGACTGAATCACCTTGTCGCTCAGTTGCAGACGGTCAAGCATGGCGGCGGACAAGCCCTTGTCGCGGCCAGCGGCCAAATCTTTGTCATTTTCGCGCTGGATCGTCTCACGTTGGGCAAGCAGCTCGTCCGCCATCTTCAACAACGCCCGGTTCTTGACCTCGGTGGAAAGTGACGCCATCCCTCGCGCCGCCTTGCGCGCCGCCATCGCCATCTTGGTAATCGTTTCCTGTACTGACATTTTTCCTCCTTTAAGGCATTAGGAACTAATGGGTCGCCCCTACAGTTCTCAGCCTACAGTCTACAGCCTCTCTTTACAATATCACCAAGTTGTCGCGATGAATAATCTCCTCGCTGTCGATAAAACCCAAGGTATCCTTGATCGTGGCGCTGTGCATGCCCTGGATCTTTCTGATATCCTCTGACGAATAATTGACCAGGCCCGCGGCCAGGGGCTCCTCATTACGGTCCAGGCAGTGCACCGGGTCGCCGATCCGAAAATTGCCGCGGGTCTCTAAAATTCCGGAAGGAAGCAGGCTCTTACCGCCGCCGATTACGGCCTGGGCCGCGCCATCGTCAAGAACCAGAAAGCCCTTGGGCCGCAAGGTATAGGCAATCCAATGCTTACGGCTCTGCATCTTCTCGGCCTGAGGCAGAAAGAAGGTCCCCACTGCTTCACCGGCAAAGAGCCGCCGCAGGGTGCCTTCCTTGCGGCCATGGCAGATACACGAACTGCCGCCCCGCACCGAGACCATGCGCGCCGCCATGATCTTGCTGCGCATGCCGCCGGTGCCGAGCGCCCCGGAGACATGCCCGGCCATGGCCTCGACCTGGTCATCGACCTGGGCGACAGTCGTCAGCAGACGCGCCTCCGGGTCAGTGAGCGGATTGCCGGTGTAAAGGCCATCGACATCGGTCAGGCAGACAAAGAGATCGGCCTCAATCATGTTGGTGGTCATGGCGGCCAGGGTGTCGTTATCGCCGAAGCGTAACTCCTTGACTGAAACAGTATCGTTTTCGTTGATGATCGGCAGGATATGCCAGTCGAACATGGTGAACAGGGTGTTGCGGATATTGAGATAGCGATCCCGGTTGGCCAGGTCGTCATGCGTCAGGAGGACTTGGCCAACCAACTGCTCTTGGCCATCAAAGATATCCTCATACTCGCGCATCAAGCGGCTTTGCCCCAAGGCGGCAGCGGCCTGTTTTTCACGCATAACCAGGGGACGAGTCCCCAGTCCCAGGCTCTTACGGCCAGCGGCCACCGCCCCAGAGGAGACCAGCACCACCTCGCGGCCTTCACGCATCAAGGCGCAAAGATCCTGGGCCAGACTGGCCATGACCTCCAGATTGAGACCATCGGCCTTGGTCAGCACCGCGCTGCCGACTTTGACCACAACGCGCTTGGCCTTGGCCAACAGTTCCTGGCGCAAGGCCAAGCCTCTCTCTTTACTTACCTGAAAGGTCATCGTTTCAAATCATCGTGGAATCAGATACCGTTGCCAGCAAGCCATGTGCCGGCCTTGTCAAAATGGAGGAGGAGCCTTTAGCTTTCCTCAGTCCCATCCGTTAAAGGCTCCTCCGACGGTGCCAGATCTATCGGGTTAGAGTCAAGAATCTCGACCAAGCGGGCCTTCAATTGATCGATGCCAGCGCCGGTCAGGGCGGAAATGGCCAAGACCTCAAGTCCCTGCTTGGCAAAGAGGTCAATGACCGCCGTTAATGGCTCGTCACCTTCCAAATAGTCAATTTTATTGAGCACCACCAGACACAACCGATCCATAAGCTCATCCTTATACTGGCGGAGCTCGTCCTCGATAATCTGGTAATTCGACCACGGCTCGTCACCAGGGCAGGAGGCATCGACCACATGCAGCAAGACCCGGGTCCGCTCAATGTGACGTAAGAATTTATGGCCAAGACCAGCGCCGAGATGAGCGCCATGAATCAAGCCAGGGATGTCGGCTATGACATAAGGATCATGGTCCGCCATTTGCAGGATGCCAAGTTGGGGCTCAAGGGTGGTAAATGGATAATCGCCAATCTTGGGATGAGCGGCGGAGAGCTTGGAGAGCAGGGTGGATTTGCCGGCATTGGGCAGGCCAATGAGGCCGACATCGGCGAGCAGCTTCAACTCAAGTCTCAGCCAGCGCTCCTCGCCGGGATAACCAGGGGTGGCCCGGCGTGGGGCCCGGTTCTGGGCCGAGGCAAAATGGACATTGCCCAATCCTCCATCCCCGCCGCGGGCGGCGCAATAACGGTCTCCATCGTGGACCAGATCGGCCAGGACTTCCCCGGTTTCGGCATCCTTCACCAGCGAACCCTTCGGGACTAGGACAATCAGATCCTGCGCGCCTTTACCGTGCATCTTTTTGGAATGGCCGTGCTCGCCGCTGCCAGCGATGAAATGGGATTTATACTTGAAATCAATTAACGATTGCAGCCGATGCGATGCCTCAAGAAAAACGGAACCGGCCTTACCCCCGTCCCCGCCATCAGGACCGCCCTTGGGGACAAACTTCTCCCGCCGGAAACTGACGCAGCCGCGCCCCCCGTCCCCACCCTTGACAAAGAATTTTGCCTCGTCGATAAACGCCATAATCCTCTAAGTCGAGCGGGTAAGCCACAATAAAAGAAGGGTCGGCACTCCTTGACCATGCAAGGAATACCGACCCTCGAAGTGAGAAAAATATTATGCGGTGGCGACGGCAGGATAGATACTGACCCGTTTGCGGCCACGACCGAACTCTTCATAGGTCACAACCCCATCAATCTTGGCAAACAGGGTGAAATCCCTGCCACAACCAACATTGGTGCCGGGATGAATCTTGGTGCCAACCTGACGCACCAGGATATTGCCCGCTCTGACCACCTGACCGCCAAAGCGCTTAACGCCCCGGCGCTGGCTATTACTATCACGACCGTTTCTTGAGCTACCGCCTGCCTTCTTATGTGCCATTGTCTTCCCTCGTCATGCCAAAAGTATTTAAGCCGTACCGAAAATACTTTTGATTATGGTTATTTTTTGACCTAAACCTGACCGTCGTAAATCTCAGACAGTAATCCCTTGGATCTCAAGGCTGGTGAACGGCTGCCGATGGCCATTTTTCACCCGGTGCCCGGCCCGGCGTTTCTTATGAAACACGACAATTTTCTTGGCTTTGTCCTGCTCGACGATCCTGGCGCTGACCTTGGCCCCTTCAAGGACCGGCTTACCGACCTTGATGTCTTCGCCATCCGCCACCATCAAGACATCTGCAATCTCGATACTGTCGCCAATATTGCCATCCAGCTTTTCAACCCGAAGCCGCTCTCCCGGCGCTACTTGATACTGTTTACCACCGGTGCGAATTATTGCGTACATACTGTTCCTCCTAAAAAAATTAATCCCTGCCTGAATGGAACCAAACAGAAACCGTCATTGATCAACAAAGATTCACGAAACCAAGATATGTAACATATTCTGATTTTTTGTCAAGCATATGCAAACCTGAATCATAGATTTTCCCAGACGATTTCATACTTTTCGAGGGCCATGTTTTTATCAGGGAAGATGTTAATCTGCTTTTGGATGTCCTCCTCGATCCGATGGAGGGTGTCCGCCTCCTCTTTCAGCATCAAGGCCGCAACCGGCGTACTGACTGTGATCCGCACACTGCTGCCGGCCATTTTTGCAGCGTTCAACGAGATATTCCTAAAAATTTCATAGCACAGGGTCCGTCTCGATTTGACAATGCCTTCACCGCGGCAACACGGGCAAGGCTCGCACATCATCCGGGTCAGGTCCTCCCGGGTCCGCTTCCTAGTCATCTGCACCAAGCCAAACTCAGAGACCTTGAGAATATTGACCCGGCATTTATCGCGCTTCACCGCTTCCTGTAAAATCCGGCAGACCTCCTCGCGGTGAAACTCCTTTTCCATGTCAATAAAATCAACAATAATGATGCCGCCGATATTCTTCAGACGGAGTTGATAGGCAATCTCCTTGGCCGCCTCAACGTTGGTCTTGAAGATGGTGT
>JANNQL010000154.1:0-27955 GCA_031400755.1 Pseudomonadota bacterium | reverse complement strand
AGCCCAGTCCCCACCAGCGGCGAAGACCCGAAACTCCTTGCCATGCGCCTCATCCTTGAAGCCTTGACCGGTAAAAAAATCACCATCCCCTCCCTCGAAGAATACGCCCCGGAGGCTGCCCCAGCCCCCCTCACTCCAGAGTCCCAGGCTACGCCAAATCAAGCGCCGAGCCAAGGTGCCCCGCCCCGGGCCGGCTGGGGCCTGGAGTACGATTACCATGAAGTCAACGCCGAACACGAACAGCTGTCGTTTAAGGCGGTCGGCCAAGTCCACACCGAAGGCGGCAAGCAATTAGATATAGCGCTGGAACTTTCCATGGCCCGTGACTTCATTGAGACCAAAAATGTCCAGATCCGGGCTGGAGACGCCGTCCTGGTTGACCCGCTGGTCATCAACTTTGCCGACCAAGCGCCGGGCCTGACCAACCAGAAATTCGCCTTTGACCTAAATCGCGACGGGGCAAACGAACAAATATCCTTTGTTACGCCCGGCAGTGGTTTTCTCTTCCTCGACCGCAACCATGACGGCCAAGCCACGGACGGCGCAGAACTATTCGGCCCGACCAGCGACAGCGGCTTTGCCGAACTGGCCGCCCTTGATGCCGATGGCAACGGCTGGCTGGACGACTCTGATCCTATGTTCGCCAAGCTGCAAGTCTGGACCAAAGATGCGGTGGGCACTGATTATTTTGCGCCGCTCAAGGCTTTAAACATCGGCGCCATCCTGCTCGGTCACCAGGCAACCCCCTTCAGCCTGAATGATGGACAAAACAACCAGCTCGGCCAACTCACCGACAGCGGTCTCTTTCTCCGAGAGGACGGTAGCTCAGGCACCATCCAAGAAATCAGGCTGGCCGTCTTGTAAACGTTACCCAGGGTGCGCATCTGCAACCCTGGATAACGTTACGGCTTCAGGGAAATCACACCTTGACGTCCCTGGTGAACGATTCCACCGCCTGGACCCTGCCTTCTGTAACGACCCCGCCGAACACGAGACAGCCTGACCCCGCCCCGGCAAAGCAAAGATCAGTTTCATGTTTTATAATTTGCCGGTATACTCAACGACATGATCCGTAATCCATTCCCCGGCCTGAAAACAAACCGCATCGCCCCTGGTGAATACTGCTCCATGCACCAGGGAGGGATTATTGCAACCCTGCTCGGTTCATGCGTCGCCGCCTGTCTTTACGACCCCACATCCGGCATTGCCGGCATGAACCACTTCATGCTCAGCAATAAGCGTTACGCCAAAAATATGCCATTCGTTGAGACGGAGTCCGGCCGCTACGGCGTCAACGCCATGGAACTGCTGATAAACGATATGCTCAAGGCGGGGGCCCATCGTCACCAGTTGCGGGCCAAGGTCTTCGGTGGCGCGGTGATCATGGAGAAAAGGCAGGTCAAGGGCAACTTCTTCTGTGTCAATGACAACTTCTTCTGTGTCGGCTCGGTAAACTGCCGGTTCATCCAGGAATTTCTGGTCACCGAACGAATCCCTCTGCTGACCGCGGACCTGGGAGGAGACCACGGACGGATGATCTATTTTGATACCCGCGACTATAGCGTCTATGTCCGAAAAATCCAGAAAACGCATAGTATCAAGTTGGCCAAACGCGACCACAGCGTCTGGCAGCGAGAGATCACTGAGCACGAGTACCGCCCCGTGCCGGATGCTACCGCCGATCAGAATGTGGAACTCTGGATTTAATCACTTCAATCTTTTGTAGGCAGCATCAGCCTGATCGTAAAGGGATTCACGCTAAAGACCCGCGGCAAGGTCCCAGCCGCATCGCCGTCGATCTGCACCGGCACCCCTTCGCCGCTGACTGTAAGCCGCCGACTCCGAAAGTGTTTTCCCCAGGGGCCAGGCAGAGGCTTACCGCTCAGCAGGGCAAGCCCTGCCCTGAGGAGCGCCAAGCGCCCCGGCCGCAGGATGAGACAGACCTCCAGCCGATCCTCAAAGAGCGAGGCCTCTGGAGTAAGGGTGAAGCGCCCCCCGTAGCAACGGGCATTGCTGATAATGGCCCCATATCCTTGGTGGGCCTGACCGTTGTCATCGATGATCTGCAGCGGCCGGTTGGTCGGTTTGAGCCAGCAGCGCCAGGCGCTGACCAGATAGGCCCCCTTGCCGAACCGCCTCTTGAGCTTCAAATCGACCTCATGCACCACCTGGGCGTCGAAGCCAAGGCCTGCCATCAGCACAAAGCGGCGTTCATCGGCCAGGCCAAGATGGATCGAGGTCGGCACGCCATGCAGGGCCAGGTCGCAGACCTCCTCCAATCGGTCGGGCAGGCCTATCTCCAAGGCCAGGACGTTGGTGGTGCCCAAAGGCAGGATGGCCAGCGGCGGCGACTTGGCGCTCATACCGTTCACCACCTCGTTGACCGTACCATCGCCGCCGGCCACGACAATGCGGTCAAAGCCGCCGCTCGCGGCCAGGGCGGCAAAACGCTCGGCATCGCCCCTCCCCCCGGTCAAAAACAGCTCGACTATAGCCCCGCGGCGCGCCAGGTGTTGCCGGGCCTCATCGATCAGCGCCTCGGCATTACGCCCCGCCACCGGGTTGGCAATCAGTTGCACTCGCATATCTTCTCCCTCTGTTTCATAGCTCTTTCTCCGTCTTGCTCTCCCGAAACGGCCCGGTCAACAGGCTGAAGGTCGCCCCGGCGATGGGTCTGATGTTGGTGATCCGGTAGATCAGCTGCCAATGGCGGATCTCCTCCACCGACCTCACCTCCCGGAACTTGCGCAGCATGAGGATGGCAGCCGCCAGCCGCATCAGCCCGGAGAGGACAAAGAGAATCGGCAGGGTGGAGGCCGGCCTCCAGGCCCACGGCCCCAAGGCAAAGGCGGTCGGCAGATGGCTGGCAGCAAAGCCACCGCCGAGTGAGCCGGTGAGAAAGGCCACGCCGTTGATCAAACCCTGGTAGGCAACACAGCGGGCCCGCTTCGGCGGCGACACCGCATCGAACAAAAAATTGCTGGAGGCCAGGCTGAAACCGGCCCAAACCAGTCCGGCCACCACCTGAATGCCCCCCAGGTAGACGATGTTCGTCGAGAAGACCCAGAGGACGGGCACGACGCAGATCGCCCAACCGCAGACGTTTAGGATCTTCTTGTTGCCGAAGCGGTCGCACAGCTCCCCCCAGTAGCGGAACATGAGAAACTGGGTGACGGAGAGCACCGAGGTCACCGCCGTAAACTCAAGGTAGGTGAAGTGCAGGTCGCGCAGCATGTAGAGGGCGAAGTAGGGTGCCGAAAAGGAGACGGCCAGGTTGACGATGCCGACGTAAAAGACATAGATGGCGAAATTTGAGTGGGGCGAGCGCCTGAGGAACTGGCGGAAGGTAAAGACCTGTTCGGCCGCCACCATGCACTCCGGATCCCGGTAGCGGGCCAGCCAGCGCCGCGAATTAAGGCGGGAGAGGCCGGCTATCAGAAAGACGGCGGCAAAGCCCCAGGCCGCATGGCCGCCGCGCTCAAAGAGGTGGAGCAGGAGCCCGGCGCCGATCATGGCCAGGAAGGAACTGAGGCCCGTGGCCCGGTTGCGCTGGCCAAAGAAGCGGCCACGGATGTCAGCCGGCACCAGGTCGCCGATCAGGCTGTTCCAGACCGGTGCCGCAAAGCCAGCCGCTGCCTGACTGATCAGCGCCAAGACGATGAGCACCGCCGCAGGCCTTGGCCCTCGCCCCAGGGCAAAGGACAAGAGGGCGAGCGGCAGCCAGACCAGGGCCTGGACACTGACCGCCGTCATGATCCGGGGCAGCCGCTGGCGGCAACTGTCCATGGCCATGGCGCTCCACCACTGCATGATTGCCCCGGCCAACTGCGGCAGGGCCGAAAGCAGACCGATCTGCACGGTGCTCGCCTGCAAGAAGATGCCGAACGGACCCAGGTAAGCCTCACCCGCCCCCAGCATGACGGCGTTGGCCCGACCGTCCCGGATGGAGGCGTCGAGGGAGGCATCGTGCCAAGGGCCAGCCCCTTGTTTTATACTTTCAGGTTGAGCTATCGTCATCTATTCGTCTGGTGAGGGACGCAATTCGTGGGGTGAAGCGCACAACGTTCGGTTCAATCCCCCTGATGAAGGGGCAGAGATCAATCCCCCCTGCCTTCACGAAAAGCCTAACATATCCAGACCCCCTTCCGCCATCTTTCTGACTGCAATTCTCCTGTCTCCTCGCACACTGGCACGGCAAATATGAGGACTTTTTATTCAGGAGTACCTGACCAAGACACCCTGCCCCTTCCCCGTCCGCAGGCGGCCAAGCAGGTCCTGCCGCCATGCCGTGAACAGGCTGAGCACATCAATGGCCGCATAGTCCCAATAGGTCCACGGCAGGGTCTGGAAACGACCGCCCTGAAAGATGAGGGTCACTTCGGCAAAAATCCCGTCCCGTAGATAGATGCGGTGGGTAAAGTTCTTGCCAGTCGCCAGCACCAGGTTCTCCACCGACAGCAGGCCGGGATCGAGATTGAGCCTGCGCCTGCCATCCGCCCCGGCCAAGGCCTTTTCCAGGGCATTGGTGCTGATCTTTATTGCCGCCAGTTGTTCGCGGTTTATCAGATCAGCAAAACAGACAAATTGGCGCAGCAGGCCTGCCCCCATCTCGCGGTCATAATAATCGGTCTGGGTAAATCGAGCGATCGGCCCCTGCCCTGCCAAGGGCCCAAAGACGCACTGCAATTCGTTTAAGGCCTGCCGATAAGCAGTACTTGGCCCAAATCCTCCTGCCGCGTCAGGGCTGAAGATGATCGACATAATCAACAAGGCCGGACTGGGGGCGGAAGGGATACTCATAGCGGTTGACTTGCAGAAATTGGTTGCATGATCCTGACATTCATTATAGTAAGTTTTGCACAATAAATCACTAGAGGTCAGCCCCTTATCCATGTCCAAAAGTCCCTATTACAAAGAACTCCGCGACCGGCTCTTCGCGGGCACACTCCATCTGCTGATCAGCTGCCTCCGCCGGCTCCCCAGACTCGCGGCAATCAGGGTAATGAGGGCGGTGGGCCTGCTCATCTTCATCCTTGACAAAAGCGGCCGACGACGTACCATTTCCCAGCTGACCATGGCCTTTGGCCAAGAAAAAGCCGCCGCTGAAATCCGCTCTCTGGCCGGCCAGGTCTATCGTCACTTTGCCACCGCCAGCGCCGACGCCATGCGCCTGCCGGTCATCCTGCGACAAGGCATCAATTCACTCATCAGCGTCCAGGGGATTCACCATCTTGATCAAGCCCTGGCCGCAGGCCAGGGGGTGCTGATAATTACCGGTCATTTCGGCAACTGGGAACTGCTCGGGGCCTGGCTGGCCCAGAATGGTTATCCGCTGCGCGTCGTGGGCACGACCATCGAGAATCCGGGACTGGACAAAATCGTGGTCGATATGCGCAACCAGGCAGGCTATACCAACATCGCCCGCGGCACCGGCACCCGCGACATCCTCCGCAGTCTGCACCAGGGCTGCGCCATCGGCATGCTGATTGACCAGGACACCAAAGTACCGGGCGCCTTTGTCCGGTTTTTCGGTCACCTGGCCCACACCCCAACCGGGCCAGTAATACTCGCCAGAAAATTAGCGGTCCCGATCATCCCCATCTTCATGCACCTGAAAGAAGACCTCTCCTACCAGATTGAATGCGAGCCGCCGCTGGCGCTCGATTACACCGATGATGAAGCCCGCGATCTGCTCGTCAACACCCAAAAGTGTTCCGATGTCTACGAACGGATCATCCGCCGTTTCCCGGCACAATGGGTATGGATGCACAAACGCTGGCGAAAGCAGCCCAAGCCGGGTACCAAGACCGGCTGAAAGGCAAGTGACAGGGGCGGCGTTTGCCCGAAATTTACGGGTCAACAGCAAAAAATTTCCCCTGACAGAGGTCTTCCCGTGCCATGATCTCCGTAAGCATCGCCTGCAGTTGATGGGCGCCCAGCCCACCCCAATTGGGTTGCACCAGGAGTTTGGGGTCGCTTGAACTCCACAACCGATGGACCACGACCTCCGCCGGGACATGGGCCAGCAAGCGGGCCAGGACCGTCAGGTAGTCACGCGGACCATAGACCTTGAAGGGCCCGTCCTCATACATCCGCTCCAGGGTAGTGCCCTTGATGATCTGCAGGTGGTGAAACTTGATGGCGTCCACCCCCAGGCCTGCAACCTGACGTACCGTAGCCAGCATGTCCTGAAAGTCCTCGCCGGGCAAACCGAGGATCAGATGGACCCCCAAGGCCAGTCCGGCGGCCTTGACCCGCTGCGCGGCGCAGGCAAAATCCTGAAAGCCATGATTGCGGTTTATGAGCCGCAGAGTCCTATCATGGGCCGACTGTAGGCCCAACTCAATCAGGACTTCGCGCCCCTGCTCCAAGGCCAGGGCTGCCAGTTCCTCAAGGATGCCATCGGCCAGGCAGTCGGGCCGGGTGCTGATGATCAGCCCGACGCAGTCCGGCCCCGCCGCGGCCTCGGCAAAGGCGGCAGCAAGCTCGGCAAGCGGCCCGGCGGTAGAGGTCTCCTGCTGAAAATAGGCGAAATAGCGGCGGAACTTCCGGGAGTTGAGATGCTGCCAGCCCTTGACCAGCTGCTTGGCAATAGAGTCGCCCCCGTCCAGATAATAGGGCGTAAAACTGGCGGGTGCGCAATAGACGCAGCCCCCCAGCCGCCGGTTGGGACAGACCAGACCAAGACTCAAGGCGATCTTCCCCACCGAAAACCCGTATTTCTGCCGGTAGTGCCGGCTGAATAGATTGATTCGTTCAGACACCATGCGCATAATCGACCTCACCCACCCCATCCAGCCAGACAAGCAGGTCTATCCAGGTGACGAGCCGCCGGTCATCACCAGCACGGCCACCATCGACAAGGACGGCTACCGCGCCCAGCGCCTGACCATCACCACCCACACCGGCACCCACATCGATGCCCCGGCCCACCTCATCGGCGCCGCCAAGACGCTTGATCAGTTCCCGGCCAGTCACTTCCAGGGTTCGGCCCAGGTGGTGGACTGCCGCGACGTCCAGGGCGAGATCGCCCTCCGCCACCTCGAACCCCTGGCCCGGCTGCGGGAGGCGGACTTCATCCTGCTCCTGACCGGCTGGGACCGACACTGGCGGACCGCTGCCTACTGCACCGGCTTCCCGGTCCTGTCCGCTCAGGCGGCCGACTGGCTGGCCCGACTCCCCATCAAAGGCATTGGCCTTGACGCCATCTCTATCGATCACCCCAATGCCTCCCAACTCCCAAACCACCACCGCTTCCTGGGCAAGGACAAAATCATTATCGAAAATCTGGCCAAGCTCGACACCATCCCCGGCCAGGCCTGCCACTTGTATTGCCTGCCCCTGCTGATCACTGCCGCCGACGGGGCGCCGGCCAGGGTCATCGCCATTACCAAGGCGTGATCATCTTCACCTCTCGCTAAACCAGGCTCGGGGCATTTGCGGCCCCTTGCTTATTTACATTGCCAGCCTCCGGCATTCTAAGTGATTGACTTTCTTTGCATTAAGAGTACTTTGTTTGCCATTATCCACCATTGCACCTCAGTGAATCCAAACCATACAGGAGACCGCCATGAGTGAAGAGATGAAACAATACGCCATACCTGTCGGAGAGCATGCTTCTTTGGGCGGCACCTTAAGGGAAGTCATCTTTGTTGTGCCGACGGCGCTGGTCGCCCTCATCGGCTACTGGTTGACCAGCCAGACGGCTGTCGCCCCGCCACTGGCCATCGGCACCGTCGTTGCGGTTGGCCTGCTCTGGCGGGTGGTTGTCTCGGGTGTCCGGGTCGCGGCCCAATGGGAACGGGGCGTGGTCCTTCGCTTTGGAAATTTTCGGACGGTCAAGGGGCCGGGGCTGCTCTACATCATCCCGGTCATCGAGACGGTCCGTTTTCTCGACACCCGGCTCCTCGTCCTCAACATCCCCAGACAAAAGGTCATCACCAAGGACAATGTCCCGGCGGAAATCGATGGCGCCCTGTTTTTCATGGTCACCAACAGCGAGAAGGCCGTCATCACCATTCAGGACTTCAGGTTCGCGGTGGCGCAGTATGCCCAGGCCGCCCTGCGTGACGTGGTCGGCGGCCTGACCTTGGATGAACTGCTCTCGGAGAGGGAGCAGATCCAGGGGCGCATCAAAGAACATGTGGAGGAGAGGGTCAAGGACTGGGGCCTGAGCGTCGATTCCATCCGTTTACAAGACATCGAGCTGCCGGAAGACTTGAAGAGGACCATGTCGCGGCAGGCCTCAGCCGAGCGCGAAAAACGGGCCACCATCACCAAGGCGGAAGGCGATATGCTGGCGGCAGCCAACCTCGCCGAGGCCGCCAGGATCATGTCAAACAGTCCGATCACCTTGCAACTGCGCACCCTACAAACAATTGACGGGCTTGGCGCCAGTCCTTCCAACACCGTTATCCTCTTTCCGGCCCAGGTTGGCGAGCTGTTGCACGGTATAACCAGCAAACCAACTGCGGATTGAGTTCGACTTGGACTCCTTATTCCGCGGCCGGCGGCTGCAAGATCCCTTTGGCCGTGCCCAGCCGCCTGACCAGCTCTATGAATTGATTGGGCAACGGCAAGTCCCGGTCAAGCAGCAGGATGCCGACCTCCTGGGCGCGTTTCAGCAAAGCCGAGGTGTCCAGCCCCTCCTGATGGTCGCACAACACCATGGTCCGCAGGGCGTCGGTCAGGGGAATGCGTAAATTCGCCAGCTCGGAACCCGTACCCACCGTGGCCATGGCTTCATCGATAGCCTGGCGGTTGTCCTGTTCAAAAGCCACAAAGGCCGCTTCCTGGTTCTGGACCCCAAACACCCTATTGACCACGGCAGCGGTCACTTGCGTGACGAGATGCCTGTCCCACCCGACCCGCCGGTGCCGGAGATGGTCCCGCAACTCCTTAAAAAAAATTACTTTTACAATTTCGATCCCTTCCCGTAGAATCGGAATCAATTTGCTTTCACAGTCCATTTACGCAGTCAGCCTCCCTTTGCTGTCATCAAGATGGCCACCACCATAAACGCTTGCGGCCCAAAAGACCACTATTTAGCAGCGACTCCGTGCAAAATCTAACCCCCTTTTTCATTGGCCCTATCTCCATCGACCCACCCCTGGTCCTGGCCCCGATGGCCGGCGTGACCCACTCGCCGCTCAGGCAACTGATCGCCTCCTTTGGCAGGCCCGGCCTCTTTTTCAGTGAGATGCTGAGCGCCAAACACCTGCCGGACGACATCAAGAAAAAATCCCTCTGGCTGCAACGCACCGAGGTGGAGCGGCCCATGGCCTATCAGATCGTGGCGCCTACGCCTGAGGAAGCGGCGCTGGGCGCCCGCCATCTAAGCGAGTATGGCGCCGAGATCATCGACCTCAACCTGGCCTGCCCGGCCCCGAATATCGCCGGCAAACGCCGGGCCGGGGGCTTCCTGCTCTCTGACCTTGTCCTGGTCGAAGAGATCCTCAGCGCCCTGCGCTTGGTGATCTCCTGTCCGCTGACGGTCAAGATCCGACTGGGGGTGAGGCCCGATCTTGTTTTTTTGAGAGACTTGGCCCACGTACTGGAAGGGACCGGGGTGGATGCGGTCACCCTGCACCCCCGCCTCACCACCGAAAAACTGAAACGACCGGCCAAGTGGGAATATATCGGCCACCTTAAAGGGATGACCCGACTGCCGGTGATTGGCAACGGCGATGTCCTGACCAGGGAGGACTGCCTGACGATGTTTAGCCAGACCGGTTGCGACGGGGTGATGATCGGGCGGGCGGCGGTGCAGAAGCCGTGGCTCTTTGCCGAAATCATGGGCCACGAGCAAGGGATCACCGCAGAATTCTTATATGCGACCTACCAGGAGGCAGTCCGGCTGATCACGGATTTTTTCCCAGCGACCCATGCCCTGGGCCGGCTCAAGGAGTTCACCTGGTACTTCAGCAAGAACCTGCTCTTTGGCCACCGCCTGGCGGCCCGCATGCAGAACCTGCCGACGCTTACCGCCTGTCTGGATTTCGTGGAGAGGGAATTTATCAAGAGCTACGGGCCGTAGTCAAAAAGCGGTCCAGTTGATTGGCAAAGGCCTGACGATCACTTTGATTCAGGGAGGACGGACCTCCGACCTCGACCCCGCTCTCGCGTAATTCAGCCATAAAATTACGCATGCTGAGCCGCTCATGGATCGTCTCGGTCGTATAAAATTCGCCGCGCGGATTGAGGGCGTGGCCGCCTTTGGCAATCACCAGGGCGGCCAGAGGGATGTCAGCCGTTATCACCAGGTCCCCGGCTTGCAGTTGCTGCACGATCCGGTTGTCCGCCACATCGAATCCGGCCGGGACGACCATGGCCTTGATATAGTTTGATGGCGGCGGGCGCAGCAGTTTGTTGGCCACCAGGACAAGGGGGACACGCACCCGCTCGGCGGCCCGATAGAGGATCTCCTTGATAGCCTTGGGACAGGCATCGGCATCGACCCAGATCTGCATGATTTTTCCTCCTGCTCGCCACACAATACATTGGCAAGAACGCCCACGGCAGTAACTATCAACATAGGATCCCAATGAATACCCCACAGTCCAACGATCCCCTGCACGGCATTACCCTGGAAACGATCCTTACCCGTCTGGTGGAGCATTTCGGCTGGACCGTCTTGGGGAAGAGAATCAAAATCAAATGCTTTACCCATACCCCAAGCATCCAGTCCAGCCTGAAATTCCTGCGCCGGACCCCCTGGGCCAGAGAAAAAGTTGAGCATCTCTACCTGCGCAATCTGCGATGAAAAGGTGTCAACTTGAATGCTAACTGGAATTCGAAGCGCCGCGCTGCACGACTATGATGGCCAGGCTGACCACCGCCACCCCAGGCAGGATGATGGCTGGCGGCAAACCGTTACCGAGTCCCCAGTTGATGACCAGCACAAAGGCGGGATAGAAATAACTGTACGCCATCACCCGGGTAGGGCCTAAGTAAGGGGTCGCCAAATGGGTCAGGTAAAAGGTGATAATGGTTGAAAAGACCGCCAAATAAATAGTCCCGACCCACACCTGCCGCTCAATCCCTGGCCAATCGACTGCGGCCAGGCGTGAACAAGAGAGGATAAGCAACCAGCCAACCCCGGTGGCCAGCACCCAGAAGGTCATGACCAGCATGGATTCCTGCCGGTGAAACCTCTTCACCAGCGGGGTATAAGCTGCCATCAGAAAACAGCCCGCCAAAAAAAGAAGATCGCCATGGTTAATATCCATGGCCCGCAGACGACCGACGTCCCCCTGGAAGATGACCCAAAGGGTGCCGGCCATGCCGAACAGCAAGGCCCAAAGCCGCCCGCGTCCCAGACGCTCTCGCAGAAAGAGCGCGCTATAGACCCCTGAGATCCCAGGTACCAGCGTGAAGATAATACTGGTGTTCAAGGCGCTGGTGTAACGAAGGGCCTCAAACATGCACCAGAAGAAACCAACGGTACTGGCGCTGATTGCACTATACCCGGCAAGTTGGCGTACCGACGGCAGAAATAAAATCCTCTTGAAGACAAGTACCGGGGCAAATAACAGCGTGGCCAGCACGAAGCGGACCAAGACCAGGACAGCCGGATCAAGGCCGTGCGTAATCGCCTTGCCTACCGTGAAGGAACTTGAGACTAGGACAGCCGCCAGGAGCATCAGGCTGTGCACCTTCCACAAGGGCAGCTGCGGCCTTGTTTCTGATTGATTTTTCGTTTTCGACATGCGGCGCAAAGTAATCGGCTGGGAGTGATTGGCAAGCAAAATTTTCATCATTCACTTCAGACGCCTGGCGGGCTTACACCTCAACTAATTCACCTCATCCCCACAAAAATTCTCGAGTCAAAATTGTCAACACCCAACCCCTGATAAAGATCGGTTGACATTGATTCAACTTTTGACAATTATGCATGAATTAATGCTTGATAGTCCCAGCGTTGTCCGGTTAGGATCTTGCTTGAAGTTCCCCTTCTCCCTTTACGGAAGGGGACTGAACGGTGCCCCACCAGGGGGAGGGGACGCAGCAGATCGGACTTTTCGAAGTCTGCGCTTATCTGCGACGCCATCAATGCTGGCCGCGACAATCAATGTAGGTGATGATGATGGACTTACTAATGCAAAACGGCATGGCTTTAACAGGTGCCCGACAGGAAATCACCTTGCTTATCAAGGCAGCCGAACAAGGCGACGCCAGCGCCCAGACCTCTCTGGGCACCATGTATGCCGATGGCCAGAATGTCCCCCAGGACGCCACACAAGCCGCTTCCTGGTACAGGAAAGCAGCCGACCAGGGGTATGCAACAGCCCAGTTTAATTTGGGCAACATGTGCAACAGTGGCCGCGGCCTACCCCAGGACTACGAACAAGCTGTTGCCTGGTACAGAAAAGCTGCCGAACAAGGCCATGCCAGCGCTCAGTATAATTTAGGGTTCATGCTTTCCAAAGGCCGTGGCGTTTATCAGGATTACGAACAAGCCGCCGCCTGGTACAGAAAAGCTGCCGAACAGGGCCATGCAAAAGCTCAGAGCAACTTGGGCAACATGTATGCCAAAGGCGAAGGCGTTCCCCAGGACAATGAACAAGCTTTCGCCTGGAACAGAAAGTCAGCCGCCCAGGGAAACGCCAGCGCCCAGTTTAATTTAGGCAATATGTATAACAACGGCAAAGGCATTAGACAGGACTTTGGACAGGCCGTCGCCTGGTACAAAAAAGCTGCCGACCAGAAAATTGTAGAGGCCCAGTATAATTTAGCCGTCATGTATGAGAACGGGCAGGGCGTCCGCCTGGACTACGGACAAGCCGCTGCCTGGTACAGAAAGGCTGCCGACCAAGGATTTGCAGCGGCGCAGTCTAATTTGGGCAATATGTACGCCAGAGGCGAAGGCGTCCCCCAGGACAACAAACAAGCCTTTGTTTGGCACAGGAAGGCGGCAGACCAAGGAAATGCAAGTGCTCAGTTCAATTTAGGACTTGCCTATCTCAGAGGCGAAGGTGTTCCGCAGGACAACGAACAAGCCAGTGGCTGGTTCAGGAAGGCCGCCGACCAGGGAGTCACAGAGGCCCAATATAACTTAGGCGTCATGTATAGCAAAGGCATCGGCGTCCCCCAGAATGATGTGCATGCCTGTGCCTGGTATTGCCTGGCAGCCGCCCAAGGAGACCGGGATGCCTTGTCGGAGAGGGACTATGCCGCCAGCAAGCTCACCTACGAACAACTGACTTTAGCCCAGGCCCTTGCCGCCGAACTCCAGGGCAAAAGCGCCTTGCGCCATTAGATGGTAAAGGAAGTCAGGTGGTCGGCGAAGTGATGTAACAGGAAACAGCCTCGTCAACCTCTCCTTTCATGTTGGCAAGGACCTTGATGCCGTGGGAACGAAGATGTTCGCGCGAGGGCTCGTCAATTCCGCCACAAATCAGGGTGTCAACCTTAAGATCGGCCAGACGTCGTACCTTCATGATCGGCATATGGTCCCGGATGGTTTCGGTATGCTGCTCGGTTATGGCACTCTCTGAACTTGTGATCAGCATGAAATTCAGGGTGCAGTCAAAGCGGGGTGATATCCGTGAGCCAAAAATGGCTATCGCTGTTGTATTCATAATTTTTTCTCCCTTTAAATTTCCAGGAACATCGACATTTTTTCATTATTTAATGAATCTTATTGTGACATCATTGCAACAGTGGTGCCATAGTCTCATTATTGCTCCCGAACGAGGTAATGCCCGAGGCCTGACCCGTTTCTTGCGCGCCATCCCTCTACTCCATCAAATAAACAACAAAGAGGGGCTCGGCCTCGCTACTGTTCAACCAAACACAGCGCAAGGGGGCCGCATATTGCATAATTGCAATCATGCAATATGCTTTCATTGCACAATTGCAACAATCAGCAGGATAATAGTCTTTGTTTTACTGTTGCCTGAGCTATTGTTCCTTAGTCAATCCACAGGCTGTCATTGTTCATTGCTTGTTTTGTCATTCCTGGCATCATAATTGCTCTGTTATAAAAGCAAGAGAAGAGGAAGAAAGCGACACAAACCAGGAAAGGAAACACACAAACCAAGGAGGTGTGCCATGAACAAGACAGAAACCACCCAAAAAATCAGCGCCGAGAAAAAGACAGCCTTGTGTATCGTGATGTCGATGTTTTATTTCGCCATGCTGGCCTATCCTTTTGGCGTTGCCATGGAAGGTTATGTCTGGCAGAAGGCGGTCATTGCCGGGGTCATTTTCTTCGCCATCTCCATCCCGGCCTGGATTATCAATCTGAAACGGGAATTTCATGATGCACCGGCAGACGAAGGCACTGTTGAAGATATGCTTAAAAACGAGCTCGACCTTTCCGCCCCTGGCAGCATCATGAAAGTGAGCAAGATTGGCGAACTGGCGCGGATGAATCACTGGTTGACCCTTGAGGATATCGCCCAGATCCTTTTCTGCCAGGGCGGTGAGTGCGGCAGTAAGTTCGGCCAGATTGCCATCAAGAGAAACTACCTGACCCCGCAGCAAGTTGACACGCTTCTCTCCATGCAATCTGTGACTGCCTGAGGGGTCCCCGCGCTGACAGCACAACTTACATACCTACCAAAGAAGAAGGGGGGCAGAGTAATTAGATAATTACTCTGCCCCCCTTCTTCTTTGGGGCTTCGCCTGAACGCCTACGATATCTCCTCTTTTATTTACCTGTAGCGGCCTTTTCCTGTGCCTTACTTTTGCAAAGCCTTTTTAAAGGCGTCTGCCGGTTTTTCATCAGTCGCCTTTTCCCCTTCCAGGGCAGTGGACTTGGTGCGATCAGCACTTTCCTGGGCCGCCTTCTCCAACTTGGCGGCGGCCTCTTTTTCAGCCTCGGTCATTGCCCCGTCCGGCTTAGCGGCAGCTGGCGCCTCCATCTTCATGCCGCCGCCCTTGGCGCCAGTCTTTGATCCGCTGCATCCGGTGCCACCTGCACCGGTACTGGACCCACCTCAGCCACTGCCGCCAATCGCTGGCACAGAGGTCAACGCTACTCCTGCACCTGACAGCAGGCCGGCAATGCCGACCCCTGCCAATACCTTTTTGATCTCCCTGGTGGCCATAACAATCCTCCTTAGTATTTTAAGAAATGTTTAATCGAACAACCATTTCACGGCTTCCGCAGTAAAACGGTATCAGCCAATACCGGGGCTGTCAAGATCAAAAAAACAGATCAAAAAAACCGCTTGTGCCAACGGCTATTTGATCAACCGCCGCCGGAGCAGGATGGCAGCCAGCCAAGAAGCAGCGGCGGCGAGAAGGACAATGGTCCCAACCTGCACTGGCCAGCCAGGCTGCATCGTGCCATAGCAAAACATGCGGGCCAGATCGACTACCGGGGCCAAGGGCACGAACCTCAATACCGCCTGGGTTGGAGTGGGCAAATTCTCTATGGCGAAGAAGATGCCGGAAAACAAAAAGAGCGGGGTGATGATCAACGAGACGAAATAGTTAAAGAAATCATAATTAGTCGCGAGCGCGGTCATGATCAGACCCAAGGCGGCAAAGAGAATGCCGGCAACAAAGAGTAAGAGCGGCAGGCAGATCACCCACAGGGAGGGCCACAGACCAAAAAACGGCATCACCACGATCATGATCAACCCGGACAGCAGACCCTTCAAGGCCCCCCACAGGACCTCGCCCAAGGCCAGTTCCTCGACAGTGATCGGCGTCATCAAAATCCCCTCGAAGGTGCTCTGGGTCGAGAGCCGGGTGTAGGAGCCATAGGTGGCCTCGAAAGCGGCGCTGTACATGACGGCTGAGGCCGAGAGCCCCGGGGCGATGAACTGGAGATAGGTAAGGCCGGCGATGGTGTCGATCTGCTGGCCCAGGCCAAAACCGAAGGCCACCAGGAAGAGCAGCGGCTGGCCCAGATTGCCGACCAGGCTCGGCACCTTATATTTCCACCAGACCCTGGCGTTACGCTGCACCACCCGCAGCACATTCAAGACCGTTATGCCGGTTGCTTGACTCATCGCGCCGGCCTCATGACTCATGCAGCGTACGCCCGGTCAACTGAATGAACAGGTCCTCCAGGTTGGCGGGCCGACGCAACCACTGACTGCACGGCCTGATCGCTCGGTCCAGCTCTGCGCAATCCTTGCTGGTATAGATATAGAGACCGTCCGGGGTCCGTTCCGTGCGGGCGTGACAGTCAGCTGCCACCACTTCCAGGAGCAGACACTCGTCATCCGTGCAGACCACCTCGAAGACATCAAGGCCAACCAGGTCGCTCACCATCTGCTTGGGCTCGCCCTGGGCAACCACCTGGCCCTGGTCCATGACCAGAATCCGGTCGCTTAGGCGGGCCACCTCATCCATATAATGACTGGTGAGCATCATGGTCACCCCTTGTTCTCTCAAGCTCTTCAGGCGCTGCCAGATCAAATGGCGGGCCTGGGGGTCGAGCCCCACCGTCGGCTCGTCCAAGATCAGCAGTTGCGGTCGGTGCATCATGGCGCGGGCCAGGAGCAAACGCCGCCGCTGCCCGCCCGACAACTGGCGGATATAGTCGCGCCGCCGGTTGTCCAAGGCAAAAAACTTAAGCAACTCAGTCGCCCGCACGGCAGCTTCATGCCTTGGCAACTGATAGTAGGAGGCGTAGGTAAGCAGATTTTCAAAGACGGTAAGATCGGTATCGAGGTTGTCATGCTGCGGCACCACCCCGACCTGGACCTTGATTGATTTCAAATGATCAGGGACCCTTTGTCCAAAGACCAGGAGTTCGCCGGCGCTCTTTTCAACCAGCCCCAGAATTATCTGGATGGTGGTGGTCTTGCCCGCCCCGTTCGGGCCTAAGAAGCCAAAACACTCGCCCTGGCGGATGTCGAAATCGATCCCCTTCAAGGCCTGCCGGACGCCAAAGGCCTTGGCCAGGCCTCGGGCCTCGACAATTAATGAGTATTGCGTGTTTGTTGAATTCAATGCTTTTTTAGGAGGTTAATGATTTGGTTGTGACATAGCCCATATGCTGGCAAAACTGGCATGCAGGGCCTTACCATCTTTAAGGAAAGCTTACCGGTGTGCGCTAAAAAACGCAACTCTTTCCCTGGTTATGCAGCACTTTACGTTTTTCAGGGTCGCCCCCTGAATCTCATGGTCTTCACACTATTTTTTCGGTACAATAGAAAAATTAAAAGGCCAGCGGATCGATCTTCCCGGCTATACCACATTTGACCGTCTACACTTAAGGAAAATACCATGATCATCACCCCTCTTCACGTTGCTTCCGAGCAGGGCAAGGCTACAATCAAAAAACTGCACGACCGCTTCCAGATGGCGGGCAGTGACTGCCGCCAGAAGGTTGAGCAAATTATTGAAGCGGTCAAGGCCACCGGCGACCAGGCCCTGATCGCCTACACCAATCAGTTCGATGCACCAAGACTCACAGTCGCTGATCTCAAGGTCAGCGAGGCGGAATTCAAGGCGGCGGAGACCGAGGTCAGTCCCGCCTTCCAGGTCACCCTCGATAAGGCCATTCAACGGATCCGTACCTTCCATGAACATGAAAAAGAGGACTCCTGGATGGTCACCCGGGAAGACGGCGCCATCACTGGTCGCCTGGTCTTCCCTGTTGATTCCGCCGGGCTCTATGTCCCTGGCGGCCAAGGCGGCAAGACGCCGCTGGTCTCGTCCGTACTGATGAACGGCATCCCCGCCGCCATCGCCGGGGTCAGACGAATGGTCATGCTCACCCCGCCAGACCAGGATGGCAGGGTCAACCCGGCTTTGCTCCTCGCCGCCCGCAAGATCGGCATCCACGAGGTCTACAAGGCCGGTAGCGCCTGGGGTATCGCGGCCCTGGCCTATGGCACGGCAACCATTGCCCCGGTTGATGTCATCGTCGGGCCTGGCAATCAGTACGTCACCGAGGCCAAGAAGCAGGTCTCAGGCCGGGTGCGGATCGACATGATCGCCGGGCCCAGCGAGGTCCTAATCATCGCCGACGAATCGGCCAAGCCCTCCTTCATTGCCGCCGACATGCTGGCCCAGGCCGAGCACGACCCAATGGCCCTGGCCATGCTGATCACCACCTCCGCAGAACTCGCCCAAGCCGTGATCCACGAACTGGAACGATTACTACCGCAGTTGTCGCGTCAGGAGATCGCGGCCCGATCGCTCAAGGAACGCGGAGTGATTTTGGTGGCCGAGAACGAGGCCCAAGCCATCGGCCTGGCCAACGACTTCGCGGCCGAGCACCTCGAATTAATGCTGACCGATCCCTACAAGGCCATGACCCGCATCCGCCATGCCGGCGCCATATTCTTAGGCAATCATTCGCCTGAAGCCACTGGCGATTACCTGGCCGGCCCCAACCACGTCCTGCCCACCATGGGCACGGCCCGCTTCTCATCGGCATTAGGCGTCGAGACCTTCCTGAAAAAAAGCAGCCTGATCTCTTACTCCCGGGAAGCGCTGCTGGCCGATGCCGATGATATCTTGGCCCTCGCTTGCCTTGAGGGCCTCTCGGCCCATGCCCTGTCGGTTGCCATCCGGGTAAAAGACCGGCATGATTAGTCAAGAAGAGGTCTGCCAGTATCTCAGCCGTGGTCTGCACAGCCTAAAACTCGGACCACTGCCTGACCAGCGCTTAGAGCAACTCTGGCTCTATTTTTTGGAACTCGATAAGTGGAACCGTAAGATGAACCTGGTGGCCCAGGCCCCGACTCTGGACATCCTCGAAACCCATTTCCTGGACTCCCTCACCCTGCTCCCGGAGCTAAGCGACGGGCCATTGCTGGATGTGGGTTCCGGCGCGGGCTTTCCTGGACTGGCCTTAAAAATCGCCTGCCCGGAACTCTCCGTCACCCTGCTTGAACCTCGTCAAAAACGAGTAAGCTTTCTCAGGCACGTCATCCGCACCCTAAAGCTTACCGGCATCCAGGTGGTGGCTGACCGGCTGGCAACGGACGGCCAGGCCTTTATGCAGACGCATGGCCAATTCCCCATCATCACCAGCCGGGCCCTGGCTGAGATAGGTCAATTCTTAGGCCTGGTGGAGGCCATCGCCCCGCCCCAGGGCCTGGTTCTGTGCATGAAGGGCCCCCGGGCCGATGAGGAACTTGTCGCTTGGCGGCAACAATCGCCTGCCAGTCCCTTTGTGGTAGAACGCTCTGTGCTTTTCAGTCTGCCCTTCTCCGGGGCTGGACGGAGCCTGATCGTTTTCAAAAAGACATCGGCTGTCAGTGAATAACCACCAATGACCGCCCTTCTACCCATGCCACCAGAGCAGATCGAGGCCATCGCCGCCGAAATCCGCAAACTTTCCGAGTTCAACAGCACCTCGGCCAGTGACCTGGCCTTGTATTTTCAGATCTTATTGAGCGCCAGGGAAAGTCGGGTGTTCATGGAGGCCCCCGGACTCTATTTCCCAGACCTGCCCCTTCTGGTGATCTCCAAATCAGGGGTCAATCGCGGCCATGCCACCGTCTACAATTCGATTACGCCGCTTGTCCCGGCAGACAGACGCCGCTGTTACGCCTTTGTCCTCTATCCGGGCAGCTTTATCCGCTCCTGCCTTGACTTGGTCTTGCGCAAAACGGCCAAGGTCATCGCCAAAGACCTGCGGCTGTCCATGGAAAATGTCTTTAACCGCAAATACCATAAAGAGTCGCTGGTCGATTCCGACATGGAACAAGAGATCATTGCTTTCATACAGCGTGAGCTATGATGGCGTCGCAAAAAGTCCGATCTACTGCGTTGCGTGGCATTTTTGTTCGTTCGGCATACCGGGTGTATGGCCTCACTCACAAAAAAGCCCCGCGCCTTGCATCTCGGCCCTTTCGGAGTCTCGCAGGCTCGCTTACCTGCTTAGCCATCCCGTGACTTTTTTGCATGATTATGAGCTATGATGGCAACAGCACCGTTTGCCGCGCCAGGATATAAACTGATGACTAAACGAGCTACAAAAATCAATCAAACAAGGGGGAGAAACGATGCGATGGTATGATCAATACGAGACTCTGGGCCGCCATATTGATAGTTTCAAGGACATGAACGCCAGCCGCCGCGACCATCTGGTCCGCGGTATCCAGGAGATCATCCAGAAACACTCTCCAAGTCTCCTTGATGAATCGGTGATGGACTTTCCCTTAGACCTGGCCAGACAACGGTGGTATGACAAGGACCCTTATCTGTGGTTGACGATCAACGGTCTACAGCAGGCCGACCCGGACCTGCTTGAAACTGTGGTTCTCTATCTGGAGGAAGAGGAGGCGAGACTCAAAAAACCGGGGGCTGAAGAATGATGGGGGCAGCGAGGTGACGTTGTTCACCGTATCCCTTTCACAATGGAGGTAGTGAGCGCCCTACCTAGGCGTAAAAAAAGAAGTCATTCCAATTACAGAAATCAAAAGTGAAGTTATTGTCCATAGCCAGGAGATAATACAGTATGTTTGATTTATAAATGAAAACGGCGTAGCGCCGCCGACTCTGTTCAGCCCCCGCTTGATTCAGCGCTCTGGGATTACACTTCCAACCTGAAGCGACGCCCCTTGCAGACCAAGACCACACCCTTAACTGTGATCGTCTCCAATTTCACATTCTCGTCATACGACTCGCCCTCTCGCAAGATCTTGCCGCTAATGCTGACCAACCGCGCCGACGGTTTGATGGAATAAGAGTGAAACGATATATGCAGTTCCGGGATGGTCTGCTGGACATCAGGGGGCAATTGCTTTAAAAACGGGATCTTGGCCAGATCAGGATCCTCATCTTCTTTGTCTGCCTTGTCTGCCTTCTTGCCTTTACTTTTGGGGGCCGGGCTGGCGGCAATCGGGGCCATGGCCTGTTCCGGTTCATCAGCAGTTGCCTCGCTATCGGCACCTCCAGCCTCTGCCGGGGCGGCCTCCTCGGCTTCGACCAAGGGCTCCTCCGGGCCGGGGCTGGCGGCAGGATCTTCCGGCTTCAATTCCGGGACAACTCCAGCAGCAACGGCCTCTGGAACAGGAGCCGCGCCCTTCGGGAGGGCAACGCTTCCTTTTCCGGCAAGCGCCACAGCCGGGGCCTTTGCCGGGACCGAGGGCGGCGGCGAGACTGGCTGTGGCTTCGCCGCGCCGGCTTGCACAGCAAATGGGTTGACGGGTTTGCTTACTGGCGGAGTCACCGCTTGGGCCGCTTGCGCTGGCGGCGCAGCAGACGGCACAGGGACAGCGGATTTTGGCGGTTGCTCGACTTTGACTGCCTGAGGGGGTACAGGACTCGCAACTTTGGCAGGGGCAGCGGTTTCTTCTTCAACAAACGCAACGGCTTGATCGTCCGCAACCGACGGGGGTGGAGAAACAGCCGGCGGCTTGGCCACTTCGGCTTGCCCAGCAACTGGGTTGACAGGTTTACTGTCCGGCTGAATTTCGGTCTGTACCGGTTGCGGGGGGAGAGCAGGCGGCGCACTGACCACCGGGGGGGGTGGTGACGACTTGATCTTGGCGGCCTGTGGAGGGTTCGTTGCTGGCGTTTTGGGCGTGGTCTTTTCAATTGCCGCTTTTTCAGGTTTCTGGGCAACCGGCGTCTTGGCGCCAGGCCCAGGCCATAACCACCAACCGATGCCAAGCGCATTGACAATGAGGATTGCTGCCAGCCCATAGAGCCAACCGGAACGACGGGGCTCAACAATGGGCGGCGTCTCATGCACCGTATTTACATCCGGTACTGTCCCCAGTTCTCTCTTTTGGTCCGCCTTTTTAATCGCGTCAAGGATATACGACATCTCTCACCTTCACCTGCTCGACTTTATTCACTCCCCTTGAGGGGGGCTCAGTTCAGTCCTCCAGACGGAGAACTCCGGGGGGACACTGGCTTACTTCCCAAGCAGGGCACTTTCAGCCTTAATCTTGCTGGGATGCGGATCTTGATCAAAAAAATTTACGGCAAACATAATATATAATGAGCTCTCAAAAAAGGATGCGCCCTACCCTATCCAGCTTGTCCATTGTACTCCCCACCGGCCATAAGAGCAAGGGGTTCAACAAGCCCGAACACCATTGATAGCGTCGCAAAAGGGCAATCTGCTGCGTTTCGTGGCATTTTTGTTCGTTCGCATGCCATATGTATGGCCTCACTCACAGGTAAGCGAGCTTGCGAGGCCATGACCATTGTGCACCCCCATCCTGGACTCAGTCCTATGGAAAATGGGGCCGCCCATCGGGACATGCTTAGGTCAAGGTGCTACTGGCTCAGGTTGTTGCAGCAACACCCCACCAGCCCCCAGACCTGAAGATTGAGCCGCAGGTCTCAATGCTGGCGCCAGGGACTCCACCGACTCCGACCATCTGAGCCCGGCAACGATAAGCAAAATAAACACGGTCATCACCCCGAGGATCATCCACGAAGGCACCAGGGTAAGACGGGCGCTGACCTTGGGTCCAAAGACCTGATGCGCCGCCTCGCGAACCAGCGACCGATCCACCAGCCGTACCCCTCTGCCGTAGGCCCCTAATAGTGCCCGATCACAGATCAAGTTGATCATCCGGGGGGTACCGCCGCTTAAACGATAGACCTCATCCAGGGCCTTCGGAGCAAACACCGACTGCTCCATGCCGGCCACCGCCAAACGGTGCCGAACATAGGCCGTCGTCTCAGTCGAGGTCAACGGCCCCAGGTGATGGCGGGCGGCAATCCGCTGGGCCACTTGCCGCAACTCAGGTTGTGTCAATATCTCCTGTAGCTCAGGCTGGCCAAGAAGGACGATCTGCAACAGGCGCTGCTGATTGGTCTCCAGGTTCGTCAGAAGCCGGACCTGCTCCAGGACCTCATACGTCAAGTTCTGGGCCTCGTCAATGATCAGCACGGTGCGCTGCCGCCGGGCATGGGCCGCCAGCAGATAGACATTAAGCCGATCAATCAGTATCTTTAGCCCGCTTGTCGTAGGATAATCAATCCGTAGTTCATCACAGATAGTGGCCAGCAGTTCCTGGGCAGAGAGCTTCGGGTTGACAACAAAGGCGATATTGGTGTCCTCAGACACCTGCTCCAGGATACAGCGGCACACCGTGGTCTTGCCGGTGCCGACCTCGCCAGTCAAGAGGACAAAACCGCCACCCTCGCCCAGGCCGTAGCGCAAATGGGCCAAGGCCTCGCGGTGGCCATCGCTCATATAGAGAAAGTGCGGGTCTGGGGCGATTGAAAAAGGATTGGCCTTGATCCCAAAAAAACTTTTATACACCGCTCCACCTACAGTCAGCAAGCCGCCACAGGCGACTGAAAAAGGTATCAACTTGAATGCGAACTGGAATCGTCAACTGACCGCCACGCCTTTAATGGCCTCGGCAAAGGGGCCAAACAAATCCTGCATCTCCTGCAGTCCCTTCTTGAGTATGATATCAAAATGGACGACCTCCGCATCGTTGACGACTACGTTGGCGCTATAGGCCAAGGCCTCCATGTTGTACAGGGTATGAAATCCTTTGCCGATCAGGGCGTAAAAGAGAGTCCGCCGCCGGTCCATAGGCATTATGGCCATCTGCCGGTGAAAAGATGAATCAGCCAAAGACCCGTCAAAATCGACGTGCAGGACAATCGCCGCAAATAGACCAAAACGCATCTGGGCCAGCGCGTCGTTGCCCGACTCCGGCATTTCGATCTGATACCCCCGATCAGCAAGGGCCTTGGCTACGACATCACGGTCCTTGCCGCCGGCCATAAGGACCAAGGCCTTCGGCACCTCGGCCAACACCTCCCGTTCGGCATAGATCCCTTGCGCCAACCAGCTTATGTCAGGATGACCAGGGGGCGGGGCCACAGTGGTGGGCGCCGACGCCTGAGCGGCAGACGCCTCGGCGGGACTCTCTTCATAAAGAGTGCCATCGGCCTTCAAGGCAATTGACTTTTTACATAAGGGGCAGCCCAATTTCAAGGCGCCGGACTTTAAGTTGGCCAAGGCCGCCTCGATCTTTTCCAACTGGGCCTGGCTGAACTGCAAGGCTTTCTGACAATGGGGACACTGGCTGATCATCGACATCTCCTCCACAAACTTAATCCACTTTTCACACTCAAGCTCCTACCATTACCGGAAATTAGCATAGGGGTCAACCTCCTCCTGGTCCATGCCCAGGCCGACGATCTTGGTGGTCTGCTCTCCCTTGGCGGCCTTGATCTGATCAAGGCCACGATTCACCACACTTTTCCGGGAACAATAGCCCATGGCCGTCTCCTCAGTGATAAGGCCATCCTGATACAACTGGAGGATGTGCTGATCAAAGGTCTGCATACCCATGGCATGACCGTCCTCAATGATGTCATAAAAGGTCTTGCCTTCAGATTCGCCGTTTAGGATAACGTCTTTGACCCGCAAATTCATGCCCATCACCTCGAGTGCCGCCACCCGACCACCACCCACCTTGGGCAGGAGTCGCTGACACACCACCCAGCGGATAGTGTCCACCAGGCGGTAACGGATCTGGATCTGTTCCTCCTTGTCAAACATGCCGAGGCAGCGGTTGATGGTCTGCCCGGCATCCACCGTATGCAGGGTGCTCATCACCAGATGCCCGGTCTCGGCGGCGGTCAAGCCGATCTCCATGGTCTCCCGATCCCGCATTTCGCCGACCAGGATGACCTTGGGTGCCTGCCTAAGCGCGGCCCGCAGACCATTGGCAAATGAATCGAAATCATTACCGAATTCCCGCTGATTGAAGGTGGCCTGTAGATGGGGATGCTCAAACTCGATGGGGTCTTCCAGGGTGACGATATGGATACGGCGCTCCGAATTGATCTGCTTCAGCAAGGCCGCCAGGGTGGTCGATTTACCCGAGCCGGTGGCCCCGGTCACCAGGATAAAGCCATTCAGCTCTTTGGGTATTTTATTAAAGACCGGCGGCAGATTCAGGCTATCAATGGTCGGGATCTTGGTGGGCAGGATGCGCAGCACTGTGGTCAGATTGCCCTTCTGGGAAAAGATGTTGACCCTAAACCTGGCCTTGTCGCCCAAGGCATAAGAGAGATCACAGGAACCTTTGCGGGCCAGATCATCAAGCAGCCGTTTATTGCCGCCAATGATATTTAAGGCAAAGACCTCGGTCTGGAAGGGGGTCAGCTCTTTGACCTCCGGGACGACCGGCACCGGGGTCAGCGAACCGGAAGTCTCCACCTGCAGAGGCTTGCCAACCGTGACATTCAAGTCGGAGACACTGCCGAAGGTATCCAGCATGGTGGCAATCCAATAATCAATTTCCGATTGTTTCATCAACGACCTCCCAAATGAAATGATAGGTTGCTTAGACTATTAGACTGTAGTCTGTTAGGTACTCAGGCTATTCACTTGACTGGCACTTCGGCATCAACAGATAGAGGCGACCAGGCTGTTTCATCAGACCAGCGGCCCGTTCCGGGTAATCGCCGCTGCCCCAGAAAAAATCCAGCCGACCGGAACCCTTGATGGCGGCGCCCGTGTCCTGATGCAGGACGAACCTGCTCAACGGCTGCCAACGCGTGTCTGCCTCGCCCTGCTCAACCGGCCGTTCGGTTTGCAAAAAATAGAGGCCGCCCATCGGAAAACATTCCTGATCCAGGGCCACCGAGCGGCCTGGGGTCAAGGCCGCCCCCATGCTGCCTACCGGGCCACGTCCGGGGGTCTGCTCCTCCAGACGAAAAAAGACATACCTCTCATTATAATGGAGAACTCTCTGGCGGTCGTCAAGATTTTCATGCAGATAACGGCGAATACGCGGCATGTCGATCTCGGCCAGAGGGATGCGGCCCTCGTCCGCCAGCAAACGGCCAATACTGCGATACGGCCTGCCATTGGTGCCAGCGAAAAGAAGTTGCCGGACAATGCCATCTTCAAACTCCACCAGGCCCGACCCCTGCACTTGCAGGATAAAGGCCTCGACCGGGTCAGCCAGATAACACAACTCGTTGCCCTGGAGCCTGTTGCTCGTCTCGATTTCGGCACGGGTCCAGTAAGGGGCCAGTCGCCCGTCCTGCACTCGCCCCACCTCTTCGGTCCCCCCTCCCTCGGCAACGACCTGGGTCTGAACCAAATCAGCAGGCAGCTTGTATACCGGATAGATAAACGGCGGTTTCCGCTCCCGGCGGGCCATGAACTTGGGCTGATAATAGCCGGTCACCAGGATATCATTCGAGCCTTGTCCACTCAAGGCTTGGCAGACCTCGAAGTTTTCGGCGACCGCCTCCTTCAATCCTGCGACCGGCACCCTTGTCAAGATCTCTTGAAACTTCTGCAAGGAGGCCAAAAAATCTCTTGGCCGATAAGCCGCATCACAGACCCGCAGCAGACGGCCCGCCTCCTGACCCTGCCAATAACGGACACTGGCGGCAATGGCGCGCTGCAGTGGTTCTTTATCCGCAGCATCGTCCAGAAACGCGGGGACGTCTGCGGCCTCGAGCCGAACAAAGTTACACGCAGAGATCGCCGGGACAACTCGACGATGGCAGCCAGCGCCCCCAAAACCAAACAAGAGGACAAACAGAAGGAAGACCGCTGACGAGAAGGCGCTGCATGTGCCACCCTTAATGTGGGGGCGCCAGGGAGACATATTTTTTAGCATCACCTAATTTTTGATTTTTGCGGCCACAGACAGTTGCCAAATATAGGGGGGCCACGTCAATCTACCATACTCACCGACAGAAGCAAATATCACAATCGGCACCGCGACTCTTAACAGTTCTCAGCTTCCCCTCATCCGCCCCTTTGGGGCGCCTTCTCCTCGCATGGGGGGAGAAGGAAAAAATAGCACATCCCCTCGCCCCAACGGGGGAGAGGGTGGCCGAAGTCCGATGAGGGAGGACAAGACAGGCGCTGAGTGGCTAATGTCAATTTGTGCTGAATATTTTTTTAGCCACAAGAGGCAATTGCCAACATCGCCAATCTAAGCCCTTTTTTCGTGTTTCCCAGTCCCTCCAAAAAAACGTATTTCTACCTACATTTCCCTTGACCTCCTCCTACCACGTTGTTAAGTATGAGAAAAAATACGTGGTCATCCGATAAAACTAAACAGTCGTATCGTCCGGCCATGCGGCATGTAACATCGTTTTAATTGTAAATAAATGAATTCTGGAGGGCTTATGAGCGAAGAAAAAAACATTGAAAGTCTATCAACCGAGAAGCGTGTCTTCAATCCGCCGGAGGAAGGCCGGCAAAACGCCTGTGTCAAGAGCATGGCCGAGTACGAGGCCCATTACAAGCGCTCCATGGATGACCCCGAAGGATACTGGGCCGACCGGGCGACAGAACTGCTCACCTGGGACAAGCGCTGGGACAAGGTGATGGACTGTGATCTCTACAAGCCTGAAGTAAAGTGGTTTGTCGGGGGTAAGCTCAATGTCTCCGCCAATTGCCTCGACCGGCATCTGACCGACGGCCGCCGCAACAAGGCCGCCATCATCTGGCAGGGCGAGCCCGAAGAGGACGTCAAGGTCTACACCTACCAGATGCTGCACACCGCCGTCTGCCGCTGCGCCAATGTCTTAAAAAAACTGGGCGTCAAGAAGGGCGACCGGGTCGCCGTCTATCTGCCGATGATCCCGGAACTGGCCATCACCCTCCTGGCCTGCACCCGGATCGGCGCCGTCCATTCGGTGGTATTTGCCGGCTTCTCCGCCCCCAGCCTGAAGAGCCGCATCCAGGACTGCGAGGCCAAGGTCCTGATCATCGCCGACGCCGTGCTCAGGGCTGGCAAGACCATAACCTTAAAGACCAATGTCGATGACGCCCTGCTGGAGTGCCCGACGATCACCAATACCCTGGTGGTCAAACGGGGCGGCAATACCATCAATTTCAAGGAAGGACATGACCTCTGGTGGCACGAAGCGATGACCTCAGCCGATATCAGCGACAAGTGCGAGCCAGATATCAATCATGAGAACACCAGATTTGTTTGCTTCAAGATTTCTCACTGTAGCGGTGGGGATTTCTATCGTCTTATGCAGCCTGAGCCTGCTGATTTTTACTATCAGCAGCGTGGATGCAGTGAAGGCGGAGAATACGTTTCCTGATAAAGGAATGCCGAAT
>JANNQL010000153.1:0-13032 GCA_031400755.1 Pseudomonadota bacterium | reverse complement strand
TCAGGGGGAGGGCTAGGGTGGGGGTGGGGTTTTCTAAAGGATAAAATGATACTCTGCTTGAGGGTCTGATGGTCATTACCGCCTATACCGCCGCCATAGTCATGGTGTTCTTTTCCGGGTTGCCCGCCTGGCTGGTCGGGCGGCGTTCGGATATTGGTGAGCGCCTGAGCGCCGGGCTGCTGGTGGTCGGCGCCATCCTTGGCCTGGTATCGGTCTGTGGGGCGCTGGCTGGCAGCGCGGCCCCGGAGTTGGCCCATGACTGGGCGGTCCCTGGCGCCCATATCCTCTTGCGCTTGGACGGACTGGCCGCCGTCTTCTTGCTGCCGGCCTTTTTGATCTGCGGCCTGGGCAGCATCTATGGCCTCGGCTACTTTCCCCATCATCGTCATCCGGAGTCTGCCGGCAGGCTTCGACTCCTCTATGGAATCCTTGCCGCAAGCATAGTGACCCTGCCGAGCTGCCGAAACGCCATCCTCTTTCTGATCGCCTGGGAGCTGATGGCCCTCGCCAGCTTCCTGCTTATCCTGACCGAGCAGGGCAAGGAAGAGACCAGGCGAGCCGCCTTTGTCTATCTGACCACCACCCATGTCGCGACCCTGGCCCTCTACGCCTTCTTCATCCTCCTGGCGCAGGGCAGCGGGACGTTTGACTTTCCGGAGATTGCCGCACTTGATGCTAGAAGCCCCATCGCCACTGCCATGTTTGCCTTGGCCATCTTCGGTTTTGGGCTCAAGGCCGGCATCATGCCGCTGCATATCTGGCTGCCGGAGGCCCATGCCGCCGCCCCTAGCCATGTCTCGGCCCTGATGTCAGGCGTGGTAATCAAGATGGGGATTTACGGGCTGGTGCGGATGACCAGCTTTTTTGTCCACATCCCCCCCTGGTGGGGTTGGACGGTGCTGGTCTTGGGGGTGGTCTCCGGGGTGATGGGGGTGGCCTTTGCCATTGCCCAGCATGATGTCAAGCGGCTCTTGGCCTATCATTCGGTGGAAAATATCGGCATCATCCTGATCGGCTTAGGGGTGGCACTCTTGGGGCGAAGCTTCGAGCAGCCGGCGCTCGTTGTTCTGGGTCTGGCCGGGGCACTGCTGCATGTCGTCAACCACGGCCTGTTCAAGGCACTGCTCTTCCTGAGCGCCGGTTCGTTCATCAATGCCACCGGCACCCGGCAGCTTGACTCATATGGCGGCTTATTCACCCGGATGCCGATCACCGGCATCTGTTTTCTGGGCGGGGCGGTGGCCATCTGCGGCCTGCCGCCCTTGAACGGCTTTGTCAGTGAGTGGTTGATCTATCTGGGTCTCTTGCACAGTCAGGCGGTCGGCGCCCCCTTTGCCTTGACCCTGGCGGTGCTGGCGGCGCCAATGCTTGCCATGATCGGGGCACTGGCCGTGGCCTGTTTCGTCAAGGTCGTTGGCGTGACTTTTTTGGGCGGGCCCCGTAAGGTTTGGGCAAAGACCATTACCGAATCGCCGCGCAGCATGACGGTTGCCATGGCGATTATCCTGGGCTGCTGTCTAGTCATCGGGGTGTTTCCGGCGCTGATCGTGCCGGTGTTGGGGCGGGCCTTGGCGGCCTGGGGGGCGGTGGCGGCGCCAGCAGATTTTCCTGGGGCCTTGGCACCAGTCGGGTGGATCAGTATCGGTGCGTTCCTTTTTCTGGCCATTGCCGGCGGTCTGGCCTTTTGGCAGCGGCAGCGGGTGATAACTGGCGAGCGGCCCTCCACCTGGGGTTGCGGCTATCTAAAGCCATCGGCGCGGATGCAGTACACTGCCGCTTCCTTTGCCGAGATGTTGACGGGTCTTTTTTCTTGGGGTCTGTGGATGGACATCAAAGGCGAGCAGCCCTTTGGTTTTTTTCCGGCCCTGGCGCGGCTGGCTGATCACACCCCCGATGTCGTTCTCGACCGCCTGCTGTATCCCTCGTGCCGGGGCCTCAGTCGCCTGGCCTTTACGCTGCGTGCCTTCTTGCAGCATGGCGTCCTTGGGGTCTATCTGCTCTATGTCGCCTTGACTTTGTTTTTCCTGCTTTTTCTTGTCCTGTAGCCTGCTTAGTGAGACTAATGGCCCCCTCACCCTGGCCCTCTCCCTGAGGGAGAGGGGATTTTTAGGTTCTACTCCTTCTTGAAGTCCTTGAGCCAGGACTCCATTTCACGGACGGTGTCGTAGCTTTTGTCATCGGGCACGATGAACTTGTCAATCTTGATTTCGATAAGTATTTCCTGGCCCTTGGGGTCATCGGCCATTTTCAGAAAGGCCTGCTTGATCTTGGCCTTGACTGCCGGATCGAGGCCCTTGGTGGTGACGATGGGCGGGATGCCGTAAGCCGGTGACTTCTCGACGATCTTGGTCTGGCTGGTGTAAACCGGATTGCGGGCTACGGCGTAATCATAGATCAGGCTGTCCACCGCCGCCCCATCGGCCAGGCCTTTCGCCACCATTTCAATGGATTTGTCGTGTTGCTTGGAGTAGAGAACTCTCGAGAAAAATTTCTCCGGGGTCTTATTGAATCGCGAGCCCACCATGAAAGTTGGCGCCAGGCAGCCGGTGTTTGAGTGGGGGTCGGTGAAGGCAAAGCTCTTGCCCTCCATCTCGGCGAGTGATTTTATAGGGCTGTCCTTGGCCGCAATTATATAGGCGTGATAGAACGGTTGACCATAGGACACCGGCGCCACCAGAAGTTCGACGCCAAACTCGGCCCGGTCTTTGATATAGGGGCCTGAACAGATAAAGGCGATCTTGACCTCTTCCGTTTTCAGCAATTCGTCCATGTCGGCATAGGTGGGCCGCTGTACGAGTTCCACTGTCTCGCCTGTCTTTTTTCCGACATACTCCAGCATGGCCTGGTAGTACTTGAAGGTTTCCTTGGGCGAGATCATCGCCGCCACGCCGATTTTAATAGGCTCCTTAGAGGTAGCAGGCACAGGCCCAATGGCCAGCAGCATGGCGCTGACGAGAAAGATTCGCAGTATTGTGTTCATGGTGGTCCCTTAGTTGTTGAAATCTTGGCCTATCGCGGCCTGCAGGCAGGCAAACTGCGCCTCCAGTTCAGGGAGAAGCAGTCGGACAGCTGCCAAATTGCCGGACCCACCGGCTTGTTCCATCTCAAAGGCCACTGCGCGCAGGGCCTCTCCGCCAATGGTGGCCCCGATGCCTTTGATGGTGTGGGCCGAGCGTTCGGCGCTCTTGGCGTCTCCAGCTTCAAGATACTCCTTAATCATCTTGATCTGCAAGGGGATGTCCTCCAGGGCAGTCATGACAGCCATATTGGCAAGCTCTTCGTCATTTATCATACGGGCCATCATGGCTGCCTTATCGAACACGGGAAAACTCGAGGTCCGTAGTACATGGGGAAACACCTCCTCTCCAGGAACAAGAGCGGCCTCAACGGGTTTGGCAGGGCCATGTTCGGGTGTTGCCGCAGGGTCCTTTGGCAGCCAACGGTCCAGCGCCGCCAAGAGGAGTTCGGGCTCAATCGGCTTGGCGACATAGTCGTCCATCCCCGCTTTCAGGCACTTTTCCCGGTCGCCCTGCATGGCGTTGGCGGTCATGGCGATAATGGGGATTTGGTGATTTTTGACAGCGGACTCAGGACTGCGGATTTGGCGGGTGGCCTCGTAGCCGTCCATCACCGGCATCTGTACGTCCATCAGCACCAAGTTGTAGGGGAGGGTCTCAAGGGCGGTGATCGCTTCGACGCCGTTGGCCACGGCATCTACCCGAAGCCCCAGTTTTTTGAGGAGGCCTACGGCCACCTGTTGGTTGACAATGTTGTCTTCGGCCAGCAGGATACGAAGCGCGCTCCGGCGCATTTCACGAATTGTGTGGCGGGTGACGATGGGTTGCGTCGGTTGGGGGGCGGCTGTTTTTACGGCCAAGATGGCGGACAAGCTGTCGAAAAGGTCTGACTGCCGGGCCGGTTTGGGCAGGTAGGCGGAAAAGCCGATTTCCTGCATGCGCTTGGCCTCGCCTCGTTGGCTGCCGAGTGAGGTCATCAGGACCAGGTGGGTGTCCTTCAGGGTTTGGTCGGACTTGATGATTTGGGCCAAGGCCGCGCCGTCCATGCCGGGCATCTGCATGTCGATAATGGCGGCCAGGAAAGGGTCGCCAGCGTCTCTGGCCCGATATAGCGCCTGCAGGGCCGTGGGGCCGTCCGGGCTTTCTACAGAGCGCACTTCCCAGGCCTTAAGCTGGGCCATGAGCACCTCGCGATTGGTGGCGTTGTCATCCACCACCAGGGTATGGACTCCGCGTATATCGGCCAACGTCGGGATGTTGCGTTCCCGTTCAGCTTGTTTGGCAAGGCGGGCCGTAAACCAGAACTCCGAGCCGTGGCCTTCTTCGCTATTGACGCCAATTTCACCGCCAAAGGCCGTGGCCAACTGCTTCGAGATGGCCAGCCCCAAGCCGGTGCCGCCGTATTGGCGGGTGATCGAGGCGTCCAGCTGGGTGAATTTTTGGAAGAGAAGATTGCGCTTGGCCGTCGGGATGCCGATGCCGGTGTCCTTTATCGAAAAGCGCAGCACTGCCTCGGAGTCGGTTTCCGAAACCAACGTTGCCCGCACGGCGACTTCACCATGCTCGGTAAATTTCAGGGCGTTGCCGACCAGGTTTAAGAGGATCTGGCGCAGGCGGCCCGGGTCGCCGCACAGGTAGGTCGGGACATCCGGGGCGGCAGCGCAGATGAATTCGATCCCCTTGTCGTGAGCGCGCAGGACCAGCATGGAGGCGAAGTCGTCCAGCATGGCGCGCAGGTCGAAATCAAGCATCTCAAGATCTAGTTTGCCGGCCTCCATCTTGGAAAAATCTAAAATATCGTTGAGCAGGGCCAGCAGGGATTCGCTACAGGTGCGCACGGTCTCGGCATAGCTCCGCTGGACCTTGTTCAGCTCGGTGTCCAGCAGCAGGCCGTTCATGCCGATCACCCCGTTCATGGGGGTACGGATCTCGTGGCTCATATTGGCCAGGAACTCACTTTTAGCGACGTTGGCCATTTCCGCCTTGGTGGCCATCATGGTGGCCTGGGCGGTGGCCTGTTCGAGTTGGGCAATGGTGTTCTGGATCGTTGTACACATGGAGTTGATCGCAGTTGACAGTTCGCCGAGTTCGTCTCGGCTATTGATCGGCAGCCTTTGGCTGAGATCGCCCGCCGCCACCTGCCTAAGGAAATCAACGATGACCCCGAGCGGTCGGTTCAGGGTCTGGATTATGAAGAGCATGAGGGCCAGCACCAGGCAGGCAGGGAGGATGGTGTTTGCCATGAGCAGCAGTAGTTTTATCGAATGCCTTGCTTCATGAGTAATTTTCATGGGGATGGCCAGGCGGACGACGAGCTTTGCTTGGCCGAGCGTGATTGGGACAAAGGCGACGTTGTGTAACATCCCGCCCTTTTTAAGCACTTGTCGAATTGGTTTATTCTGGGTGCGGCACTTATTTACGGTCTGGACAAATTCTTCAGGCGCCGCAGTCAGGCTGGGATCGGTGGCGAGGACTTGGCCTTCGGCGAAGACCATGACCTCGCCACCGGTCATGGTAGTCATTTCTTTTAGGTCGTAGTGGTTGAGGAAGGCAAGCTCGGGGTCGGCAGCCTGGTCTTCGGAGACGTCGGACAGCGCTTTGCTGACGGACAATCCCAAATAGAGAGTGCCTAAGGTCGTGCCTTCGTATGCTATTTTTTCCTGGAAGTGGCGGATTGATTCGTTTCCGAGGAGGTTGGCGAGCGACTCCGTGGCATTACTGGAGACGATGCCCATGGTCGCCGCTTCTGCCGCCGGGATGTTGGTGGCTTCTGGCAGCGAGTTGACCACCGTGCCGTTTTTGTTGGCGACAAAGTAATAGACCGTCTGTTTGTCATACAAGGCAAGCTTGGCCATGGCGTCAAGCGGCAGGATGTCTCTTACCAGGAGGGGCTCTACGGCAAGCTTGGCGAACATTTCGGCCAGGCTACCGCCTTTTTGTTCGGTCAGTATTTTGAGGAATTCTTGTTTTTTGCTGATTCTCCCCTCATGGTTTTCCAGGAAGGAGGAGATCTGCGAGATGGATTTTTTAAGGAGCTTGTCTTCGAGATGGAGCAATTCACCGGAGACCTTTTCTTGGACCAAGAAGAAGAGGATGAGGTTCGACAGGCAGACCGCGACGAAGATAAAGGCGATCAGCTTGAAGCGCAGTGAGTGAAAAACCTTAGGCATAGGTGCGTGGATTTTTTCTCGCAATCAGTAGCTACAAAGTAGCATATGAAGAAGGGGCGGATAATTGCCCCCTTGCCCCGCCCTTTGCTGATTGAGCTATTTTCTGGCGCAGGGGTGATGTGTTTCGATATCTTCAGAATAAAGCTATAAAAAGTTTGAGGGGTGCTGTCAATTTATTATTTTTGATGGCGTCGCAAAATAGTCACGGGGGAGGAGCCTCAACACTTTACAAGCATCTATGGCCGGTATTTTCCTGAAATTGCTTTAAGGCCTTGTCTAAGAAAAATCACTTTACAAGGTGCGCTTTAACGGAATACAAATAGTAACTGCTCAGGTTGTTTAGGCTGAAGACTGAAGGCTGTTAGCAATAGAGGACATCAATAGGCCGGGAGAAGTTCCGGGCCGGGCCAGGCAAGCGTAAAGGAGGTGCCCATGAAGGTCATTGCAGCGGTAAACGGTCTGATCACTGCCGAGGTCGCGGCCCTTTATGCCCTGCGCTACGCCACTCTGCACGGTTTTACCCTGACCATGCTCCACGTCGAGAACCCCGAGGACAGCCTGGAAGACGTGGAAAGAAGCATGGCCGTTATCGAGGAGGCGGCCGCGATCGACCATGTCGCCACGGAACGGATACTGCTTAGCGGCAACCCGGCCAAGGCCATCAGACGATATCTCTCAGAAAATCGGGTTGACACCCTGTTTTGTAGCACCCGTCGGCGCCGTGGTTTTTTTGAGAATTCTTTGAGCGCGCAGCTGGTCAGGCTTAACCTGCCTGCGGATCTGGCCGTGGTCCAGGTGGTCCGGCTGGACGCCGCCCATGCAGTGCGGCGCATGGTGTTGCCCATCGAGGAGGACCGGCTGTCGGTGAAGAAATTCGCCTTCTTTGCCGGTCTGGCCCAGGCCTATGGGGCGGCTGCCGAGCTCTACAGCATCACCCCGGTTGACTCGAAAAAGCTGGCGGAGCTCGATATGCCGCTCACCCGGGCCCTGCTGAAGAAGATCAACGATAGCCTGTCCCATTACACGAAGCTCGCCCGCTTCATGGGCGTCCCCCTTCACATCAAGCATGCCGCAGCCAGGAATGAAGTCGATCAGGTGCTTCATCATCTCTCGCACCATCCATTTCAATTGATGGTCATCGGCGGACGGCGGCTGTCCATCCTTTCCCGCCTGTTCAGGGCCAAGCCCATCGAACGTCTTTTTCATGAGACGCCGATCAACACCATTGCCTTCTATGGCCGTGAAGATGGCTAATCTGCTTAACCATCCCGTGCCTTTTTGTGAGAGTGAAAATGGATAATCCCAGCCGCCTTTTCATGCTCGACCAGACGGCCCTCATGCGCCGCCTGCAGACCACGGCACAGGGGCTGACCGCCGCCCAGGTAAGCCGGCGGCGGCAGGAGTTCGGCCCCAATGTCCTGGAAACGGCCGCCAAGAAAAATTATCTGCTGGCCTATCTCCGCCAGTACTGCCAGCTCTTCGCCCTGCTCTTGGAGGTGGCGGCCGGACTCGCCTTTGTCGCCGATCACTTTGCGCCCGGAGATGGCACCGACATCCTGGCCTGGGCCATCCTGGCCGCCGTCGTGGTCACCGCCACCTTCACCTTCTGGCAGGACTACCGGACCGACAAGGTCATGGAGGCGCTGCTGACACTGATGCCCACCCTGGTCTCGGTGCGTCGTCAGGGGCAGGCGCTGAGCATCGATTCCAGAGACCTGGTGCCGGGTGACGTCATGCTGCTTGAGGAAGGCGATAAGGTAGCCGCCGACGGCGTCTTGATCGAAGTCAATTCCCTCTACCTGAACCTCTCCTCTCTCAACGGCGAATCGGCCCCGGCCAACCGGGAATTGCTGGCCGGCGAGGCCCATCGCCAGCTTGAGGCCCGCAACATGGTCTTTGCCGGCACCACCGTTGTCACCGGCAGCGGGGTGGCCCTGGTCACCGGCACGGCCAGCGCCACCGAGTTCGGCAAGATCGCCAGCCTCACCCAAAACGTCCGCAAGGCCCTGACCCCCATGCAGCGCGAGGTCATTCGCATCACCCACACCATGACCATTATTGCCCTGCTCATCGGCGGTGTCTTTTTCGGGCTGGGGCTCTTTTTCGGCAAGGGGCTGCTGATGGCGTCGATCTTTGCCCTGTCGCTGATCGTGGCCAATGTCCCGGAGGGCCTGCTGCCCACCATCACCCTGTCGCTGTCTCTGGCCAGCCAGCGCATGGCCCGGCGTCAGGCCCTGATCAAGAACCTCGATTCAGTGGAGACCTTGGGCAGCACCACGGTGATCTGTACTGATAAGACCGGCACCTTGACCAAGAACGAGATGACGGTGAAATGCCTGTGGCTGGCCGGCGGCGAAGAGGTTGCCGTCTCCGGCGAAGGTTACCGGGGGGCCGGAGAATTCACGCTCAGCGGCGAGAAGGCCAGTGCCGCTGAGCGGCTTCAGGCCTTGCTCCTGGCCGGGCCCCTTAACTGCCGGGCCAGCATAGACCATGATACCCTGCGCGGCGACCCGACTGAGCTGGCCCTGATCGCCGCCGCCAGGAAGCGCGGGGTCACGCTGCCGGCCCTCACCAAGGTCCACGAGCATATCTTCACCAGCGACCGCAAGATGATGTCCACGGTCTATCAGGATGGCGAGGCGGTGCAGCTTTTTGCCAAAGGGGCGCTTGAGGTGCTGCTGCCCAAATGCACCGCCTATTGCGCCGCCGACAACAGCCGGCAGCCGCTGAACGCTGCCGTCAGGAAGCAGGTCGATGAGCAGGCCGATATCTTCGAGAACCAGGCCTACCGGGTCCTGGCCGTGGCCCGTGGTGATAGTGAAAAGGAGGAGGAGTTGACGTTACTTGGCCTGGTAGCGATCATGGACCTGCCCCGGGCCGAGGTGGCGGCGGCGGTCGCTACCTGCAAGCTTGCCGGTATCCGCATCATGATGATCACCGGCGACAATCCGCGCACCGCTGCGGCCATAGCCGACAAGATTGGCATGACCTACGACCGCTTGTTGACCGGGCTTGAGCTTGAGGGCTTGAGCGACGAGGAGTTGGAGGAGATCCTGGCGGACCAGGACGTGCTCTTTGCCCGCATGGCGAGCAGCCAGAAGCTCAGGATTGCCACCGCCCTCCAGAACAACGGCGAGGTGGTGGCCATGACCGGCGATGGGGTCAACGATGCCCCGGCCCTGAAAAAGGCCGACATCGGCATCGCCATGGGGCTCTCCGGCGCCGAGGTGGCCAAGGAGGCGGCCGACATGGTGCTTTTGGACGACAATTTCTCGTCCATCGTCACTGCCATTGAGGAGGGCAGGACCGTCTATTTCAACATCAAGAAATTCGTGACCTACTTCCTGGCTTCGAATGTCCCGGAGATTGTGCCCTATATCCTGCAATTCTTTTTGAAGATCCCCCTGCCGCTCACCGTCATTCAGATCCTGTCCATCGATCTGGGTTCGGACATGCTGCCGGGGCTTGCTCTCGGCAGTGAGAGACCAGAAAAAAACATTATGCAGCGGCCACCGGTGGGTCGTCACGAAAAAATCCTCGACTGGGAGGTCTTCAAGCGCGGCTACCTCTTTCTCGGCGTCATTGAGGGCCTGGCCGCCATGGTCGCCTTCCTCACCTTTCTGCACATGCACGGCTGGCACTATGGCGAGCGCATCTTGACCGATCCGCTCCTGCACCGGCAGGCCATGACCATGACCCTGTTGGGTGCAGTGACCTGTCAGATGCTGAACGTCTGGACCATGCGCAGTTGGGAGTTTTCGTCCTTAAGCCTTGGCTTTCTGTCGAACCGTCTGTTGCTGGTGGCGGTGGCGGCGGAAGGGGTCTGGGTCTGGATGATGCTCAACCTGCCGGTAGTCCAGAAGGTCTTCAACACCGCAAGCGTACCGATGAATGACCTCTGGATTCTCCTGCCCTTCCCGGCCCTGCTCTTCTGTAGTCACGAGTTGTATAAATGGCTGCGGCGACGGGGGAGGAGAGGGCAGAGCATTGGCGCCCCCCCCACCCTGGCTCTCCCCCTCACAGGGGGAGGGAATTTTCAGGGGGAAATGGTGTGAATCTATCGATAATTGCGTCAAATGTGACAAAGTAAATTAAAAGGCCCCTTCCCCCTCGTAGGGGGAAGGTTGGGATGGGGGTTACTCATGACCACCGAACAACGCGACTTCGCCCGCCAGTTGCGGAGCAACCTGACCGACAGCGAGCGTTTATTGTGGCGGCATGTGCGCCTACGGCAACTGCATGGGCATAAATTTCGACGGCAGTATGTCGTAAGCGGCTATATCGTTGATTTTGCCTGCGTCGAAAGGAAACTGGTGGTGGAAGTGGATGGCGGTCAACACGCCGAACGGAGGGCCTACGATACAGACCGCACGGCGAGAATCGAAGCGCAAGGCTTCCATGTATTGCGCTTTTGGAATAACGAGGTGCTCGGCAATATTGAGGGAGTTTTGGAGGTTATCCTGGCGGCGTTGGAGGAGAGACCCCCATCCCGGCCTTCCCCCTAGAAGGGGGAAGGGGAGTAGGTAGCCACTTACGAGTTGCTGGCCTGCTTAACTGGTGGTGCGGCAATCGCCCGCATCGGTCTGGAGGATGCGGACTTGGCCTTGCCGCCTTGGCCGCCGCCGCTGATGATGGCCGCCAAGCCGTCCACTACCGTCTGTACCCCAGCCGCTAGGCCAGACATGGTCTCCGCCGCTGAGGCCGTCTCTTCGGCGCTGGCCGCGTTGCTTTGGGTGACCCGGTCCATCTCCATTACCGACTGGTTGATCTGGCGGGTGCCCTTGGCCTGCTCCTCGCTCGATCCGGTGATCTCGCTGACCAGGCCAACGACTTTTTTGGTCTGTTCGCTGACCTTGGCAAAGGACTCGGAGGTCTGGCGGGCGACATTGGCCCCGGCCTTGACCTGCTTGGCGGTCTTTTCGATCAGTTCTCCAGTGTTCTTGGCCGCATCTGCCGCCCGCAGGGCCAGACTTCTGACCTCATCGGCCACCACGGCGAAGCCGGCCCCGGCCTCGCCGGCCCGCGCCGCCTCTACCGCCGCGTTCAAGGCCAGCAGGTTGGTCTGGAAGGCAATTTCGTCAATGGTCTTGACGATCTTGGAGGTCTCCTCGCTGGCCTTGGAGATACCGTCCATGGAGACCACCAGCTCTTGCATGGACTGGGCCGTGCCGACCATAACTTCCGTGACCTCGCGCATGAAGGTGTCGGCCTGGCTGGCGTTATCGGCGTTGCTGCGGCTCATCGCCGTTACTTCCTCCAGGGAGGCTGCGGCCTCTTCCTGAGCAGCGGCTTGGGCTGAGGCGTTGTCGGCCAGGGCCAGGCTGGAGGCAGATACCTGGCTGGCGGCATCGGCCACCTGGCTGGCGCTGGCGCTCAATTCGTCGATGGAGCGTTGCAGCGGTCGGCTGATGCCACGGCCCAGGAAGAGGCCGATCAGGATTGAGAGGACGGCGCCAATCACTATGACCAGGAGCAGTCCCGTGACTACCTTCTCGGTAAAGGCCGCGCTGGCGCTCAAATTGTCCTGCACCGACTGCCGGGTGAGTTCGGCGATGGCGGTGAAAATCGTCTCGGTGGCCTTCAATGACAGTTCTGTTTTCTCCTGGTCGTGCCGGGCCAACTCTTCATACAGGGTGAGGGACTGCTGGATCGGCTCCATGATCGAGCCCAACTTGCGGCTGATGCCGTCAATCGAGGGCAGGACCTCGGCCACAAAGACGTCCCGGCCCAGGTCAAACTCACTGATATCGATAAAATCCTGAATCTGTTTGACCGCCGACACCCCGCCTTTCAACTCGGCCAGCAGTGCGTCCCTGGCTGCCGACACCGCCTTGGAGTCGGACTGCAACCCGGAGAGCCATTGGGCGAATTTGAGTTCCTTCACCTCCAGGGGCACGGCAATCTTTTGTTTATTCAAGATGGCCTTGCTGACCTCAAAGGCCCAATCCCGATAGGTGCCAAAACGATTCTCCGCCTCTGCGGCCAGCTTTTGTGGTTTGTCAATGGCCAGGGCGTCAATTTTTTGGGCGATGGCCATGCTGGTCTGCGAGTCGGCGACCCAGGTCTGCCAGGCGGGCCCGAATTCTTGCCACTTGGCCCCGACCGCCTGGCCCTTTGGCAGCTTGGTGAAGTCGGCGATGGCCAGATCGGCAGCGGCCAGCGCCGTCTCGATCTCTGCGTATAGCGTCTTGCGGCTCTCCCGGGTGACCTCCGGGTTGACCAGGGAGCGTACCGCCGCCTTGACCTTGCACTGGCTGGAGGTGATCCTGGCGATGGTTTCCATGGAGGGCAGATCGATGGCGCCGGTGGCGTCCATCTTGGCCGCCACATAGCGTAGGCCGCTCCAGCCCAGGGCCCCGACCACCAGGCTGAGCAGGGTGACTGCTAAGAAGCCGCTTAAGATTTTGGCCTGCAGGGAAAGTTTCAAGGATGATTTCATGGTGCGCTCCATTTGAACGAAAACCGGAAATGGGGACAGATTTAAAGGACCATCAAATCTGTCCCCATTTCCTCTTGGTTACTCAACAATCTGTTTCTGGCCTTCCGGCGAACGGAAATAGTCGATGATCTTCTGGACATCCGGGGTGGGGGCGCCGATGGTGATCAGCGCCAGGGGGCGCTCGATCTTGTCGGTCTTGACAATCTTTGCTCCATCCGGATTCAGGTGGAAGAAGCCCTCGCTGACCGCGCCGATGCCGCCCTTGTTCTTGGTGACCTCGGTGATCTCCAGACGGGTGCTCTTGACGGCGATGGCGCTGGCGGCGTATTCGGCCTTCTTCATGACCATCTGTTGGACCACGGCCTTGGTGGAGCTGCCGCCATGACTGGTGACCACCACCACCGGC
>JANNQL010000152.1:0-4508 GCA_031400755.1 Pseudomonadota bacterium | reverse complement strand
CGTGAGACGCCTGCCGCATCGGCGGCGGCGTAACAGCACCAATTGCATAGAAACCCGAGGATACGGGGATTAAACTCTGAACCTTGACTCATACATTTTCCTCGATTGATTGACTTATTACTTAAAGGCTATAGGTTATAGGTTTTTAGGCTGTAGCCTTGCGGTGCTCACTAAATGGAGGTTTCCCCAATGCCAGGATTTGTCCTCTTTGCCTAACAGCCTACAACCTATAGCCTAAATACCTACGCTTCTCCTATTGACTTACCAAAGGCCTCGATCTGCGCAAAAATCTGCTCGTTGGTAAAGCCGCCCATGGAGATGGCGAAGGTCGGACAATGGGCCGCGCAGATGCCGCAGGCCTTGCAGGATGCGACAATGGTCTCCGCCCTCTTTTTCTTGTCATCCATGGTCAGCATCTGGATCGACTTATACGGACAGAGACTGACGCACAACCCGCAACCGATGCAATTCTCCTTATCGACATGGGAGACAATGGGGTCAACCTTAACCATACCCTTGACCAGCGGCATGGCAGCTTTGGCGGCGGCGGCCTGGGCCTGGACTATGGTCTCGTCTAAAGGTTTGGGCGCATGAGCCAGACCGCATACGTAAACGCCGTCCACCGGCATCTCCACCGGCCGCAACTTGACATGGGCCTCCATGAAGAATTTATCGGCGGTGATCGGCACCTTCAAGAGCTTGCTCAGGATCTCGGTGCTCTGCGGTACGATGCCGACGCTCAAAGTCACCAGGTCCGGGGCCATGCTGACCTCCTCCTGCAAAATCGGATCAAAGAAGCGGATCTCGACCGCCTTGCCCTTTTTCGAGATCACCGGCATAGCGCTGACCTCATAAGGGATAAAGATCACTCCCTTTTCCCGGGCCTCGCGATACTTCTCCTCGGCTAGGCCGTAGGTCCGCATGTCGCGATAGAGGACAAGGACTTGGGCCTTGGGGTTGGCCGCCTTCAGGGTCAGTGCGTTCTTGACGGCGTGGTTGCAGCAGATCTTGCTGCAGTAGTTCAGATCATCGCCACGTGACCCGGCGCATTGCACCATGACCACGGAGTTGGGGATGTCCTTTTTATTTTTCGAGGTCAGTCTGGTCTCCAACTCCTTCTGGGTGATAATCTGCTCGGACTTGACCGGCTCTTGGCCTAAGACGGTCTGCGGCTGATACTCCTGCCCGCCGGTGGCCAGGATGATGACGCCATGATCGATGGTGATCTCTTTGGCGGCCTTACCAGCGTTCAGCTTGACCACCGAACTGAAGTTGCCGACAAAGCCTGCGACATCGACCAATTCAGCCTGGGTGCAAACTTCGATATGCTTATTTTTCTTGACCTGATCGATGATGGCCGCCAAGGTCTTTTCGGTCTCGACCCCCTGGATGGTCTTTTTGATGGTCAGGAGGTTACCGCCTAGGTTCGCCTCCTTTTCGATAATCGTCGTATAAAACCCTTGATCAGCCAGGGTCAGGGCGGCGGTCATGCCGGCCACGCCGCCGCCGACCACCACCGCCTTGGGCGTTACCGGCACGGTCTGTTCGGCCAGAGGTTTGATGCCGCGGGCCTTGGCCACGCCCATGCGGATAAGGTCCATGGACTTCCGAGTGGCCTGCTCAGGTTCCTGGGCATGGACCCAGGAACATTGATCGCGGATATTGACCATCTCAAAAAGGGAGCGGTTGAGACCGGCGTCCTTCAAGGTTTCCTGAAAGAGCGGCTCGTGGGTGCGGGGCGAACAGGCGGCAATCACCACCCGGTTCAGCTTGTGCTCCTTGATCTTCTGCTTGATGACCTCCTGGGCATCCTGGGAGCAGCTGTAGAGCGACTCGGAGTGATAGACCACGTTCTCCATGCCGCCGGCGTACTGATCGACCATCGGCACATTGACCACGCCGCCGATATTGATGCCGCAATGACAGGTGAAGACCCCGATCCGCACCTCCTCTTCGGCAATATCGCGCTCCGCCGGATACGACTTGGTCACCGAACCCAGGCCCCGCTGCTGTTGGAGCATGACCGAGACGATACCGGCGCTGGCGCTGGACTGGGTGACACTCTCCGGGATGTCCTTGGGGCCTTGGAAGGCCCCGGCCACGTAAATCCCTTCGCGGCTGGTATTCAGCGGTGCAAATGGGGTGGTGGCGCAAAAATCAAAGGAGTTCAGCTCGATATCGAGAGTCTTGGCAATCGCCTTAGCGTCCTGCGGCGCATCAAGGCCCACCGACAGCACCACCATGTCGAACTGCTCAAATATATGCTTGCCGTCGACAGTGGAGTAGGTCAGTTTGAGACCTTTTTTACCCCACGGCATGACATCCGCCACCTTGGCCCGCACAAATTTAATGCCGAATTGCTCCTCAGCCCGCTTCCTGGCGGCATCGAAGTCCTTGCCCTGGGTCCGCATGTCCATGTAATAGATGGTGATATCGAGCGATGGTTCATGTTCTTTAGCGACCATGGCCTCTTTGATGGCATACATGCAGCAAACTGAAGAGCAGTAACCATTGTCGCAGCCCAAATCCCGGGAGCCAACGCACTGGATAAAGGCAATTTTTTTAGGATGGCGCTGATCAGAGACACAGAGGACATGGCCCTGGTAGGGGCCGGAGGGATTGAGCAGCCGCTCGAACTCAATGCTGGTCACCACATCAGGGTGCAGACCGTAACCGTATTTGGCCAGCGTCGTCTCCGGCACCCGACCAAAGCCAGGCGCCAAGACCACGGCGCCGATTGCTAATTTCTCGATTTTGGCGGTCTGGCTAAAATCAATGGCCCGACTCCGGCAGACCGGCACACAGATCTGGCAGGTGCCATGGGTCAGATAAAGGCAGGCCTTGGGGTCAATATAATAGCTGGCCGGCACCGCCTGGGGATAATCAATATGGATCGGCCGGGTAATGGCCAGGCCTTCGTTGTAATCATCCACCAGGTGTCGGGGGCAGTACTGGGTGCACAGACCGCAGGCCGTACACTTATCTGGGTCTATATAGCGCGGACGGACCGCGACCTTGGCGGTAAAGGCCCCGGGCGTACCTTCCAGGGACAGAAAATCGGCATTGCTGAGAATCTCGATATTGGGAGACCGACCGGCCTCAACTAATTTCGGCGCGAGTATTCAAAGCGAACAGTCATTGGTAGGGAAGGTCTTGTCCAGTTGGGCCATGGCCCCGCCGATAGCGGCCGATTTCTCGACCAGATAGACATAATATCCCAGCTCGGTCAGATCGAGGGCCGCCTGGACGCCCGCCACGCCGCCGCCCAACACCATGACGGCGCCGGAGGCAGCGCCTTTAGCCTTTTTTTTGTTTGTTACAGCCTGTGCCATAATGAACTCCAATAAAATTTAACACCCTCTGCTGAGGGACTCGTAAATATCGAAACTTTTGACTGCCGCTCCTAAGCTGAAGAATGGTTGGCAAAGGAGATATTTTTTCTTACGACACCAGGGTTACTGGCCTAAGACTTCAACCTTGATCGCACAAATCTTGTATTGCGGACTGCGCGACAGCCGGTCCAGGTTGTTCAAGGTAAGATTGTTGACCGGCACCTCGGCGAAGTGATAGGGGATAAAGACCGTCCCCAGCTGCGAGCGTTCGGTCACGGTGGCCCGAACTTCGATGGTGCCACGGCGCGAGCTGATCTTGAGCAGCGAGCGTTCACTGATGCCAAGCCTGGCGGCATCCTGAGGATTGACCTCGGCCAGGGCCTCGCCGCAGATCTTTTCAAGCCCGGCCGTCTTCCTGGTCATACTGCCGAAGTTGTATTGGGCGTAATGGCGGCCGGTGGTAAAAAGCATGGGGAAGTCGGCATCAGGCATCTCCTTGGGCGGCGTATAATCCTCCGGGATGAACAGGCCGCGACCTTGGGTGAATTGGCCGACATGCAGAACCGTGGTGCCCGGATGATCGAGGTCAGGGACTGGCCATTGCAAGCCGACCTGGTCAATCCGCGGGTAGGTAATCCCCTTGTATTGCGGGGCAAGTGAAGCGACCTCGTCAAAGATCTCCTCAGCAGATTCATAATCCATCGGATAGCCCATCTTCTTGGACAACTCGGTAAAGATCTGCCAGTCAGGCCTGGCCTCGCCGGGCGGTTCGACCGCCTTCCTGACCCGCTGCACCCGCCGTTCGGTACAGGTGAAGGTGCCGTCCTTCTCGGCAAAACAGGCAGCCGGCAAAACCACATCCGCCATCTTGGCAGTATCAGTCAGAAAGATGTCCTGCACCACCAGGAAGTCAAGCTTTTCCAAAGCGTCTACCGCGTGCAGGGCATTGGGGTCGGCCAGCACCGGGTCTTCGCCCATGATGTAGAGACTGCGGATCTCTCCCGCATGGATGGCGTCCCATACCTCGGTGGCCGCCTTGCCGGGACGCCGAGGCAGCTTGACCTTCCAAGCCTTTTCGTAACGATCGAAGATGTCCTCACTCTTCAGGCCGGCATACCCTGGCAGGGTGTTAAACAAGGCGCCCATATCGCAAGCCCCCTGGACGTTGTTCTGGCC